>CAYVVI010000080.1:0-6985 GCA_964455265.1 uncultured Flavobacteriales bacterium | reverse complement strand
ATGAATTGGGTATAGAAATTTGCGTCAACGCCCTTGATAGATTGCAACAAGAATACCAAGAAGACCGTTACAGATGTAGCCCACTATTAAGAAAAATGGCTGCTGAAAATAGGATGTTTTATTAAAAGCCAAGCCTAACCCCTCGAAGGGGAAGAGAAATGTTTATGAAAAAACTATTAATCATATTATTTCTTGTTTTATCACCTCAGGTGTTTTTTGGTCAAAATATTGACTCATTACTTTATGCCTTTATTTCAGATTCAAAACAAATTGAAAGGATAACAATCAAAAGAAAAATTCCTAAAGAAGTAAGAAGTTATATTAAAAAAAGTTTACCTAAAAAATCAGTTAAATTTCGTCTTAAGGATAATTGTTGTGGTGGCTCAACATTATTCAATAAGAAAAATCATATTAGAATGGTTTTGAGAAAAAATGATGCGTACGTTATCACCTACGAAAAGTATTATAGGTCTGCTCAATCAGTAATTGTTTATTACTCAGAGAAGATAAAATTAAGTGTGAATTGTAAATCTAATGGCGAATTAATGTGCATAAGAAACATGTCAGATATTCAATTTATTTTGGATGCCAACTTCCTTGAAAATTAAAAATAAAACACACCCCTAACCCCTCTCAAGAGGGGAATTAAAAAATTAATGTGCGTTGGTGAGGTCAAAATGGGGCGAACTTTTAAATTTTGAGTAGCAAAATAAAAGTTAGCATTTTGACTTGATTTTTTTGGTACTTTTTTAATCAAGTAAAAAAAGTACATAGAAAAAGATTTCTCGACTTCGCTCGAAATGACGTACCCCTAACCCATACTTCGACTAAGCTTAGCACGAGTCTCAAGAGGGGAATAAAAATCCTCCCCATGCCCTATCGATGCTTAATCGTGACAGGCTCACAAAAAAGGGGAATTAAAACAGCAGTATCAATAAGAGAAGATAAAAAACTTCATCACTCAATCACCTAATCTCTTCATTACTTAATCACTCAACTACCTTCTACGTCTTCCGCCCCATGGCATGCCACCCTTCATTTCGTTAGGGTTTTCCATTTTGTTTAGGCGGTAGGTAAAGCTTAGCATAAAGTAGCGCGCCAAGTTATTGGTGCGTTCTTGCTGGATGAAATTCAAATCGGCAGTACGACTAAAACCAATGTTTTGGTTTAAAATATCGAATGCAGAAATACGCAACTCGCCTCTTCTACTCTTAAGCATAACCCTTGCTATGTAAGCATTCCAAAGAGGTATTATTTGGTTTTCTGCAAAAGCATCTCCAGAATAAACGTTATAATCGAAACCAGTGTTAAGCAACCAACGGTCATGGCTAAAAGTGATGTTCGTATAGTAAGTGGTGGTGTAGTACACTTGATTGAAATCTGTGCTTTGTTGGTACACAGAAGTAGTTTGATTAAAGGACACTCCAACCATCCAATCTAAAATATCTTTTTTGCTATTCTCTAATGAAAAATCAACACCCGTATTGTAGCGCTCTACAATGTCTTTTACAGCGTTTACAAATACAATGCTGTTGGTGTAGCCATTATTTGAAGATAAATTAAATTTCGATTTCATGAATTTAAGTGGTGCGGCAAACGAAATGTATGAGCTTACATTAAAGTCATAATCAACGTTTATTGGTTGGTTTGTGCGCACATACGTTTCAGGGTTAATTTCGGTAGCATTGGTAATTCTATCTTTGGTATATCTACTGCTTAAATTAGCGTAGAAACTTGTACCAGAAAACTGACTAAACGATAAATAGTGCATGTATAATGAATGCGTGTAAGCAGCTAATAAATCTTCGTTTCCTAAATATAAATTAAGTGGATTGGTGTTGTTTCTTACGGGTTGAAGTTGTGTGATAGATGGCTCATCAACTGAAGTGCGGTAGCGTAAATTAAAGTTTTTAGAGGTTGTGAAATTGTATCTAAAGTTTACTCGTGGTAAAATGTTTTGAAAGTTTTTAACCACGGGCATGGTATCATTTACAACGCCTTTTAGCGAAGACATTTGACCATCAACACCCACTGTTAAATTGTATTTATTTCTGATTTGACGCAAGCTCAATCCTGCTCTATCATAAATATAATCGTTGGTGTAATTGTTACTAAGTATAGTATTCGGAACTAAGGTACCATCTTCTAAAACATCAATAAATTCGTTAATTGATTCGTAGTTATTATTTCTTCTTGCGTAGCTGATTTCACCGTAACGCTTTTTGCCAAGGGGTTCTGTATAGGTTACTTTTCCTTCGTAATTAAAGCTATTTTGAATTTGAGATTGCTCCTGAACTAAAGGTATGTCAAAATAAAAATCGGGGCTGTAGTTATAAAAGCGGTTATTGGCAATCAAATCCAGCGGACGGTTGTTGTTGGAACTTGAACCAGATAAATTTGAAGTTAACACTCTACCAATTTTTTTGAATTTAAAACTGTGTAGCAAACTAGCATTGTAGCTAAAATTTCTAGAGTCTGAAAAATATTCAGTATTGGAAGTATTTTGAATATTTCCTGAGGTATTGTTTGTGTAGCTGTTAGAAATGCTTTCTATGGTACCATCGTTAAGTTTTACATTACCTCTTAGTCTAAACGTGTGTGTGGTATCAATTTTATGGTCAAAGCGTAGGGTTACATTGTGCGCACCAAAAAGTGTTTGCCTATCGGTAGCCGATTCTGAAATAAATGAACCTTCTCTTAAAAAGTTTTCTGTAAACACATCTTGAGTAAGTGTGTTATCATAGATACTATAAAAGTAGCTGCTCATTAGTTTTGTTTTCTTGCTAAAATCGTGGCTTAAATTTATTCCGCCAGCCATAGAACGAGAAATACCAGCAGTTCCGCCAGAACTTAAGGGAATTGAAGCACTACCTGAATTAAATTCCCACATGTTACCTCCATCGGTTGCATTTCCAAAACCGCCAACAAAACCTGCGTAATCTTCAAATGAAAATCCTTGCTTGTTTACGTTATTCACTTGACCTAAAAATGCAAACTGTGTTTTTTTAGTAAATTTACTTACGTTGGCTTTAAGGTCATATCTATCAAAAGAACCTGGCTCGGTGGTGTTGTTGTAGCCATATCCTGCTGTAACGTTTCCAAAAAATCCAGTCTTAGCATCGTCTTTCAATTCAATGTTGATGGTTTTATAATTTTCTCCATCATCTATCCCACTCAATTCCGATTGGTCAGATTTTCTATCATACACTTGTACTTTTTTAATGGTTCCTGCAGGAAGATTTTTAGTGGCTACTTTGGGGTCGTCTCCAAAAAATTCTTTTCCATTAACTAAAACTCTATCTACTTTTTCTCCTTGCGCTTTTACGTTTCCGTCTTTGTCAACTTCTACACCAGGCAATTTTTTTAGTAAATCTTCTGCCACATCTCCCTCTCTCACTTTAAATGCTCCTGCGTTATAATTAACAGTATCCTTATCAATTGTTATTGGAATAATTTCGGCTTCAACTGTAAGCTCACCAAGTTGATTGTTGTCTTTAAGAGTAATGGTATTGATAGTAATTACTTTTTCATCTCCCGATGCAGACACAAATTGATATTTAGTTAGAAAACCAACAAATGAAACCTGAACTATGTGTTCTCCTTTAGCTACTGATTTGATTTCAAACTGACCATCAACATTTGTAGAAGTGAATTGAATTAACGTAGAATCGGCTTTTTCAAGTAAAAAAACAGAAGCGCTTGGTAGGGCATTGCCTTGTTCATCTTTTACATCACCTTTCAATGTGTAAGTTTGCGCTTGAGCACATACAGAAAATAAAACAAAAGAAAACGAAAAAATTAGGGCTGAAAAACGCATTGATGATGTGGTTATTTATAATTATTATCTTCCCCAGCTATTGCCAGATTTACGCATTTCTTCAGTCTTGGTCTTAACAATAGTATTGTATTCTTCTCTTGTTACTAATTTTCCTTTTTTAGGTTCTTGAATTTCTTTCGATCCAACTTCTCTAAGAGTAACTTTATCTGCAATGATAACCATAGTACCGCTTCCTCCTCTTCCTCCAGGACGTCCAAATGGAACTTCCATTTTAAGTATCATTCCTGGCAATCCACCACTCATTGAAGGACCGTTAGAAACTGGTATTTGCGTAGTAAACCAAGCGGTAATTTCTGTAGAATCTCTTGTGGTAGTTGCTTTCATGCAGGGGTATCCTAATATCACAACATCCGATGGTTTAACTTTCCATTTTGTAGTATCAGACAGTTCCTCGTTGATTAAAAAGGTTTTATCCATAAAATCTTGTTTCTCAATCTTTCTTTTGGTCTCAAAATCTTTGTAGGTTTGAATGTCTTTCTTAAACCACATCATCCACCATTGGCCTCCTTCTGGGTCAACTTGTGCATCTAAATTTTCATAATTTTTATAAATAGATTTTGATTCGGTAAACAATAAGATTGTTTCTTTCACAATAGAATCTGGCATGTTGGATGCGTACTGCTTGTACTGTTCAGGGATTTCAAACTTTGAAATTTCTTTGTACGTAATTTCTCCTTGTTTTTGAGAAAACAATACCGAAGGAAGCAATGCAATAGCAAATAAAAATTGTTTCATATCATTATAATTTAAGGTAAAAGTAAATAAGAATTAAGAGCTTGTTAGCTAAAATTAGCCAATAAATGTTAAACGGAAGTAAAACAATGATGAGTGGTTATTGTTCTAATATTTCAATAACATTTTGCTTGATGGTTGCGCAAATATCATCTGTTGGAAGGTCATTTGAGTCAGTTCCAAAAGGGTCTTCAATCTCTTCTGAAATAAGCTCTAAGCTTACAAAAAAGTAGAATATAACCATTGATACGGGGATAGTCCAATAGCCAGCGATATGAACAAAAGAAAACGGTGCGGATGTAACAAAAAGTACTATAAATTTTTTAAGAAAAATACTGTAAGAAAATGGAATTGGTGTTTTTTTGATGCGCTCGCATCCGCCTAAATTATCTAAGAATGTTTTTAAATCATTATCCAAAACAATCAACTTTTCTTCACTTAATTTTCCCGATTTATTCAAGTTAGAAACCTTGTTGTACATAGAACTTATAATACCATTCGGAACGTGATAAAACGATTTTATATCGCTCTCATTTTCCAATAATTGAAGTTCTTCAAACTTTACGCCATTGCGTAAATGCTCTTTAGAAGCATACACAAAATTTGGAATCATGCGTTTAAAAAAATCTCGTGTTTCAAGGTCAGATTTATCAACATAGGAATTGATTTTTACAGCTAAATTTCTTGTATTATTAACAAACGAACCCCATAATTTTCTTCCTTCCCACCAACGGTCATAAGCACTATTTATGCGGAACACCAACAATAATGAAAATGCCAGTGTAGTAAGTGCTTGAAATTTACCTACTGATTCGTAAGCAGCCTTATCATGATCTAAATAATTCAGCTCAACATACACAAAGACACCCACCAAAACTGCCACAATTAGTAGCTCTTGCCACAATCTACGCAAGGTATCTGTTTTATGAAAAGAAAGAATATGGCCAAACCAAGTCTTGTTGTTATAAGGAATCATGGTGCAAAGGTATTTATTTCATTATTGTATCAATAGTATTTTAACTCCATAATTTTTATATTTTTGTTCTTAAATCGCAACGAAACAATGACTAAGCAAGAAATAAAAACTACGCTGATTGAATTACTGTCATCTGATAACTTTGATAGTGTGGAGGGAAAAATTCAAAAAATAGCCAACGACTTTATGTTAGAACTAAAGGAGGAAGAGCGTAGACTAGAAAAACTTCAAATGGATATTGATAGTGAATTTGAAGTTGATGCAGAAAACCTTCAAATTAATAAGGATATTAAGGAACTTATAGAGCGATTTAAGCTAATTCGCAAAGAAATAAAGCAAGAAAAAACTAAACAAGAAAACGATAATTTAAAGCAAAAGGAACAACTTTTAAAAGAATTTCAAGAGCTTGTAATAAACGAAGAACATATTGGCAAGGCCATTACAAAAATTCAAGAAATACGTATTAAATGGAACACCATTGGTAATATTCCTAGAGAAAAATACCAAGATATACAAAGTGAATATAGCCGACTAAACGACTTGTTTAGCTACAACATTCAAATTTTTAAAGAATTAAAAGAACACGATCTTAAGAAAAACTATTCGCTAAAAAATCAAATTATATATGAGCTAACGCAACTCGCCAATGAAAGTGATATAAAACAAATGGAACAGCAGTTCCGAAAAATGCAAAAT
This sequence comes from uncultured Flavobacteriales bacterium, assembly GCA_964455265.1. GTDB lineage: Bacteria > Bacteroidota > Bacteroidia > Flavobacteriales_D > Parvicellaceae > JBKHVV01. Next base: position 743 of record CAYVVI010000080.1, on the reverse strand, counting down.
AGCTGGAATGAAATTGGCGGAACTTACCAAGATAAATGGGAAGATTTAAAGACCAAATACTGGGAGCAGGTTAAAATAATTAATGAAAAAATTAAGGCGCATTATGAAGCTTTAAAATCTGAACGTGAGGAAAATCTTAATAAAAAATTAGCGCTTATTGAAAGAGCCAAAGAACTTACGAGTAGTGTAAAAGACAGCTCTGGCAATTATGAAAAAATAACAAAATCATTATTAGAATTACAAGAAGAGTGGAATAAAATTGGAGCTGTTGAAAAATCAAAGAAAGATGAAATTTGGAAACAATTCCGTGAAGTAAACGATACCTTCTTTACTCAAAAAGCAAATTTCTTTAATGAGAAAAAAGAAGAGTGGACAGCTAATGCAAAAGCGAAACAAGCTATAATTGATGAAGTTGAAAAACTAAAAACTTCAACAGACTGGGATGCTACTACAAAGAGAATTTTAAAACTTCAAGAGCAGTGGAAAACCATTGGTCACGCTGGTGCGGTGCAAGAACAAAAACTTTGGAAACGCCTTAGAGAAAATTCTGATTTCTTTTTCAACGCTAAAAAAGGTGCTTTAGAAGGTGAAAAAAATGAAGAAAAAGAAAACTTAAAGAAAAAACAAGAAATCATTGCTGCCATTAACAACTTTACGCCAAGCGCCAATCAAAAAGAAAATTTACTAGCATTAAAAGAATTTTCTGATGCGTATAATACCATTGGCAATGTGCCTTTCAAAGA
>CAYVVI010000079.1:0-7108 GCA_964455265.1 uncultured Flavobacteriales bacterium | reverse complement strand
GGCCATTGCCAACGATTTACTTAACGGATTTTCTGCAGGAGATGTTCCTGTGTTTGTAGCCCGAATTTTTGCAGCTGCTGTAATTGTGCTAATACTTAAAATCATTTTTAAAATAAAGCATAAAGAAAGTGGCTCGGTTATAGGGTATATCGTCCCTCTAGCAATGGCAATAGCAATTGTTACGCCTATTACACAATTTAGTATTTCCCTAGGATTAATAGTGGCTGCCATTATTGTTGGCATGTTTATTAATCTCAAACCAAAATCTAATGCTGAATTAATTTATTCATCAATTGGCTTAATTTCAGCATCTGCGTTAGGTGCAGGATATGTAGTATATACTTTGGCAGGGATGGTGTTGGTGTTTGTTTACCTAATTATTTCAAAACATTGATAAAACAACACATCTACGAAATAATTTTTATTGGTTCTGGACTATTTTTATTTGGCGGATTTTGTTTTGATACTGCTAATTTAGAAAGGTCTAAGAGCAACTATTTTTTTAACGCACCCAATCATCATTTAAATTCTATTCGTCAGTTTTCTGTTGGAAAAATTTCAAAATCAACAAGAAACGAGAGACTCCCTAAAGTTGAAATCACTATCGATTTGCCAGATTTCTTTGGATTTAATAATGGCATCTATACTTTAGGCGAACAATGGTTTAATAACGAACAGCGTCTTAATTCTCAGTGGTGGCAACATAATGCCAACTATAAGCAAAGAGGAAAGTTGTGGGAGAGAGATGGGACTTTAAGTTTAACTTTTCAAGACAGTTCTTTAAGCTCTAACACGCATATTAGAATAAATGGAAATAATACCCGTGCCTATCCTCAAAAATCGTTTAGAGCCAAACTCGATAAGCAGTTCGAATATCAACTTTTTGGAGAACAACGTTCGGGTTGGATAATTTTTAGAAATTCAGGTAATGATTGGGATAGGACATTATTTGCAGATGCATTTATAAGTAAATCTATTTCAGAATTGAACGTGATTACTTCTAAATCAAACCCTGTAAGTATGTACTTAAATGATTACTATTGGGGTATTTACAATGCACGTCAGCGTATTGATGAGGAATTTTTAGCAAAGAAATTTTCATGTAAAAAGAAAGATGTTTTTTTATATGAATTTAGCGGTAATGTTGAAAACGGAGATGAGGAAGCATTAAAAGAAATAGAATCGCTTAAGAAAGCCATCCAAAAAGGCAAAGTTGATAAAGTTAAAGACAAGATAGATATTGACAACTTTATAGATTATATAATTGTTGAATCGTTTTTTAACAATACGGATTGGCCATCGAATAATGTGCTTTTCTTTAAAATAGATGGGCAATCAAATTTTAAATTTATCCCTAAAGACCTTGATTTTGGTATGGCATACACTTCACCTAGGGCTTATCAGTACAACATGTTTTCTGTTTTGAAAAGTAAAAATACGCTAGTAAGCGATTTATTTAGTTTATTGATTAATGACGAATCTTTCAAAAATGAATTTAAGAAGCGTGCAAACTATTTAATGAATAATGAGCTGTCTGAAAATAATTTAGTTCAGCTTTTTGATGAATTCTATAAGCAATATGCATTAGAGATGCCAAAACAAATTGAGCGATGGAGAAAGCCCTATACCATTGAGAAATGGAATCAAAATGTTAATCAAAATCGTGAATTCTTGCTAAAGAGACATCGGTTTTACCTCAATCAAGTAGATAAACTTTGAAACAATTTTTAAGAGAATATTTTTCATTTATAGTTTTACTTTTTCTGTGGACAGTATCAGGAATGGTTGTTAAACAGCTGCCGCTAGTTCTTGTACCTATTTCTATAATATTGTTGTGGCAAAAAGAGCAGTACCTTAAAGTTTTAATTGGCTTACTCTATGTTTTATTGCTATCAGATAGTTTACAACCAATACTTTCTTTTGCTAAGAATTTAAAAGTTGTGTATATGCTTTTAGTTGGTTTATTATTTGTTCTTACATCCAACCGAATTAATCCTAAATCGAAGCTATTCATAATATTTTTACCTTTTATAATTTATTCTTTTTTGGTACTCTACAATTCAGGCGCTAATTTTCTTACTGGCTTGCAGAAAACCATTTCCTATGCAATACTTCTACTAGCGGTGCCAAGTATTCTTTTAAAATGCATCGATAAAAAAGGCGTGTCAGTTCTAAGAGACATATTATTCATGGCACTTTTAGTTATGATTGTTGGGATTCTTATAAAATACCTTAATCCAGCTTTTGTAACTAGAGCAGGAAGGTTTAATGGAATTTTAGGAAATCCTAATGGCTTAGGAATTTATACAATGCTTTTTTATCTTTTCTTTAGAGTTACCAACTATTTTGTCCCCAACGCATTTTCAAGACAAGAAAAGATATTAATTTATTTTGTGATTGCATATAACTTGTTTTTTTGTGCCTCAAGAACAGCGCTTGGTGCAGTAATATTTTTCTATATAGCGGAGCGTTTATTCAGGGTATCAAGCTTTCTTGCTATTTTATCATTGTTTGTAGGAATGTTTTTCATACAGTACATCTTCTTATACCTTCCTCAAATTATCTCAACTTTTGGGTTAGATGAATATTTTAGAGCACAAACTCTTGAAGAGGGCTCAGGTAGATTTATTGCTTGGCAATTTGCTTGGCAAAAAATTCAGGAAAACTTCTTTATAGGTGGTGGCTTTGGTTACGATGAGTTCGTAATGAGGAAAAATTATGCAACTCTTTCAAGACTAGGTCATTTAGGTGGTGTTCATAATAGTTATTTGTCATTTTGGTTTGACTTTGGATTAATTGGGCTAATTATTTATTTTAGAAGTTTTATCATCTCTTTTGTAAGTGCACATAAAAAACACATCATCGCTCTGCCATTAATGTTTACAGTGCTTTTTTCAATTACATTTGAATCTTGGCTAGTAGCATCTTTAAATCCTTTCACAATTCAATTAGTTCTAATGTTGGCCGCTATGCTGTATTTACCAGACAAAAATCAAATTGACAATTTGTCGGATAATAAAACAATGGCATAAGGTTTGAATCATCATAATCTTTATTTTGAGAACAGGCGCATTTATAGGAGCCATTTTAGGCATGATTATTTTCCGAAGATTTTGGGGAATAGTTTTAGGCGCCATAGTAGGAGGCTATGTTGATAGTATTCTAAGACAAAACAGTTCATCATCTTCTGAAAAGCGCTACGAGCCCTACAGACAGCGTATAACTCAAAATGATTTTGGAACTGTAATGCTGTTGCTTTCTGCATCAGTTATGAAAGCCGATGGCAAGGTTTTAAAATCGGAGTTAGACTATGTAAAAAACTTCTTTAGTCGTCAGTTTGGAGAAAACAGAGCAAACGATTTATTGCTTCAATTAAGAGATATTTTAAAACAAAACATTTCTATACATCAAGCGTGTTTTGATATTAAGGCAGCAATGGCTTATGAAGCAAGGATGCAGTTGCTTCATTATTTATTTGGAATTGCACAAGCCGATGGTTCGGTTTCTGAAGCTGAAGTAAAACACATTCAAAACATTGCCAACAATATTGGCTTATTATCATCTGATTTTAATTCTATAAAAGCCATGTTTTATAAAGATGTAGATGTTTCTTATAAAATTTTGGGATTAGATAAAGTTGCCACCAATGAAGAAATCAAAAAAGCATACCGTCAATTAGCCGTAAAATATCATCCAGATAAGGTGAGCCACTTAGGCGAAGAGTATCAAGTAGGGGCTAAAGAGAAGTTTCAAAAAATACAAGATGCCTACGAAAACCTCAAAAAACAACGCGGCTTTGCCTAAACTTTCGCCCGATATACAACAACTGCTCAGAGCAACAATTTATCCGCTTATGTTTATTGCTATAATTTGGAGTGTGTTTAGCTTAGATAAATATTTGCATTTAGAACTGTATCAGTTTGGCGTATATCCTAGAACATTAAAAGGACTTTTAGGCATTCTTACATCCGCTCTAATTCATAGCAATTCAAGTATCAATCATATTTTTAGTAATTCAGTACCGCTATTTGTTTTAGGCACGGCATTGTTTTATTTTTATAGACCAATAGCATTTAAAGTATTCTTTTCAATTTGGATAATTTCTGGGTTTTGGCTTTGGGTATTATCCCGCCCAAGTTATCATATAGGTGCAAGTACAATTGTTTACGGCTTGGTGTTCTTTCTATTTTTTAGTGGATGGATTCGAAAATCAAAACCCCTTATGGGAGTTTCATTGTTGGTAGTTTTTCTTTACGGAAGTATCGTTTGGGGTATTTTTCCTATAGATTGGAGTGTGTCTTTTGAAGGTCATGCGTATGGCGCATTAGTAGGTACGGTTTTAGCATTTGTATTTAAAAAACAAGGTCCACAACGCCAAGTTTACGAGTGGGAAAACCCTAATTATGAAGACGTTGATTTTGAAATTCTTTCAGACGATTCTGAACAATATCCTTCAAACGATAAATAATATTCAAAAAATAACTTATTTTTGAATAAACATTCAAATCGTAAACAAACCAAACAATTGATAAAATGAAAAAAATTGCCATTCTATTTTCGTCATTAGCTTCAGTTCTAATTGCCAATGCGCAATATGAATTTAGTTCTTTTACTGCAACAGGTAGAGGAGGAGCAACTACGTTTGTAACCGACTATCAAGCGGTTGGAATTAACCCAGGAAACTTAGGTTGGGCATATAAATTTGATAACAAAACATTTGCTTTTGGTTTACTTGAAATGACTTATTCTGTAAGATCAGAAGCATTAAATAAAGATGGCGTTAAAAGCATCTATCGCTCTGCAATGGGGCAAGAACCATCATTTACACAAGAGCAAAAAATTCAAGCAGCAAAAGATTTTACTGGTGCTGGTTTCGCTATCAATATGGATTTCTCAACTCTGGGGATGGCCTATCATAATGAAAAAGTTGGCGGATTTGCTTTTAGAATGAATGACAGAATTCACTCTTATGTTAAGCTTGGTCAAACAGCTTCAGAAATTTTATTTTTAGGATTTACTGCCCCTTATTTCGACCAATATGAACTAATGGACGGAAGCACTGTTAACGCAAGTGATTATGAGGTTACAGATAGCAATAGAGATAGTATAGTTAAAGGCACAGCAACCAATCCAAAATTTATTTCAGAAGTAATGAAGGGCTCTGAGCTTCAGCTTTCATGGGTTAGAGAATACAACCTTTCTTACGGTAGAAAAATAGTTGATATTGAAGATAAATTTCAGTTATCTGGAGGTATTGGACTTAAGTATTTTCAAGGTTTTGGGTTAATTGACATTTATGAAGAGAATGGAAAAATTATTGCATACTCTGCCATGACGCCATTTGTACCTATAAATTATGGAGATGCAGCGGCTTCAAACCCAAGTACAATAACTCAAGATGGAGGATTACCTAAAGCAGTTGGTAGAGGTTTTGGTGTTGATTTAGGTATAAGTATGTTAATCGGAGAAAAACTAAAAATAGGCGCTTCTGTTACTAACTTAGGGTCTATCACATGGGATGGAAACGTTTATACAGTAGAAGACACCATTATGTACGAAACAGAAAATGCTGGTCTTGAAAACTACAACATTTTTTCTCAGCTAGGAGAAATAACCAGCAACGATGGCTTATTTAAATGGAATGGTTTAACGAATAAGAAAGTTGCATTACCAACCATGTATCGTTTAGGAGCAAGTTTAGTACTTGGTGAGAAAGCTGAAGTTGGTGTAGATGTTCTTTTCCCTGGAAACGAAGTGCCTGGAAACTTTAATGGAGCTATTATCGGATTGGGTGGTGACGTAAGGTTGCTGCCATTTATGAAAATTTCGGCAGGGTTTTTGACTGGTAATAACTACGGTTCTCAAATACCTGTTGGTATAACATTAGGACCACAAAGCGGAACGTATGAATTTGGAGTTGCTTCAAGAGATGCAGTTTCTTTCTTTAAAGACAAAGGCGCTACACTTTCTTTAGCAATAGGGTTTTTACGTTTTAGAATTTAACCTTAATAACCTATAAAAATGAAGTTAAAATTATTTTTTGTTTCTCTATTTGTTTCGTTGTTTCTTAATAGCAATGCTCAAAACGAGTACACCCAAGATTATGCTCAGTTTTTGTTAGAAATTGAACAAAACATGAACGATAAAGCCATGACCAAAGATTGGAAAAAGCGAAAATCAACATGGGAAACAGAAATTTCTTCAGCAACAACTTTAGAGCAATTAAACTCTCTATTTGAAGAATTCACATCAAACCTAAACCCTAAGGTTATAAACCAGCAGACGCTACCTAAAGTTGTTTTAAATAATGAATACTATTATAACGGACAGAGCATTATAAAATTTGCATCTGTGCTACCTAAAGAACAAATGAATCCTGAGTTTGACGAAAAAGAGTTTAACACAACAGTGCGTGCTAAATCTGACGATATTAAAGCAATTGAACTTAAAAAATCTAAGGAGCAAGAGCAGGCCATTGTTAAGTCAAATTTTAGTGATTTTGAATCGGTGTTTAATGATGTTTTTCAGGATAGTAAAAAAGGAAGTTTTTTCAACACTATTGAAAAAAAATCAGACAATGGTTACTCTGTAAAAACAAAAATGAAAGCATCGGAAGAAACAACGATTTCTGTTTCTGATGAAAATATTTATAGCTATAGCTCTATTGTAAAAATAGGTTCTGACCTTGATTTAGCGAGAGATGTTTTAAACAAACTCATGAAGTCAATGGAGAATTCATTACCTGGTGGCTATGTATTAAGAGAATGGATTGAAGAAACATACGTAGATCGCACACGATTTGAATACGAATTTGACCATGAAGAATTTAGAATTAGTGCTAAGCAACCCACTTCTAACATTGCAATTATTCAGAAAGAGGGAAATTATTACATCAAATGGGGTGTAACAGAACCTGTATTTAAAGACTGGAGCAAGACCAACAAAGATTGGTTGCAAAAACAATAACTTTCTTTAAGCCCTACTTAAAAGTGGGGCTTTTTATTTTTAGCATATTTGTAAAATGAAAACGCTTATACTTTTACACGGAGCAATTGGTGCCAAAGACCAACTTCAACCACTAGCCGATACACTTCAAAACGATTTTGAT
>CAYVVI010000078.1:0-7118 GCA_964455265.1 uncultured Flavobacteriales bacterium | reverse complement strand
ACATCATCTAAAATTTCTGACAAACTACCAAAACAGGCAAAGCCAGCATTTTTGGTACTTGCACCACTAGGCAAAATGCCCCTTTCTACAATTAAAACCTTTGCTTTTGGCTGTTTTTTCTTAATAAAAATAGCGGTTGTAAGCCCTACAATACCGCTGCCTACAATGCAGAAATCTACATCAGACAAGAAATATTTTTTTTCCCAATAACTTAACATTTGGTGTGGAATTTGCGTAACGAATGCATCATACAGTTGTTATTGCAAAAATAACAAAAGAAAATTACGATATTTGTAAATAATTAACCCCCTTTCGGTGCATAGAGGTATCATAAAGATAGTATTATTTTTAGTTGTATGTTTTTCTTCCTTCAAGACAATTGCTCAGGATGAAGAAAAAAATAGAATTATGCTTACTGGTAGAATTACTGATGAACTTGGTAAAAAACTAGAAGGTGTAAAGGTTACTGTAAAAAAAGACGGAGCAGTAATTCATTCTACAACTACAAGCTCAGCTGGTCAGATTCCTGGCTACGAAGTGCCTATGGGACATATCTATACCTATGTGTTTTCAAAACCAGGTTACGTAGAAATGTTTGTGGAGTTTGATACTAAGAACGGATATTATCCTGATGATTATCAGAAAGAAGGAGAGTTAAAAGAGGTTGAAGCAACTAGGGCTACCATGTATAAAGCAGTTCCTAATATTGATTATTCTGCAATTTCATCAAAACCAAGAGCAAAAGGTGGTATTAGGGCGGGTAGTTTAGACTGGGACATGGCCTACATTCAATCGCGTAAAACGGAGATTGATATGTTTATTGATAAGGTGGAACAGCAAGCGAAAAAAATGGAGGAAGAATTTAAAAATCTTCTAAAATCTGGTGATGAGGCATTCGCATCTGGCAACTATACAGCCGCATTAGAGATGTATAAAAAAGCAGCGCAAATACATCCAGATGACCCAACACTAAAATCAAAAATTGCTGCCGCTGAAAAGAAAATTAAAGAAAAGGAAGAGGAAGAGCGCAAACAGAAAGAATTTGAAAAATTAATGGCAGATGGTGATGGCTTGTTAACGCAAGATAAATTGGATGAAGCGGCTGTTAAATATAGAAGTGCTCAAACCATTTTGCCATCAAACACACTTCCTGCTAAAAAGTTGGCTGATGTAGAAAAGCGCAGAAAAGAACTTGAAGCTGTTGCGCTTAAAGCAAAATTCGATAAAATTATTCAAGAGGCAGATAAACTTTTGGCAGAAAATAAGTTGGAGCAAGCTAAGTTAAAATATCAAGAAGCTGTTACACTTAAAAGTGATGAGCCATATCCAAAACAACAGATTACCAAAATAGACCAACTTATAGCTGAACAAAAAAAGAAAGAAGCAGATTTTGCTAAGTTAGTAGCAGAAGGTGACCAACAAGCTACCATTTCTCAATTTGATGCTGCCATTCAAAAATACCAACAAGCATTAGCAATTTTTCCAGACAAGCAAGAGGTAAAAGATAAAATAGCCAAAGCAGAAGAAGGCAAACGCAAAAAAGAAGAAGCCGAACGCAAAGAAAAACAATACAACGAGTTAATGGCGTCTGGCGAAAAATCGTTAACAGCTAAGCAGTACGATGATGCCATAAAATTATTTCAGCAGGCACAAACCATATTTTCGGATAGACCATTACCTAAAGAAAAAATTGCGTACGCCCAGCAACTCAAACAAAAAGAGGAAGAAGAGCGCAAAAAGAAAGAACAATACAACGCCATTATTGATAAAGCAGACAAGGCATTTAACGAATCTAAATTTGAATTGGCGCGCGATAATTACAATGAAGCACTAAAACTTTTCCCAGCAGATGCTTATGCTAAAAAACGCTATGAAGAATCTCTGCAAAAAATTAGAGAAATTGAAGAAGAAAAGAGACGTTTAGCGGAACTGGAAAAAAAGTATAACGATTTTATAGCTCAAGGAGACCAGTTTAAAAACACTGAGAAATATGATGAAGCGGTAAAAGCATACGAAAGCGCTTTAGCTATAAAATCTGGAGATGCTGTGGCGACTCAAAAAATTGCTGAGGTTAAAAAAATAATTCAACAAAAAGAAGCTGAGCGCCAAAAACGCGCCAAGTATGATGAGTTAATGACTCAGGCATCTAGATTATTTAATACTACTGATTACGAAGGAGCAATTGCCAAGTATAAGGAAGCAAGTGCGCTCTTTCCAAACGAGAATTTACCTAAAGACCAAATTAAAATTGCTGAGCAAAAATTAAAAGAAAAGCAAGAAGAAGAAAAGCGCTTGGCTGAAGAAAAAAAGAAAAAAGAAGACTATGACAAATTGATAGCTCAAGCAGATGATAGATTCAACGCAGCGAGTTATGATGAAGCCATTTCATTTTACAGAAAAGCCCAAGCCATTTTCCCATCAATACCATATCCAACCAATCGTATTACAGAGTCAGAACGCCTAATTCGTCAAAAAGCTGAAGAAGAAGCTAAACGCAAATCGCAAGCACAACGCGATGAAGAATTTAAACGATTAATAGAGCAAGGCGACCAACTAGTTTCGCAGCAAGAATTTGAAAAAGCTAAAAGTGCCTACAACCAAGCTTTAGCGCTAAATGATACACCAGAGTTACGTAAAAAAATTCAGGAAACCGATAAACGCATTGCAGAACTGAGTTCACAAAAACAAAAGGAATTAGAGCAAAAACAATTAGATGAACAATACAACAAACTAATTGCAGAGGCAGATAAATTTTTTGAATCTGGAAACTATAATGGCGCTAAAACATCTTATCAAAAAGCGCTTACATACAAAGCCAATGAGCAATATCCTAAGCAAAAAATTACGGAGATAGACGAAGCGCTTAAAAAACAATTTGACAATAAAAACAAAGAGTTTGCTGAGCAACAAAAAAAGCAACAGTTTCAAACATTTGTAAATAGTGGTGATGAAGCTGTTAAAGCTAAGAACTATTCTACGGCTATAAACTATTATCAAGAAGCGCAAAAATTGTATCCTGATGATGCTGCATTAGCTTCTAAAATAGAAGAAACTAAGAAAGTTTGGGAAAAAGAAAAAGCGTTAGTTTCTACTGAAGACCAAGCAAAAAAGCAACGCCAACAATATGACAATGCCATTGCTTTAGCAGATAAAGCTTTGGCTGATGGCGATTTTGATAGGGCCACTGCAAAGTACCAAGAAGCGCAGTCAATATTGCCAAACGAAGCGTATCCAAAGCAACAAATAGCTTTAGCTAACCAACGAAAAGGGGAGTTGACGAATCAAAATCAACAAAATCAATCTCAAATTAAATACAATGAGTTTATCACTCAAGCTAATTCTGAGCGCGACAAAGGAAATAATCAGCAAGCGATAAGTCTTTATCAACAAGCATTAGGCGTAAAGCCAGGCGATGCTTATGCTTCATCAGAAATCAATCGCATCAACCAAAAATTGGCGAATGAAACAAGCAACCAACAGTACCAACAAATAATAGCTAACGCAGATAAGGCCTTTGCTGCAAAAAATTATTCAAGCGCTCAATCGTTATACCAACAAGCGTTGTCGGTTAAGGTTGGAGATAGTTATTCTACATCAAGAATTAATGAAATTAAACGCCTACTTGAAGCAGAAAAAAATCAGCAAAACCAGCAAGTAGTTGTTACACAACAGCAAACTCAAACACAAACCACTCAACAAACTACTTCTGTTACCAAAGAGGGAGGGTTAATTAATTTAGAGGGCTATAAACAGGTTGATATGACAGAGGAAGAGATTTTAGCTATGATGCAAAAATCTTCTGATGACAATGACTTTACACGTCCACAATTAATTGAGGCGGATGAAAACTTTAACTATAACAAAGAGTATGGTAATAAAGTAAGAACAACAGAATCGTCAAACAAACTTTCCAACCAATACGAAAACTTAGAACTTCAAAACACTGAAAAAACAGATAGATTAGCCAAGCAAAATGTTGATTCAAATAACGATTTAAACGCCTTTGTACAAGGTACAGTAGAAACACAAACTGATTGGGTTGAAAAACAACGTGTAGCTAATTTAGACCAAAGCAATTTCAATCAAAAAGTAGTTACTCAACAGCAAGAACAAGACTTAGCTTTTGACAACAGACGCACCAATATTTTAAAAAGCTATGAATCATCTTCAGAAGAATTGTTAAGAAAAGAAACCGATATAGTAGGTGTAGCCGATTTAAAAAGAGGAGACATCAATGCACAGTATGGAGTGATTGAGCAAAACCGTTCTCAAGAGGAAATTGAAAACGATTACAGAAGAGGTGCATTTGTGAGTGAAGTTGAAGCCAATAGACAAGCCAATACAGACTATACATATAATAAGGAACAACAGTCGGTTGAACAAAAAATTGCATTATCAAATACTTACGAAGTGTTAGAAGAACAACGTATGTCATCTAATAATGATGCAGATGATATACGCATTTTGAATAACGAAAAATTAGCAGATTTTAAAGAGCAAACCAAAAAGGCAGAGACTGAGCGTGAGCAAAAACACACTTCGCTTTCATTAGCCAATAAAGCCGCATTTGAAGATATTCAATCAAGGATAATGCAGCAAACAATTGAAAGCGATATGCCGCGTCAACAAACTATCGAAGAATACGAAAAGTATGAAGACCAGCACGTGTTTTTGAATAATGATTACGTTGAAAAAGACAAGCAAGCATCCTTAAATCAGCAAAAGGTTATTGATGAGAATGAAACTAAAATACAGCAACAAAATTTAGATAAAGACGAATACCGTTTAAAAGCCAACAGCGAATTTGATGTGTATTTAGAGCAATCAGAAACCAAATCAATGGATTTGATAGCTAAAAACAACGTTAAGACAGAAGAGAATCGCAAGTTTTTTGAAACGGCATCAGAAGATAAAACTTATAAAGAATCAAAATCAGATGAGCGAAGAAACCGTGCATTTGAAGATGTGAAAAATACTGAGCAAAGCAACATTGAAACATCTACTAACGAAACTTCGTTTGCTCAAAATAAAACACAAACCATCAACGAACAGTTGAGCAACAACGAATCTAAAAAGATAGATGATGCTAATAAGGGTACTGCTTCTCAAGAGAAAAATAGTGCCTCTATAAATGTTACAACAGAAACGAATGTTCAATCATCAACACAAAAAGATGACGCCTCCATAAAACGCACACAAGGCACCAGTTCTGAGTTAGAAGAAGAAGCAAGCAAATCGCCTACACACATGTCTGATAAAATGACAGACAATTTAGCGCTTAAATATCCGCAAGGAGTTACCGAGCAAAAATTTACTCAAGAGAGCAATGGTGTGGTTACTGGTTATATTGTTGTACGTATTGTTGTAAAAGGAAATAAAGGCGATGAATACAAGAAATCTGTAACTTCTAACGGTAAAGTAATTAGATTTTTCAAAAATGGAATTCCTATTACAGAAGACGTATGGGATAAAGAAACCGATGGATCAAAAGCAGAATAATTTATGATAGATATTTTAGTATTTGCTGCCCACCCCGATGATGCTGAACTGGCTTGTTCGGGAACTATCGTAAAACATATTAAGCAAGGCAAAAAAGTAGTTATTTGTGATTTAACACAAGGCGAGTTAGGGAGTAGAGGCGATGCTAAAATTCGTTTAAAAGAAGCCGAAGCATCGTCTAAAATTTTACAACTTACCGATAGAATTAACTTAGGTTTTCGCGATGGCTTTTTTGAAGTGGATGAAAAACATTTGTTGGAAGTCGTGAAAATTATCCGCTATTACCAACCTAAAATAATTTTGTGCAATGCACCAACAGATAGACATCCAGACCATGGCAGAGCGAGTGAATTGGTTTCTCGTGCAAATTTTTTATCTGGTTTGATTAAAGTTGAAACTGAATACAACGGCAAAAAACAAAAACACTATCGCACCGAGCGTTTGTACAAATACATTCAAGACCGTTACTTACAACCTGATTTTGTAATTGATATTACGCTTGAGATGGAAACAAAAATGCAATCCATTTTAGCATTCTCTTCTCAATTTTATAAAGAAGGGGAAGATGCTAATGCTCCTCAAACGCCTATTTCCTCAAAAGAATTTATGGAGTTTGTTAAAGCAAGAGCTCGCGAATTTGGAAGAAACATTGGTGCTGAATTTGGCGAAGGGTTTATTGCAGAACGTCCTGTTGGTGTAACTGACATTACTACATTAATCTAAAAAATTGAAGGTTAAGAATTACATATTTACTTTATGTGTTTTACTTTCTATAAAAAGTATAAATTGTCAGGGTTTTTATGACGATTATGAGAAATGTAAACTTTTTGAAAAAGGAGTTAAAAAAGTAACCATTAGTAAAAATAATGTCCCACGCGAGATTTGGTCTTTAGATTCTTCAAAGTTAACCATTACTAAATATTCATTAGTTCCAAAAGGATATAATGATTTAGCAATACTTGTTGATAGTAATTATTATTCTGACTATTTTACAAAAACTTATTATAATTCATCTTGTTTAATTGATTCTTCAATAAGTGTACATTATATTTCAGTAATTTATCCAAATGATACTTCTGGTGCTATTTATAACAGTATTGATACTACTCGATTTTTTTATTTCTATAGTAAAAATGATTCAAAACCAAATAATCTAAAAGTATATACTGGTAATGGTATTCGTAGGGTGGACTTTTTTAGCTATGATATAAACGAAAGACTTGTCTCGAAGACAATGAATCAGAATAATCGTGAGACAGTTGTTAATTATGAATATGAGAATAATCGTATTTCAAAGAAAGAATATGTCATTGAAGGAGAGAAATACATTTCTTATTTTAAATATAATGAGGACGGAAAGTTAATAGAAGAAAAAAGTAAGAAGTATGAAATTACCTACTCTTACGAAAATATTTTTCTAATTAAAAAAGTAGAAAGCAATGGATTAAAATCTGAAGTATATCTTTATAAATATCAATTTTAAGAATGTTTAGTAGCAATTTTCCATTATACTTAAAAGATATCGAACACTCCGTTCAAGAAGATGTGCTAAATAATTACGCACATGATGAAACCGAAGATTTACATTTTTTACCGCAGATTGTTTTCAAACCAAAAAC
>CAYVVI010000077.1:5690-7369 GCA_964455265.1 uncultured Flavobacteriales bacterium | reverse complement strand
ATGGGCGATATTGAAATTGCTTTGTTTGATGAAACACCTCAACACCGCGATAACTTTGTAAAACTAGCAAAAGAAGGGTTTTACGATAGCTTGTTGTTTCACCGTGTTATCAGCCAGTTCATGATTCAGGGTGGAGACCCAGAGTCAAAAAATGCCCCTTCGGGAAAAATGTTAGGCAATGGCGGACCAGATTATACCGTTCCTGCTGAGTTTAACAACGCCCTTATTCATAAAAAAGGAGCATTATGTGCCGCACGACAAGGTGACCAAATCAACCCAGAAAAAGCATCTTCTGGAAGTCAGTTTTATATTGTTCAAGGCAAAGTATATGATTCTACCGAATTGGTTAACATGGTTCAACAAATTGATACTAGACGTGCTCAGGGTGAAATTCAAAAATATTTGTTTAAGCCAGAAAATCGTAGCGAGTTGGATAAAATCCGTGCGTTTCAATCATCCAATCCAGATAGCTTAATGCTGTTTATAGAAGATTTGAAAGTAAAAATCGGTTACGAACCGTTTCAATACACGCCAGAGCAATTTAAAGCCTACACCACCATTGGCGGAACGCCCTTTTTAGATAGAGACTATACTGTTTACGGAGAAGTGGTTGTTGGTTTAGATATTTTAGATAAAATTGCTGCTTCTGCTACAGATGGTGCCGACCGTCCTGTGCAAGATGTTAGAATTATCTCTGTAAAAATTTTAAAATAATTCATGCTTAGCAGAGTAGAAGAATTAATACAAGAAGTTGAGTCGTTTGCTACACAAAAAGCAGACGAACTTGAAGCATTTCGTATAAAATTATTAGGCAGAAATGGCGAGTTAAAAGAACTGTTTGACGCCTTTAAATCTGTGCCTAACGAACAGAAAAAAGAATTTGGACAAAAGCTCAACGAACTTAGAGCAAAAGCCGAAGAAAAGGTAAACGCACTA
This sequence comes from uncultured Flavobacteriales bacterium, assembly GCA_964455265.1. GTDB lineage: Bacteria > Bacteroidota > Bacteroidia > Flavobacteriales_D > Parvicellaceae > JBKHVV01. Next base: position 6,433 of record CAYVVI010000077.1, on the reverse strand, counting down.
AAAGAACAATTGGGCGGAGGTTCTAAAAAATCAAGCAAGCAATTGGATTTAAGCATGCCTGCTGAGCCCTTTCAGTTGGGCGCACGCCATCCCATTTCTTTGGTGAAAAATGACATCATCAACATATTTTCACGCATTGGGTTTACCGTAGCCGATGGCCCTGAAATTGAAGACGATTGGCACAATTTTTCAGCGCTTAATTTCCCTGAAGATCACCCTGCGCGCGACATGCAAGACACCTTTTTTGTGTCTGGAGATGTGGCTTTAAGAACACACACTTCGTCTATTCAAGTGCGTGTAATGGAAACGCAAAAACCTCCCATTCGCATTTTAGCACCAGGTAGAGTTTACAGAAATGAAGCGGTTTCTGCGCGTGCCAACTGTTTTTTTCATCAAGTAGAAGGTTTGTACATTGATAAAAATGTGTCGTTTGCCGACTTAAAGCAAACACTATTATATTTTGCAAAAGAAATGTTTGGCGAAAACACCAACATCCGTTTGCGTCCATCGTATTTTCCATTTACCGAGCCAAGCGCAGAAGTGGATGTTTCGTGTAATTTGTGCGGAGGGAAAGGGTGTAACGTGTGTAAGCACACAGGTTATTTAGAAATTTTAGGTTGCGGTATGGTTGACCCCAACGTACTAAAAAATTGCGGCATCGACCCTGAAATTTATAGCGGATTTGCCTTTGGAATGGGCATTGAACGCATCGCCATGCTTAAATACGGAGTGGACGATTTACG
>CAYVVI010000077.1:0-5590 GCA_964455265.1 uncultured Flavobacteriales bacterium | reverse complement strand
TATTTATTCGCCAAAAAACATGGCGGAGATTTTTTATTGCGTATTGAAGACACCGACCAAACTCGTTTTGTGCCAGGTGCCGAAGACTACATCATAGAAGCATTAAAATGGTGTGGCATTGAGCCCAACGAAGGTCAAGGATTTGGTGGTAATTGCGGTCCTTACCGTCAATCGGAGCGCAAGCCCATGTATCGCCAATATGCCGAGCAACTTATTACGTCTGGGCATGCGTATTATGCCTTTGATACAGCCGAAGAATTAGACGATGTGCGCGAACGCGCCAAGCTAGCAAAAATGCCCAATTGGCAATACAATAGCATTACACGTTCATCAATGAAAAACTCTTTATCGCTGCCACAAGATGAAGTAGATAAACGCTTAGCGAGTGGTGATGAATACGTTATTCGCATAAAAATGCCGCGCAACGAAGAGGTGCGTTTTCATGATGAAATTCGTGGATGGGTGGTGGTAAACACCAACAACATGGACGATAAAGTACTCTTCAAATCAGACGGCATGCCTACCTACCATTTAGCCAATATTGTAGATGACCATTTAATGGAAATTACGCACGTTATTCGTGGTGAAGAATGGTTGCCTTCTGCGCCATTGCATGTATTGTTGTATCGCTATTTGGGCTGGGAACAAACCATGCCATTGTTTGCGCATCTACCCTTATTGTTAAAACCCGATGGCAACGGAAAACTCAGCAAACGCGATGGCGACCGTTTAGGTTTTCCTGTGTTTCCTTTAGAATGGAAAGACCCAGAAACTGGTGAAATTTCTTCGGGTTATAGAGAAAAAGGATACTTCCCCGAAGCGTTTGTAAATATGCTCGCATTTTTAGGATGGAACCCAGGCACCACACAGGAAATTTTCTCGTTAGATGAATTAGTAGAAGCATTTACCATAGAACGCGTGAGTAAAAGTGGCGCAAAGTTCGACCCAGAAAAAACCAAGTGGTTTAATCAGCAATACCTGCGCATGAAAACCGATGAAGAATTGGCCGAGCTTATGAAACCATTGTTAAAAGCAGATTATTCTTCTGAGTTTTTAACCAAAGTTGCCGGCATGATGAAAGAACGTGCGTCATTCACCCACGAATTATTGGATGGTGATTATTTTTTCAATGCGCCTTCATCTTTTGATGAAACAACTGTGAAGAAAAAATGGAACGATGCTTCCGAAGCGCTTGTAAGCGAATGGGCAAAAGTATTGTCTTCTATAGATAGTTTTAACGCTGAAAATATCGAAAAAGAGTTTAAATCTTTTTTAGAGCAAAAACAATTGGGTATGGGTGCTGTATTGCCGTTGTTTAGATTGGCTGTAACTGGTCAAGGCGCAGGCCCTTCCATGTTTGAAATTGCTGCGCTTTTAGGTAAAGAGGAAGTACTGAAAAGAATGGAAGCAAGCGTTTCAAAAATAAATCAACTAATAACCAAATAATTAATCCCTGACTTTGCACCGCATAGACGTTATAGGAATAAAATGCTACGCTTACCACGGCTGTTTGGTTGAAGAAACTAAAATTGGTCAGGAATATATCGTTGATATTTCGCTGTGGTTAGATTTTTCGGAAGCTGCGAAAAATGATGATTTAAGCAAAACCATTGACTATGTAGAGGCAAATCAAATCGTAGAACAGCAAATGGCTATTCCTAACAAACTTATTGAGCGTGTGGGTCACCGTATTGTCTCAGAATTAAAACAGCGCTTTAATCAGCTTAACAAGTGCTCTGTTACGATTAAGAAAATTAATCCGCCTATAAACGGCAGCGTAGATTACGTGGCTATTTGCATTGAGGAATAAAAGCAGAGTGTTAAACGTTAAAGGTTGAAAGTTTAAAATTGAATGTTCTTTGTCTAAACACGTTGTTTTTAAAAGAGTTTTATTAGTTTTGCAACACCAAAAATAATTTTGGTCTCGTGGCCGAGTGGCTAGGCAGAGGTCTGCAAAACCTTGTACAGCGGTTCGAATCCGCTCGAGACCTCAACAAAAACCCCCATCAAAATTTTGATGGGGGTTTTTAATTATTGAGTCTTTATAAATCGTGTTATTTGTGTTTCTGCCTCAGAAGAGACAACCACAGAGTACATGCCTTGAGTTAGCTTTGAGACGTCTAACTCTACTGCATTTTCTCCTCGCAAACTATTGTGTGTTTGATAGTAAACCTGTTTTCCAACAACATCAAAGATTTTTATTTCGTATGTATTTGAATAAAGCGATTCAAAATAGATGGTTGTTAGGTTTTCCGCTGGGTTGGGAACAACATAAATGCTTTCTTTTCCTTGTTTCACCAACACAGAGGTTGTTTGCTCATAAATTTTCTCGTTGTTTGCATCAAAAGCAGAAAGTTTATAGGTGTTTATTCCGTTATGGGGTTCGCTATCATAAACCGTATAACGAGCGCTTCCGTTTGCTCCTGTTGCTTGTGTTTTGTTAACCAGAGAATATTGCTCTCCTTTTTGTGATTTTTCAATTACATAATAGCTCGCTGCATAATCATCCGTTGTTGTCCAATTAACAATCACTTTCCCAGACTGATATTTTGCCGACAAATTCACTAAGCTGTTGCTTAACAACGTACATGGCCCAACAATTACTTCTATTTCATCCGTTTGGGTACATCCATTAGCGTCTGTAATTGTAAGGGTGTAGGTGGTGGTTGCTGTTGGGCACACGGTTGTTGACACAGATTTGGGGTCTCCTGTCATGTTTGTGGTTGGCGACCATAAATCAGGAAAAACTGGGTGGCACGTAACGATTGTTATGTTGGTTATGTTTCCTGTTGCTAAAGGGTTTTTTCTATAATCTCTAACGTTTAGTGTCCATGTGCCGTTTAATGTCCCCGAATAGGCGTCTACTTTTGCATCTTCAAAACAATACGTGACTGCACCGCTAGCTGTTGTAAAAGAATACGTTGCGTCTGCAAAATAGAAAATTTGAGTTCCGTCTGGAGATGTAATAAATATATTGTCCAACTGATTATGATCTGCGTGGTTTATTGTAAAACAAATAGACATCAAGATATCTCCTACTGCAGCGCCAGCAACGCTTACGCTATGGGTAGTGTTAGATGGTGTTCCTTGTCCTGCACCTGTAGGGTCCGCTATCGCTTTTGAGGTGGTTTGTTGGTGAGTAGTGTTACTACACGTGTAGGATGGTGTTATGCTTGCTATACCCGGTAAAACAAAGCAATCTCCCGAATTAAGTGGAGTTATGTTGCAATCATGAAACCCTGCGTCTAATGTAAAAGGACTGGCTTCCGTAACAATAAGCGGCAAATATCCTTCACATCCTCCAGATTCTGTAACTGTTGCTGTGTAAGTACCATCGCAAAGCCCTGAATGGCTTGTTCCATTAGAAAGCCCATTGTCCCAGCTCACAACATAGGGTTCTAACCCTCCTGTAACTCCCGTTACTTGTACAGCACCATCGCAAGTTCCTGGACAAGTTGTTGCGATTGCTTGTCCTGCGGGCAGAACATCTACCACTGTGTAAGTAACATTTCTTGGGGTAACGCAGCCGCCTGGGTCTGCAGTATTATCTACTTCTAATGTAAATGTGTATGTTCCTGCCGATGGTGGTGTAAATGTAGGATTTTCGATGTTTGCATTCGATAGTCCTGTTGCCGGAGACCAATTAACCGTATAACTAGTTGCTCCTGTTATGTTTGGATTAAGTGTAATCGGGCTGTCGCTCATGCATAATCTCTGAGGGCCAAATGCAATATCAACACCACAACACACAACTCCTGTTAAAGTTACAGGTATGTCTATACATTGCCCACATGTCGCATTACACACTCTAACTGAATAATTGCCAGCAGGAAGACCAGTGGCATTGGGTCCCGAACTCACGTTTGGTGTCCAAGTATACGTAAAAACCCCATCTCCTCCTGTTGGAAAAACAGATATTGCTCCTCCGTTGGTATCGTTACAAAAATCATCTACTATTGTATGTGTTGTTTGTAAGGGCTCAAATACATTAACATATCTGGTTTGTTGTGACAAGCAATCCCCCGTTCCGCCTGAAGCGGTTACGGCATACGTTCCTGGCTCGGTATAAACTTGGCTAGTTGGGGCTCCTGTTCCTGACCACGTATTGCCGTTGCCAAAATCCCAATCTATCGTTCCTGCGTGACCTGTTCCTGTAGTAAAGTTGGCAGTAACTGGCAAGGTACACTGATTTGATTGTGATAAATTAAAATTAACGGCTGGAGATATTAGTGCTGTTCCTCCAAAACCTCCAAAACTAAATGCTGTTCCGTTGTTGGACCAGTTTACAATTTGAACAGCATAACACTGCCCCGCTACCACATTAAACGCAGGGTCGCAATCGGTAGTTCCGCAGCCCATACCAAAATTTACCCCCGTTTGTGAATTCCAAGCGTAATTACACGCTACTTGTGTGCCAGGGCAACCGTCTGTAATGTTCCACATTGACCAGTCGTATTCTGTAAAATTATTAGCGGGATCTCCTGTCCAAGTAATTGTTCCAGATGCAGAAACGCAAAACGAAATCCACACTTCTTGAGTTGCATTTGAACCAGGTCCGCTAAAACAACTTGCTTTTGTTCCAGATGCGGTATAAATAGACATGTCTGGAAAGTTAATGGATTGGTTTTTTGCACAAACTGCTATGGCCGTACAGGATGTATTTCCTGGTGGGGTGGCGGGCGGTGTAGATGATGTTACACAAAACTGAAATGTTCCGTCTGTGATTGAGTTACTGGCTATAGAAATCCACACTTGGGTTCCTACATCAAGTCCAAAGTTAAAATTGATGTCTGTTGTTCCTGCAGATGTTGTACAGTAATCGTACGTTCCTGTTCCACAGCCATCAGCATAGATGGTTATTACAGCGTCTTCTAGTGTTCCTGGGTTTAAGAAAAAGTTGTTGGATGCTCCTGTAACTGTGTAAGTATACCAAACCTCATTTACTGGGTCTGGCGTACAGCCGTTGGTGGTTAGGGAGCTTGTTGCAGTAGCATTAGAGCCATTGACACAGGCCTGAACACCATTGGTTACGGTTATTACTGTAGCTGTTTCACAAAGATCTGATTGAGAAAAGCTAAAATTTAGAGTGAAAGCGGCAATAGTTAATAGTAGAATTTTTTTCATGGTTACATAGCATTAGTTAAAAGTGTATCCTCTTGCTTTATTTTTTAATCTCGTGGTTACGAGAGTTAATGTCTGTGCTTGTAATGTACAAAATTTTGTCTTCATCTGTTAAAAAGCGTTTTGGTGAAGACTTGGCCACTACCAAAATTCTCATATCGTTTTTGTAAGAAAACATTACATCTTGATTTTGGGCTCTTTTTGATTCTATTTCTTGTAGCATTTCGTAGGAAATAGTTGGCTTTGCCCTAGAATCTATAATTTGAATTTGAAAATAGCCGTCTAAAGAATTTCTAAGCTGCTTAAAATTTTCAATGTTTTGTTCGTTTTGAGACGTTTGCCCATAGGAAAAAGTCGCGAATATTGTAGCGAAAAAAAGAAATAATAGTGTTTTTTTCATGGTGCTAATTTTTAGGTGTGTTTTAACAAATGTAGCAGAATATCAACACAATAACAAAAAAAGATAAAA
>CAYVVI010000076.1:3416-7417 GCA_964455265.1 uncultured Flavobacteriales bacterium | reverse complement strand
GCAACTTCTTCGGGGTTAATGTTAGGTGCATCGTTATACGTTCCGAAAAATACATGGTCTAATTCGTGTTCGGTAAGGCCTTTGTCGAGTTCGCGTTTGTAAATGAAATGAAACTTTTTTTCGAGGGTGCAATCAAAACCCATTTCTTCTTGTAATCTGCGGTGGGCGGCTTCTTCCACGCTTTCGCCATCGCGTGGGTGGCTGCAACAGGTGTTCGTCCATAAACCACCAGAATGGTATTTGTCGAATGCACGTTGTTGCAACATCAACTCGCCTTTATCGTTAAACACAAATACCGAAAACGCACGGTGTAAAACGCCTTTTTCGTGGGCTTCCATCTTTTCCATTAAGCCCAGTGCTTGGTCTTGTTCATCTACCAGTATTACGTATTCTTCGGTCATTTACTTGTGCTGTAGTGTTAGGGTGTTAAAGTGCTTGCGCTAATAATTAATACATCTTCAAATAGTTATTTTTCTCTTCTTCGCTTATCACTTTTATTGATGCCATAAACTTAATGACATTTTTTGTAAAGCTACTGTCTGTGCTAAATTTTTTAGAAACGATGGCACTTTTTACCAACCGTAAATCTTCTTGTTGGTTGTTGGAGTAGCCCAAAAACGAGGGCGTTTTTGCTTGTGCAGAAAGGCGTATAAAGCGTATTTCAGAATTAGTTGGTGCATATTTTATGGCTTGTTCTAGTTTTTCTTTTCCTTGGTTAAAGTGTTTGTATTTGCTGTAAGGATTTATGGTGTGTTCTGCTTTGCGCATCATGGATAGGGCATTGTAGGCATACACCACAGCATCGGTTTCTAGCGTAGCGTGTTTAGTCGCTTCAAAAAACTGTTCGTTCTTTTTTTCTGTTTCCGAATCGAAAAAAAAGAGGCGTGCTTTCTCAAGCGATGGACTTGTAAGTAATACTATGCACGAAGCTAAAAAAGCAATCATTACAACATGTTAAAACTATGGCGCACCAACGATTTTACAAACAAGGCATACTTTTGATTATTCGGAATACGAATGCGTGTTTTAAATAATTCTTCGCTATTGGTTTGCTTAATTTTTAACAACAAACGGTAGTAGTAGATATACGCCACATACACACCAAAGCGCGCATTTTTGGGCAGTTGCAAAATTCCTCGATATCCTTCTTCAAAATCTTTTTCGATGTCGGCAATAATTTCTTGCTTTACGTTTTCATCAAACGCTGTTAAATCTACACCTGGAAAATAAGTGCGCCCCAATGCGTGGTAATCTGCATTGATATCGCGTAAAAAATTGATTTTTTGAAATGCAGAACCTAGTTTCATAGCTTGTGGTTTTAGGTGCTCATACATGGTTAAATCTCCATTTACAAATACGCACAAACACATTAAACCCACTACTTCTGCCGAACCTAAAATGTATTTTTCGTAAGTGCTTTGGTCGTACACTACATCGCCTAAGTCCATTTCCATGCTATTTAAAAAAGTATGGATTAACTCGTGTGGCATGTTGTATTTATTCACCACCCACTGAAAACTATTTAAAATGGGATTGGTGCTAATGCCTTGCTGTATAGCCTTAAACGTGTCTTTTCTAAATTCTTCTAACAGTTCACGTTTGTTAAACTCGTGAAACGTGTCTACAATTTCATCTGCCACACGCACAAAACCGTAAATGGCATAAATAGGGTCTTGTATGTTTTTATCTAAAAATTTTATACCTAAAGAGAACGATGTGCTATATGATTTAGTGGTAATCTTACTGGTTTCAATAGATACTTTGTCGAACAATGATTTCATAATAATTTGTGTTAGTTTTTTAATAGTTTATCTGCTTCGCTGGCGGCCACCATTCCTGAAATTAATGCAGGCGGAACGCCTGGTCCAGGTACAGTTAGCTGACCACTAAAAAGTAAGTTTTTAATTTTCTTGTGGTGTAATTGTGGTTTTAAAAATGCTGTTTGTGTAAGCGTGTTGGCAAGCCCGTAGGCGTTGCCTTTAAACGAGTTGTAATCGTTTATAAATTCTTTATGTGCATAGGTGTGTTTTACAATAATATCATCGGCAGTAATGGTTTCTCCTGTTTGTTCTTTAATGCGTTGCAATACCATTTGTAAATAGCTTTCTCGAACATTTTCTTGTTCCGAAATTCCAGGTGCAACAGGAATTAAAATAAATAAATTTTCTTTGCCTTCAGGAGCTACAGAGCTGTCTGTAACCGATGGCGCGCACACATAAAACAATGGTTTTTTGGGCCATTGTGGTTGGTCGTAAATTTCCTTTGCGTGTTGGTCAAAACTTTCATCAAAAAACAAATTGTGGTGCTTTAAGTTTTTCAATTTTCGGTTGATGCCTAAATAATAAATCAATGAAGAAGGTGCCATCACTCTGCTATCCCAATATTTTTCTGAATATTGGCGGTGCTCTGCAGGTAAAAGATGTTGGTCTATATGATGATAATCTGCCGAACCAATTACCACTTCGCAAGCGTGTGTGTTTTTGGCGGTTTTTATATTGGTAATTTTGTTGTTTACAATGGTAAAACCTTCTACAGCTTCGTTGGTAAAAATTTTCACGCCTTTTTCTTTGGCTAGTGCCTCCATTGCCTCTACAATTTTGTGCATACCGCCCATCGGGTACCATGTGCCCAATTGCAAATCTGCATAATTCATTAAGGAATATAAAGCTGGAGTATCTTTTGGTTTTGCACCTAAAAACAACACAGGAAACCTCAAAATTTCACGCAAGTGTGGGTGCTTAAAATGTTTGTGCACCAACTTTTCAAACGATGAAAAAATAGAATATCTAATTGTTCCTGAAATAATATCTGGCTTGATGAATTCTAAAAGCGATTTTGATGGGTAATACACCAATTTGTTAATGCCAAATTCGTATTTGTATTGAGCATCTTTTAAGAAACTTAACAACTTTTTAGAGCTGCCTTTTTCTTTGGCTTCAAACAAAGCTAAAAGTTCATCCATCGAAGCTGGAATATCTACCGACTCTTCTTTAAAGTAAACTCTATACGATGGATTTAATCTTACTAGATTATAATAGTCGCTTACTTTTTTTCCATAACGATTAAAAAAAGTTTCAAACACATCGGGCATCCAATACCAAGAAGGGCCCATATCAAAGATAAAACCTTTGTCTTCAAACTTACGTGCGCGTCCGCCAATGGTAGCATTTTTTTCCAAAATGGTTACATCGTATCCCTTGTCAGCCATAGCAATGGCAGATGCTAACCCTGCGAAACCTCCGCCTATTATGTGTGCTCTTTTAGCCATTAATTTGTTCTGCTAATATTTTTCTGGCATAAAAGATACGGCTTTTCACAGTGCCAATAGGAAGGTTTAACTCATCGGCAATTTCTTGGTACTTAAAACCCTCTATGTGTTTTTCAAAAGGAACTCTGTAAGCAGCATCTAATTCGCTGATGAGTTTTAAAATTTCTTTTTCACTCATTACAGAATCAGGTGAAGCATCTGATGGTTTTTGTGCCCCGGCTACGTAAAAACTATTTGGGGTATTGTCTAAAAAGGTATTTGCTTTTTGTTTACGTCTGTAAACATTGATAAAGGTATTTTTCATGATGGTCATTACCCATGCTTTGAAATTTACCTCTTCACGATACTTGTTGCGATATTTTAGTGCCTTTAAATACGTTTCTTGCACTAAGTCAAGCGCATCATCACTGTTGTTTGTTAAAGAGTATGCAAATCTCTTAAGTGGATCTTTATACATCGTTAACCTGCTGTTGAATTCTAAAACGGTCATGGCTTATTTGTTTAATGTTTGTTCGACAAAGTTAAACACAGTTGTTTAACATTTCCAAATATTTATTAAACAAAATTTAATTTATGAGCATTTACCGTACTTGTAGAGCGGGGCTTAAATGGTTTTTATGGCCTCTGGGGTAAGCGCTTGGCTTACATTTTTAGGAAATTGGTTAAAATCTACTTGTTTTGAGCTGGCGCCCGATACGATAAATTTAACCTTAGGGTGGTTGCGAGAAATTAC
>CAYVVI010000076.1:0-3316 GCA_964455265.1 uncultured Flavobacteriales bacterium | reverse complement strand
TAACGCTTTTCCCAAATACGAATGGTATGGGCCTTAATGCCCGTAATTTCTTCTAAACTTTTTATGGAGTACTGTCCCATGGAGTGCAACAACTTTAACACTCCCTAAACAAATGCTTTGTGATTTTGTTTAAAAGAGTAATTAATTTGATAAACAAAAGTAGCTAATTCCTCAATTAAATGACTCATCCAAAAGAAAATATAAGTGTGTTTTGGTTTAGACGTGATTTGCGCTTAAATGATAACAAAGGATTATGGCATGCACTTACATCTGGGAAAAAAGTGCTGCCACTCTTTATTTTCGATGAGGATATTTTACACAGTCTTCCTAAAGATGATGCGCGGGTTACGTTTATTCACCAACTGCTTGAAAACATGCACAGCATTCTTTCAGACACTAGTTCAGGTGTTCTTGTTAAGCATGGAAAACCAATAGAGGTTTGGAAAAATTTAATCAACGACTATTCTATTGAACAGGTTTTTTGCAATGAAGATTATGAACCTTATGGCATACATCGAGATAAAGAAATACAGTCGCTTTTACAAGAAAATAATATTGCTTTTCACAGCTTTCAAGACCATGTAATAATGCATCCTAATGAAGTGTTAAAAGATGATGGCAGCCCATTTAAAGTATATACGCCTTTCTCAAAAAAGTGGAAAAATTTACTCACATCTCAACATCTAAAACACTATCCTTCGGAAGATGTTTTGCATCAGTTTTTACAACACACAGAGCCCTTTTTGTCTTTAGATGATATTGGTTTTACCAAATCAACCATTGGCGTATCTGCATACACAATTTCATCACTTACGCACTACAAAGAATTGCGTGATTATCCTGCGGTAACAGCAACAAGCAATGTAAGTCCACATTTGCGTTTTGGAAGCGTGAGCATTCGTGAATTGTATAAAAACACCCAACAAAAATCGAAGCACTATGGCAACGAATTGATTTGGCGAGAATTTTTTATGCAAGTTTTATATCATTATCCAAACGTAGTACACCAAAGTTTTAATGTAAAATACGACCGTATAGAATGGCGCAACAACGAAGAAGAATTTGAGCGATGGTGCAAAGGCGAAACGGGCTTCCCTATTGTAGATGCTGGCATGCGCGAACTCAACGCTACGGGCAACATGCACAACCGTGTGCGCATGATTGTAGCAAGTTTTTTATGTAAAGATTTATTGATTGATTGGCGTTGGGGTGAAGCATATTTTGCTGAAAAATTGTTGGATTTTGAGTTATCTTCAAACAATGGCAACTGGCAGTGGGCGGCAGGTACGGGATGTGATGCAGCGCCTTATTTTAGAGTATTCAATCCCAAAATGCAACAAGAAAAATTTGATCCGAAAGGAGAATATATTAAAAAATGGGTAACAAATTTAAACGAACTCAGTTACCCCAAACCAATGGTTGACCACAGCTTTGCTCGTGACAGAGCATTGAAGGCGTATAAGGATGTGCTACAACCTTCCGCCTAACACAAACGATTTTTTAAATATGTTCACGTTGCCCTCTAGGTTGAATACTTCAAACACAAAAATGTATGCACCAATTCTTCCTTTGTCTCCACGGTCGGTTATTCCATCCCATGAGAAAGCTCCTTCTGTACCCAGCAATTGATTTTGCAACAAGTACCGCACCATGCGTCCTTCCGAATCGTAGATATAGGCATTGCCAACATATCCTTCTATACTAAACGAATAGCTAAACGTAATTACATCTTCGTAACCATCGTTATCTGGAGAAAAAATAGCGGGGGATAACGATACTTCGCCATCAATATCGGTGTCTGCATATTGAGAATTTTCTCTTCCTGGTGTGGCAAAGCCAACCGTTTCGGCAGCCGTGTGCCAATTGGTTTCGTCTTGGGTTGCTCTGTTGTAATCAATACGCTCTAAGCTTTTTCCTTTTTTATCTCTTATCAATCTAAAGTGCATTTTTTCGGTATAAGCAAACCTGTCTGAAACATTACCATTAGGTAACACCACATTTACCACACCGCTCGCATTGGCGTATGTTGGCAAACTGCTTTGCACAAACTGTCCTGCGGCACTTGCCAGGTAATTTTCTTTAACGTGGGTAGTATCGTTACTAATTACAATGTGCTCTTTTGGATAAAACAAACGAGGGGCAGAGATAGTGCGTAAGTTCGCCACCAAACCATCCGTTCCTTCGTTCGCCATACTTACACCTTTAAGGGTTAAAATTTTATTGGAATTATTATACAATTCTACAAAATCCGACCCTCCTGTAAGAGGATTAAACAATACTTCATTGATGATAATATCACCTACTTGCGCTGCAAAAGGCAATACAATACGTGCTTGTGCTGTAGTGTTGTTTCCTGCACAATCTGAAAGATTTGAAATGCTAAGAACGTACACAACACCTGTGTCTAAAGCAAGATCAAAACTTAAATTAATTGCCGTATTCTCTGGATTAGCTGCTAAAATTGACACTGCTGACAATCCGCCCGTAATGGAAACATCTGTAAGTTGCAAATCATTCACCAAAACGGGTTCAGAAAAATATACGGTTACGTTAAATTCATCTACTACTTCTGTTGATGTAATACGTGGAGCCACATCATCTTCCGAATCATCAAATACAGAGTTGATGCGCCCAGGCGTTCCTCCCGATGGGTCGTTTGAGGCAATCCAATTGGTAGCACCACTACATGGTGAAATAGGGTCTATCAACTCCAAACTCCATCCGCCATTTCGTTTGGTAGTGCTTTGATACCACGTATCTCGATAAAAAACAAAATCGATAATGTTGTCTGCAGCATCTCTCAACCACAAAGAATCACTAGAATTATTAAGCGTTGGCCAGGGAGAAAGTCCCATCACTGTTCCAAATGGAGAAAACAAACCGACATCTTGGGCGCGACACAAAATGATGTGTTCACCAGGTGATAAAACATGTGAAGAAAGTGTTGCAGTAGCTGATGGGTCAATAAATTTCATTCCTCCTAAATCGATAAATTTATCGGAACGATTATACAGTTCAACAAATTCTTGTTCTGGCAAACCTACTACAGGCGAAGGGTCTGGCAAAAGTTCGTTAAAAATAATATCTCTAAAAGTTGCGGGCTCGGTTTCATAATAGGTAAACGGAATGTTTTGTGTAGCCATCGCATTGCCCGCTAAATCTTCTACTGCTTGTGCGCTTAAAATATTTGTTTGTCCACTACTAAAAGGAACTGCAAATGTTAAATGTACTAAGCGTAAATTCGTTGCATCTCTCACAGCTATTGATGGTGAACCAATAGCATTGTTTACGCCATAATTGGCTGTGTTTTCGGCAG
>CAYVVI010000075.1:0-7423 GCA_964455265.1 uncultured Flavobacteriales bacterium | reverse complement strand
GGTTACGAATGTGAAAATAGCTCCGAAAAACAGCGCAATAATACCAAAGGTTTTATTGTCTTTTAGAAGTAAAATAAGTATTCCCCACACCAATAAAAATAAAGCGCCAAGAGTAAAGGTTGAAATAAATACTTTGTCAAAAACACTTATTTCGGCAGACTTTTTAACGCCAAATCTATACCCCATAAATACCATATAGAAACCTAATAAACCAAAAAAGGTGATGAGCAAACTACCGATAATTGCTCCTGTGGCTATAAGCGGCAACCAACTCCAAAAATAAATTTGCCCAATAGTGCGGTGTGCTTTACAGCCTTTTTTCATAATGATTTGAGCTAGGCCAGATATCAGAACTAAAAAGCCCGATAAGGCATGTATAAGGGTTAAGGTTTCTTTCATATTAAAGTTTAATAATTAGCTGTGCTTTGACGTCTGTTTTTATGTTCCCATCAATTTCATTTAACCCGCTCCCAATAGTTGTTCTGTTGTCGTAAATGAACCTAGAAAAACGTAGCCATAAGTCAAATTTTTTGTTGAATTTATAACGCAACATAACGTAATATCTTCCACCTCTGTAGTAATGTGCTGGCACAGAAAACACATAAAGTAAATCGCTTTCGTAGGCATAAATAGCAGAACTATAGCTGTCGGTATCAAACAATGCATAGCGTGCTTTTATGCTATAAGGTTTGCCTTTTGGAGTGTAAAATAAATCTTGGTACATCAAAAATCCTTTTTCAGGAGCACCTCCAATACGCTCAAAATTCATTTGCTCTACGCGTGTTCTCACTTGCCAAGCATCGTTTATTTTGTAATCTATATTTAGACGAATGTTTTCTCGTTCTTCGTAAAAAACTGGTGTAATATTTTCTATGTTCTCTGCGTCACTGTTTATGGGCTTGTTACGGTAGCGATAGCGTGCGTAGATGTCTAATTTTTTATTTGGTTTATGGCGTAATTGACCTATAAAATCATAGCCTTGGGTAAATGGTTTGTCGGTTTGATAACGCAACCAATCGAATGAAAATTGATCTATATATCCATTCAAACTTAATGCTGATGAGATTTTTAAATCGAAGCCCATTAAAATTCCTTTTTCGTTTTTGGGTATTGACGATTCTGAAATAGCATTGTAAGTTAAGTTGTGGTACGCATTATCAAAATCTCTATATACAACAGAAAGATTTAATTTTGGATCGAGGGCTAACAACACTCCATGCACATGCGCCATTGATTTATTGATGCTCATGGCACTTTCTCCAAAGAAATTAAAATTGCGCACAACCCAATTATAATCTGCACCAAAAGCTGTGTTTTGTCTGCCGTTAAAATCAAATTGATTGTAGTTGTTTACGCTTTTTTCTAATACACCACTGTATTGAGAATTTATTGCTGTAAGCCCTAAGTGAAAACCTGATTTATTGTAAGAAATATTTCCACCCAAATGAGTTTCTGACAGTGCATTTTTATTCTGAATTTCTGAGTTGGTACGATGAAATCCCGATTGCTGAAAGGATGAAACGGTTACATCAATTTCGTTGGATGAAGTATCAGCAGCAATAATATTGGCATCAATATTTTTATGAGAAGCAAGTGCAGTAAACGTTACATTTTTTATTTCGTAGGCAACTGCAGCACCCCTTAAAAAGCGCGATTCATCAACAGAAGTGTAGGGACGAATTCCTTGAGCATTACGCTTAATGGAAGTTATTTCAACTGTTTTTCCAAACGCAAGACCAGTCCAAAGTGTAAGCCCTTGTCCAAATTGTGCTTGAAAATCTCCAAGAGCAATGGCTTTAAACCTGCCTACGTTTCTAAGAAAAAAATGAGCAGAATAAAAGTCAAACCCTTGCTTTTGATTGCCTCTAAAAAATTGTTCACCTGGGTCTTTATCGCCAGTTACTCCAAAGCTAATATTGTTAAGATACGTAAATCTGTAACGCATATAAATTCTATCGCTAGAGCCCAAGTAATAGCTGTTTGGAGAGGTTAGTTTTTCATCATCTGTTTTAGTATAGCCACTTTGTTTTTCAAGAGTGTTTTGCCAGCGTACAATAATTTCGTGGTTTCCTTCTTTGTTGATTTCTTTAAAGCTGAAATTTGGTGTTTCAAAATTTGCATCAACTTTTACAAATGGTAATATGTTTTTTATTGTCTGAACATCAAAACCATTTACAGCTTGTAATTCGTAGATGCTCATTAATTTTCCATTTACTCTTATATGTTCTAAAAGATTATTAAGTTGTATTTCTGTTAAAAGATCTATTTCACGTAATTTCTCAATCGCATTTTTTTGGTTTAGGTTAATGGGATTATCAAAGTAATGATATAGATTATCTAATAGTGTGTTGAGGTCTAAGTCATCTGTTTCGATGTTTTCTGAAATTAACTCTACACGTTGCTCAATAATTTTTTGACGGTCAAGCTCAGATTTTTGAGCAAAAGAATTTACTGCAGAAAAAAACACAAAAATGAGAAAGATGCTATGTAACCAGCGATTCATCTTACTTTTTAAATGTGTAAGCTAAAGTAATACCAGATGTAATTCCTAAAACTTGATGTAATGAAGCCCCAACATCAATGGTTAAATTTTCTTTTTGATAACCAACTCCAAAGCTAAATAACGTTGGGTTTGTAGCAGCGCCTATTCTAAATGCAAAACTTTTATTTAGAGAATATTCAACTGCTCCACGTGCAGATGGCTTATGGCTAATGTCTTTACTCATTTCTGTAATTACATCAACCTTTTCAGATACTTTATATTTTAGACCAATGTTAAGTAAACTAGGGTACCTTTCATTATAAAATTCAGCCAACTTTGCTCTGTTCATATTGGATAAATGCGCAGATAATTCAAGAGATTCATTTAGTTTAGCCATAACACCCAAATGAACGGCAAGTGTGCCTGAGCTACCATAGTTGTTCCCTATAAATGTATTGAGATATGAAAATCCTCCACCTAATGAGAAACTTTCACTTAACATTCTTCCATAGTTAAGAGATGTGCTGCTTTGAACAAACAAATCGTTTAACCCAAAACGTTTGTAGCTCAAACCAAAAACACCAGATTTTGTAGGAAGCGCAGCAGATACACCTATTGTATTTATATCAGAACTTATGTAACGTGTTTCAAAAAAAGTTGCTGCCTCTATATCTTTTAACTTTGCTAATCCTGCTTGATTGTTAAAATTGCTAAAAATGTCTGCATGAGAACTGGAGGTATTTGCAAGGGCTAAACTTTTAGCGCCACTTGATAAGAATAGCGGATGAACCTGAGTTAGACCAGATAGTGATAAAAAGAAAAATACAACTAAAACGAGGTGCCGCATAATGTTTAATAAAAGAGAGAATTAACTCGCATAAATTTATAATTTTTTTTGAAATAAGCACATATTAAGTTTTTGTTTAATAATGCGTTACTTTTCTCTCAATAAGAAGGCGATAGAAAGCTTTATATCTTGGTAAGATATTTTGCCCTTTAGCTCGTCATAAATGCGTTTAAAGCTAATGGTATCGTTGCTGTCGTGTAATTCTTTTTTTTGTTGCAAGTAGTGTTTTTTTACTTGTTTAATAATTTTAGAATCGGGACGATAGTAACTTAAACTAAATTCTGGATATAAATGACTTATGGTAATGATGTGTGTAGCAATTGTGCCCTCTGCAACACCACGCTCTGAAGCAATTTCGCTTATGCTTAATTTTTTTGCCAAATAGGTTTTGGTAATGTCGTAAGTAGATAATTTTTTACCGCCAAATTCTTTCGATTTTTTTCGTTCTTTTTCAATATCGGCAATGTTAACCAATCCACCACATTTTTTGATGAATGTTGTAGCTTCTTTTTCTAAATGTGAAAATTCAAAATCTATATCTGCTGCGTACGATAATTCTTGAAAGCGTTGGTCTGCTTTTTTAGCCAATCCATCTACTTCTAATGCGGTTTCATTAAAGCCATACAGCACCAAGTTGTTTAAATTTTTTAATCGAGATAAAGCTACATAACCTTGTCCTTTTTCAAACGTTTTTGATAAATCTATTTCGGCTGCATCGAGGGTCATGCCTTGGCATTTGTGCACTGTAATTGCCCAAGCTAAGCGCACGGGTACTTGTGTATATGAAGCTAGTGTTTTCCCACTTTCGTCAATTATCGACCAATTTTCTGGCTCTGCTGTTATAAATTTTCCTTGAAGTGTTTTTATAGACGGAAACCCTTTATCGCTAAATCCTGCAACGGTTCCAAGTGTACCATTTACATACCCTTTTTCGTGATTGTTTTTTACAAACATTACTCTTGCACCAATTTTTAGTTGAAGTTGTTCGCTGGCTAACACAGAATTTGAGAGTGTTTCAATCAACTTCGGATTTCCTTTTGTTGTGGCAATATATTCTTTTTCTTTTCCAGCAAGTTGTGCTAATTGTTCTAGATTGATTCTATCAACATCATAGTTATGGCTGTAAAGCTTGGTGGGTTCTACATCAAATTGCAATGTTCGTTTTGATGCATTTTTTAAATGTTTTAAGCTCCATTCTGAAATTTGACCCGTTCTAATTTCATTTAATATGGTGTTTAACTCATTATCTTCTTGTCGGTATTGTTCGGTTAAATAACAAACCATTAAGTTGGCGTCAAGCCATGCTTGAGACATAAATGCAAATTTTTCTTTACTTGTTTCACCTTGATTTCCGATGGGTGGAAGCTGAAAAAAATCACCGCAAAATATTACTTGAACACCTCCAAAAGCAGAATCATTTTCTTTAAATGCTCTTAAAACTTTATCTACCAAATCGAGTTGATTTTTGTGTAGCATTGAAATTTCATCAATGATGAGCACTCTTACTTTATCGAAATTTTTTTGGAGATATTTTTTTTCTTGAAGGTTTTGAATGTCACGATTGGTTAAGTGTTCTTTCACGCCAATACCCGACCACGCATGTATGGTCATACCATTGATGTGTGTTGCGGCTATTCCTGTAGAAGCGGTAACAGCTACGCCCACTTTTCGTTCTTTTAAATAATTGATGTAATGATTTATAATGTAGGTTTTTCCTGTGCCTGCAGAACCCGTAAGAAAAATATTTTTACCTGATTTTAATAGGGCTAAGGCTTTTTCTTGGGTCATAATTTAGGCATGGTGTGGTTTTGTACTTTAGCGGTAAGCTCAAATCCAACTAACAAAATTTGAGAGCATATTTTTATCCAAAGTAAAAATGCGATTAGCGAACCAATAGAACCATACAATTCATTGTATTTGCTAAAATTTTCTAAGTAAAATGCAAATGCCATGGATGCTAAAATAATAACCAAAGTGGTAAGTGTTGTTCCAGCAGAAACAAGTTTCCATTTTACTCTTTCTGGGTTGCCAATATTGTATAGAAGTGAAATGGAGAAAAACATCAGCAATAAGATTATTGTCCAATTAAATAATGTTAATGAAAGGTAGGTTATGGTGCCGCTAAAGCTTGTGTTTTCTAATATCCAAAGAATGGCAGGTTCTCCAAAAATTATTAAAATGATAGCGGCAAAAAGTAGAAAAACTAATGTGAACAATAAGCCCAATGACCATAAACGCTGAATTATTGCAGAACGTCTTTTGGTAAATTGAAATGAGCTGTTAAATGCACTTAGCAAAGCGTCAATAGAGTCGGAAGCGAAATACAGTGTAAGCAAAAAACCCAAGGAAAGTGTTACTGATTTTTTCTTTAGGATTAAGTCGTTTACGGTGTCTTCAATTAAAGGGAGTAAACTATCGGGCATTATGCCAAAAAGTTCTGCTAATAATTCTTGCTGAAAGTTATCTATAGGTACGTACGGGATAAGCGATAGTAAAAAAATCAAGCCAGGAAAAAATGCTAAAAATACACTAAATGAAATGGAAGATGCTTTTGTGTCAATATCACCTTTACGAAAGGTAATCATCATAAATTTCAGCACTTCATATAGGGACAAACCTTCAAATCCAGGCAGGACAATAATTTTAAACTTCGAAAGAAGAAACTGATACGTTTTGTTTTGTTTTATTTTTTCGAGTAGCTTGTTCAATGGTTTATTGGTTCATTAGTTTTTTGGACTTTATTACTTTTGACTTTGTGGCTTTTCAACTAATCTATCGCTTTTAAACTCAAATCCATGTTTTTTACAGAGTGTGTTAATGCGCCAACGGAAATAAAATCAACACCACATTTTGCATATTCAATCAATGTTTCTTCCGTAATTCCACCCGATGATTCTATTTCGCATTGACCATTAATTAGCACAACGGCTTTTCTTGTATCTTCAAATGAAAAATTATCGAGCATAATTCGGTTAACCTCTTTAAAGTTTAAAATTTGCCCAACCTCATCTAAATTTCGTGCTTCAACTTCTATTTTTAAATCAAGATTTTTTTCTCTCAAATAATTCAGCGTTTTAGTGATGGCTTGTGCTATCCCGCCTGCATAATCAATGTGGTTGTCTTTAAGCATTATCATATCGTACAATCCCATTCGGTGATTTACTCCTCCACCAATTTTTACAGCCATTTTTTCTAAAATTCGCAAACCTGGAGTGGTTTTTCGAGTGTCTAAAACTTTGGTTTTGTAGGGTGCTAAAAGTTGAGCGTAGAAATTGGTTTTAGTAGCAATGGCACTCATACGCTGCATAATGTTAAGCACCAATCGCTCTGTTTGAAGGATTGACAACTTATTACCTTCAACAATAAAAGCGATATCTCCATGTTTAACACTATCTCCATCGTTTAAAAAAGTAGTCACATTAAGGTTTTTATCAAAGCGATGAAAAACATGTTTTGCGATGTCAATACCTGCAATAATACCCTCATCTTTCACCAATAGATGGGCTTTTCCAGTAGCATTTTCAGGGATACACGCCATCGCAGAATGGTCACCATTACCGATGTCTTCTTTAAAAGCTAGTGTAATAAGTTCGTCTATAAGTTCGTTATTCATTGATAAAACAAATTTAAGAATTATATTTAGCCGTTAATTGATAGCATGATAATAAAACTCATAGTGGTTGGCAAAACGGTTAAATCTTACCTTCAAGAAGGTGAGGAGGAATATGTTAAACGCCTTAAACACTACGTTAAATTTGAAGAAGAAGTAATTTCTGAATTAAAAAATGCTTCATCACTTAGCGAAGAGCAAATAAAACAAAAAGAGGGCGATGAAATTTTGAAGCGCACACAACCTACAGATTATCTGGTTTTATTAGATGAACAAGGCAAACAGTTTACTTCTGAAGAGTTTTCTGATAAGTTGTTAAAATGGCAAAATACATCCGTTAAGCAGGTGGTATTTGTAGTTGGTGGTGCTTATGGTTTTTCCAAAGAAGTTTATGATAGATGTAACGAAAAGTTATCTTTGTCTAAAATGACATTTTCGCATCAAATGGTGCGTGTATTTTTTAAAGAACAATTGTATAGGGCTT
>CAYVVI010000074.1:4947-7441 GCA_964455265.1 uncultured Flavobacteriales bacterium | reverse complement strand
CTAATTGCGCCCACCATTTCATAAATAGATAAGTCGAAAACTCCGAGTGCCATTGATGGAACGGGTTGCACTAACGATGTATCTATTCCTAGGTCTTTAATCAAATTTATAACTAATTGAGGGGAGGTTTCTTTAATAATTTTAGCCGTGATATTGTTCATGGATGCAGCTAAAGCAAAGGTTAATGGTGTCATCGTTCCATCAAAAGAATCGCCTGCATTTTCTGGACACCATTGCTTAGTTAAATTTGCCGTATAAGGCACATCAACGCAATATTTTATGTTGGGCAATTTATCACATGGTGTAAAAATTCCCGAACGCAATGCAGCCGCATATACAAATGGCTTAAACGTAGAACCCACCTGACGTCTAGCTTTTACATGGTCGTATTTAAAATATTTAAAATTAGGTCCTCCCACCCAAGCTTTTACCAACCCTGTATGAGGATCCATACTCATTAATCCTGCACGTAAAAATCCTTTGTAATAAATGATGGAATCCATTGGACTCATTACTGTGTCTTTTTCATAGCCCGGTGCTTTCCATGAAAACACACGCATTGGACGTGGTGTATCAAACAATTTATCAATTTCTTTCTCCGAACGTATAGGTTCGTTGTGCTCGCAATATGTGCAGTGATAATGTGGTTTCCCGTTAATTTCTTGTTCTTCTAAATATGCTTTTGGTCGTTCGCAATAGCTACAAACTTGCCCCGTAAGTTTTTTATAAAATTGTGAATTTTTCTTGGCCGTGCTTAAAATTCCATCAATTTGTTCTTGACTTAAATCGTTAGAAAATGGAGCATTTTTCCATTGTTTGTTGTTTTTGTGAAACGCCTCTTGGAGGTAATACTTCAAGTGTTCTTCAACGGCATATTCTGCATGACGTTGCATGCGTGAATCTATACTTGTGTAAATTTTTAATCCATCAGAATAAATATCGTAAGGAGTTCCATCTGGCTTAACATAAATGTATTCTCCGTTTGCATTTTTTTTGCTCAATAATTTTTTTAATTCCTGTCGCAATGTTTCTCTAAAATAAGGCGCAATGCCCTCTTGGTGGTCAACTTTTGTATACTGAATATCTAGTGGCAGTTGTTTTAAAGAATCAAATTCTTGTTGGGTTATATGCCCATTTTTTTTCATTTGATACAACACTACATTTCTTCGATGTTGCGTAGTATCTGGTCTTCGCAAAGGATTAAATATCGATGGGTTTTTTGCCATTCCTACAAGCATGGCTGCTTGTTCAATTTTTAATGAATCTGGAATAGTGCTAAAGTATACTTGAGACGCAGAATTTATACCAACAGCTAAATTCAAAAAATCAAGCTGATTGAAATACATAGCTACAATTTCTTCTTTGGTATATTGCTTTTCTAATTTGGCTGCAATTATCCATTCTTTAAACTTGCGTTTTACCAAACCCCATGTGGTTAGTTTGGTTCTTGGGAATAATAATTTTGATAATTGTTGAGATAATGTACTGCCACCACCCGTGCTTTTACTACCAGTAACAACACCTTTTACAACTCTTGCTAATGCCTGTAAATCCACTCCAGAATGTTGTTTAAAGCGTTCGTCTTCTGTAGAAATTAAGGCATTTACTAAGTGCGGTGACAATTCATTATATGCTGCTTTAGTTCTGTTTTCTTTGAAATAACTTCCTAATACTTCTCCATCTGCGGTGTAAACAGTTGTGGCTAAATTGCTTTTAGGGTTTTCTAATTGTTCAAGAGAAGGCATGTCATCATCTGCAGAAACAAACAGCATCACTGCAAGTAAAAAAAACGGCCCTAAAACCACCATCCAAAGAAAAGAAATGATAAGTTTTTTTCGCTTGGATAATTTTGGTTTTTCAGCGCTTTTTAAGTCGCTTTCAGGAGTGCTATTTTCTTGAACTGTATTCATTCATTTAATTTATAACGCAAAAATAGGGTTTACGTTATCTTGATTATTTTTTTACTATTTAATTTATTACAAAATTGTTGTTAAAACACTTCATTATTCTGCGGTTTGGGTATACTATCGCATTGAATAATGGTACTCATATTATCATAAGGAGGTTTAAAATCTCCTCTATACATTTTAATTTTTTTATCGGCATAAACTTTTGATATAAACATTCCCCATATAGGTGCTGCCATTCTTGAACCTTGCCCATAATACGAATTATTGAAGCGTACCCTTGGGTTGTCACAACCTACCCAAACGCCAGTAACCAAATCAGGCACGTGTCCCATAAACCAGCCGTCTGAGTTATTTTGAGTGGTGCCTGTTTTGCCTGCGCATTCAAACCACAATCCTTTGCCTATTGATGTTCCTGTTCCATATATTTTACCATCTGCAGGACGTTTAGCGCCTTTCATGGTGCCTTTTAACATTTTAAGTACTTCAAACGCTGTTGATGCATCAAGTACTTCTTTTACTGTTGTTTTTGCTTCAAATAGTATTCTTCCATTTCTGTCTTCAATCCTTAGAATTGAAACTGGTTT
>CAYVVI010000074.1:2950-4847 GCA_964455265.1 uncultured Flavobacteriales bacterium | reverse complement strand
GTTTGTGGCTCAATAGCTACCATGCCAACACGTAATATTTTTAATGAATGACGAATAGAATCGTAAGGGCTCATTTGCGTTTGCTTCATGTATCCTGGCGAGTTCCAGTCGAAAATTGTCATTTCAATTGGGGTTCTAAATCTATTTAATATTTCAGATTCTGATAAGCCCTCTTCAGCAAGTGCTGCAAAACGTGATGTTTTTTTAATTTCATTCCAAATAAATCGCTCGGCATCTTGCTTAGACACATCTCTTGAGTAGGGATAGTTTTTGTTTTTTTGAATGTCTTTATCAAATTGCTCTTGCAATGTTGTTAAATGTTTTTCTACTGCTTCTTCAGCGTGTTGCTGCATATTTTGATCAATAGTTGTATAAATTTTTAATCCATCCCATTTAACACTGTAAAACGTGCCATCGTCTTTCAGTATGTTGTTATCTTTCAAAATAGTTTCAACCTCATCTTTAAGCCATGCTCTAAAGTAGGGCGCAGAACCAGTGTTTTGTGTTTCTGGCTTAAAGTCTATGGCTAAAGGCAAATTGCGAAGAGAGTCGTATTGTTGTTCTGTAATAACATCATTTTTTTGCATCTGCTTTAGTACCACCATTCTTCTTTCAAGAGCATTTTCTGGGTTTAAAACAGGATTATAAAAGACGGGGTTTTTAGCCATTCCAACCAGTGTTGCTGCTTGTTCTATGGTTAATTTATCTGGGGTGGTATTAAAGTAAATTTTAGATGCGGTATAAATCCCCACTGCGTTGTAAACAAAGTCAAACTTGTTTAGATACATGGCCACCAATTCATTTTTGGTGTACTGCTTTTCGAGTTTAACCGCAATAATCCATTCGGCAAATTTTTGACGTAAGCGTCCAAACTTTGTTTTAGGTGGTTCATGAAACATCATTTTTGCCAACTGCTGTGTGATAGTACTTCCTCCACCTTTATTGCTAAACGTTACCGCACCAAATATGGCGCGCGCAATGGCATTAGCATCAATTCCTGAGTGATTATAAAAACGCTCGTCTTCTGTGGCAATAAGTGCATTTATTACATGGGGAGATATTTGATGATACTCTACCCTTACCCTATTTTCGGCATAAAATTTTCCTAAAACATCTCCATTAATGGAATAAATCATAGTCGCCTCAACCGAACGAGGATTTTCTAATTGATCAAATGTTGGAAGACTACTGAAAGCAGCAATTGTTAGCATTAATAGAATAAAAACTATTGGCAAGCCAAAGGCCATCCATAAGATTTTTATTGCCTTTTCTCTTATGGTAGATACTATATTTGATGACTTACTTTTCTTAGCCATAGTTTCAGCAAGTGAAGATATTGAAACTTCGTTTAAGATTAAGTACATTTGATAAAATTTTCCTCTTTGACTAAATTTTTAGGCATATTATTTTTCGCTTCTATCTTTTATAGTTGTTCTTTTGTTGATACAAATAACAGCTCAGAATTAACTGGAATCATTTCAGAAAACAGAGTGTTTAAAAGCAATGAAATTCTGCACATAAAAGACTCTGTTGCCTTTCAAAACTGCACTATTGAAATTGAATCTGGGGCAGTATTTAAATTTGAGCACAATGCTAAAATGGTGTTTGAAAATTGCACAGTAAAAACAACCGATGTAAACAAAAAATTCATACTATTTGAGGCGTCAAAAAACAATGATTTTTGGGACAGAATTTATTTTTATAATTCAACTGTTAGTATTGCTAATGCTATATTTAATGACGGTTTGATATCGCTTTACTATTCAACATTTAAATTGGATGAATTACAGTTAACAACTAATAATGATAGAATCAATTTTTTTGAATTTCCTTTTGTTTACATCATAAAAAGTTCGGGTGTAGTACAGAATTCTATTTTGAAAAACCCAGTAAAAAG
>CAYVVI010000074.1:0-2850 GCA_964455265.1 uncultured Flavobacteriales bacterium | reverse complement strand
GGTGGTGATCAAACATTTTCAGACAAATTGCACCCTAATAAGTGGGGACCATCCATTGATATAACGATAAAAAATAACACCATAAAAGATTGTAAAATTGGTATAGCAGTTAAAGATTCTTCGGAAGTATATTTAGATAATAATTCCTTATTAAATAACTCAACACAAACACAATTTATTGAAAGTAAGATTTCATATAAAGCTGATTAGTATCTTTTTATTTACATCTGTTTTGTTGGGATGTAACAACAATTCATTTGACGTAAAAAGTTTTATCGTTGACGGCAATGATTCTCAAAGAATTCCTAATGATTTAATTGAAATTACCATAGACTCTACTAAAGAATTTGAGAGAATAATTACAACTTCTGAACCGTTTTACATTACCGCCTCAAGCAAAACAACATTTACCGTTACTTGTGGCGACTCTGTATTGTTTGAGCGCACAGAAAATGACTTTTATTACGAAAATTATGTTCCCAAAAAACTAGTTGGTATTCGCACTTACGCATCTAATTATGTTAGAAAAATTTCTCCCTTAAAAAAAGGAGAAACAACAATACGATTTAAGAGTCACAATACTTTAAATAATTTATCTCACCTTACGGTTTCTCAGTCTCCACCTCAATTTGACACCCTTGATGTTAAAAAATTGACGTTGCCCGTTTATGAAATTTCAACAAAGTCTTCTATAAAAAATGAGAGTAAAATACCCGTTAAACTTGACCAACTAAACAACAAGAATTTTGACGGAAAAAAAACAAGCTTAGAAATTCGAGGGCAAACGTCTAGAAGCTTCCCTAAAAAACAATTTAATATTGGGCTTAAAAAATTTCCAAAGCTACTTGAAGGAAAAACAAAGGGTGTATTGTATGGTCCTTACATTGACAGAAGTTTAATTCGTAATGTGTTGGCGTATAAGCTAGGAATATCAATAGGTGTAGATGCTCCAAGCACTTCGTTTTGTCACTTGGTAATTAATAATAATTATGAAGGTATTTATGTGCTTTTAGACAAACCTCAACCAACAAAAAATGAAAGTTTAATTAAAATTGATGACAAAAAAACATTCTCTACGTCAAACAGAGGTGCTGAAAAATTACTGAAAAAAATTCCTTATCAGTTAATTTCATTAAACACAAATAAAGACGAAGCTCTTAAAGAAGCAACACACGCCATTGAACTATTGGAAAACGATAAATCATTAGCAAATATTGATTTAGCTTCTTTTGCTAAATACATCATTATTCACGAATTGGCACGCAATGTAGATAGTTATCGAAAAAGTGTTTATCTATCATTAAATCATGATGATAATATGCTTTATGCTGGCCCTTTGTGGGACTTTGATTTAGCGTTTGGATTGCCACATTTTCACAACGGGTTATCACCTGAAGGATTTGTATATAACTACCAAGAAATGGCGCCATGGATTCCTTTTTGGTGGGAAGAACTTATGAAAAACAAACGCTTTCTTGCTGAGTTAAAAAATCAATATGCACAATTAAGAAACAATGAGCTTTCTGAAAAAACCATCAACGTGCTTATAGATAGTATTTTGAGTGACTTAAAATCCGAACAACACTATAATTTTAAAAGGTGGGATGTATTAAACACAGAAGACTTTTGGCCAAATCATTTTGTGGCTAAATCACACGAAAACGAAATAGCGTTTATAAAGCAATGGTTATCGCTTCGCTTAAAGTGGTTAGATAAGCAGTGGCTTAATTAGGAGATTTTACAATTTTAAAACCCACATCTGTAATTCCAGATAATTGCTCCTCACGCATAGCTTGAATCACATTCATTTTGTAAGTGCCTTTTACAGGGATGGTTGTGTGTTTGTAAATTAATTTAGATTCTACCATTGACCCTGACACATCACCCATCCACTTGCCGGTTGGGTATGCCAACAAATAGTTCATCGTATCTAACGCTGTTTTGCCATTAGGAAATTCAGTGTAAACAAATAAATACACGTTGGCGTAGGGATAAGATGTTTCGTTGCGTAACGTAAGCCAAAAATCATATACCGTAGTGGTATCGGTCGCATCGAACTGAAAGGTAAGCGTATCTGTATGTTTCCATCCTTCTTTAGGCGTAGATAAATACTTTTCAAAATGAATATTTTCTTGTTGGCAAGAGAACAACACTACACTTGCCAGTGTCAACATCACTAATCGTTTAATCATTTTTTGGAGGAGTTGGTTTGTTACGATTGTTATTTCTATTTCGGTTGTTGTTCTTATTCCTGTTTGGATTATTAGCGTTATTAGGGGTGCCTGTATTATTGGGCTTATTAGCAGTATTCGGTTTATTGCCTTGCTTTGGCTCGTTAGTTTTTGCCTGCTTTGGCTGCCCAGGATTGTTGCGTTGCTGTGGTCTCTTTTTACCCTTGTTTTTCTTAAACTTATTGTCAAAACGGGTTAACTCATCTTGCCCCACCACATTGTCGTAATCCATCACTTTTTCCACTTCAACATGCTCTACAAAATCTTCTAAATCTGCAGGCTTTTCTCCACGCTTATTGAGTTCTAATATTTCATGAACACGCTCTACGGCAAGGGCAATAATTTTTCCAGGAGCCAACGAATCTTCCTTACGTGCCATTTGATACCACATGGTGCGTTTAAAAATATCTGTTTTTATACAGTACGCTCTCCCTTGTTGGGTTTCTAATAAATGTTTTGTGTCTGGAAAATCTTTTAACGATTCTGCATAAGCATCTAATTCGTAGTTGAGGCAGCATTTAAGTTTACCACATTGCCCTGCTAGTTTTTGTGGATTTAACGATAGTTGCTGGTAGCGTGCCGCGCTGGTAGATACCGACCTAAAATCTGTTAACCATGT
>CAYVVI010000073.1:0-7527 GCA_964455265.1 uncultured Flavobacteriales bacterium | reverse complement strand
GCCATTGAGCCATCTTCATTCATAATTTCTACAATTACACCAGCAGGTTCAAAACCAGCTAAGCGCGCTAAATCAATGGCGGCTTCTGTGTGTCCTGCTCTGCGCAACACGCCACCTTTTTTAGCACGAAGTGGAAATATATGCCCTGGTTTGCCTAATTCTTCAGGTTTGGTAGTAGGGTCGATAAGTGCTTTTATGGTTTTTGAGCGGTCTGATGCAGAAATTCCAGTAGTAGTTCCATGTCCTATTAAATCTATAGAAACGGTAAAAGGAGTTTCGAACTGAGCGGTGTTTTGCTGTACCATAAGTTCTAAGCCCAATTCATTGCAACGGTCTTCAATTAGCGGAGCGCAAATTAACCCTCTGCCGTGTGTTGCCATAAAGTTAATAACCTCTGGCGTGGCATTGCGAGCAGCCGTTAGAAAATCGCCTTCATTTTCACGGTCTTCATCATCAACCACAATTACAACTTTACCGTTTTTAATGTCTTCTATGGCTTCTTCTATGGTGTTAAGCACTGTGCTCATGTTTTTGTTTTTGCTTAAAAATTAAGCGCAAAGTTACCTAATTTATAGATGTTTTAGTGCGTTTTTTCTCAAAGATGTGAAGGAGATTCTCATTTTGCGCGTCCCAAGAATAATTGTTTTTAACGAATTGGTATCCGTTTTCAGAAACACTTTTGTACAGTGTTGTATTGTTCAACAACTCTACTATGTGCTGAGAGAATTCGTTGGCATTATTAGCCAGTAAAATATCTTTTTGTGGTGTTGCTTTTAATGCGTTATTGGCAAGAGTAGTGGTAACGCACGGCAATTGCATAGCCATTGCTTCTAATAATTTGTTTTGTAATCCAGTGCCGATAAACATTGGCGCTACAAAAATTTTTGAGCTATTGTATATGGTGCGAATATCATCTACCCAAGGTTTAATAGTTACTTGTTGTGATTGCAGAGCGAGTATTTTTTTATTCGGATTTGCACCAGCAATAATAAGCGTTGTAGAGTGGGGTAGTAGTGGTAAAATAGTGTTTACTAAAAATTCTGCTGCGTAAATATTAGGCGGATAATTTAGGTTGCCTACAAAAGCAATATCATAAGTTATTGGCGTGTTTTCACTAGGAGAGAAGTAGTGCATATCTACACCATTTTTCACTATTTCAATTTGGTGTCGGTCTTTATGATAAATAAGTTCTCGGTCTTGCTCAGAGATGATGGTTTTGAATTCAAAGTAATCGAAAATGAGGTTTTCGTATTTCAGCAAACGTTTAAACTCTGCTTTTACAAATGGCTTTAAAAGAGGGTTTGACAGTTGAATTCTGCGTTCCATCCCTTTAGAAAACGCATCCATGTAGTCTAATGTTTTAGGTATTTCATGAATGTCTTTCACGTACTCCGCACAGCGCAGCAGCTGGCAATAAATGTGTTCCGGTTTAAACTCATGAATGAGTTTGCTAATTTTATTTTTTACCAATGCGTTAAAAAAGTAATGCACTTGATAAGGCTTATCACTAAACAGCGCTAAGAATAAATTGATGGCAATAATCCATTTGGGTAACTTAAATATTTTGACGTTGCAGATTTTTTGCAGCTCTTCTATATGCTGTTGCGCAATATGTTTATCATCCAAGCAACAAAGCAATACCTCATGATGCTTTGCCAAATAAGCAATTTGATGATATGCCCTAAGTTTATCGCCTTTATCAAGGGGGTAAGGAACGCGAGAAGTGATGATAAACAATTTCATCCGTTGATTTTTTCCTAACGCAAAAGCGATTTATAAAATTCTACTAATTTATCCGTTACGTTTTGTTTACTGTAGTTTTCTTCTACAAATTTTCGTGCACTTGCTGTTATGGTAGTGTAGGTATTTGGTTGTGTTGCCTTGATGATTTGTTCAGCAAAGGTTTTAGGTGAATCTGCTTGTAAATAGTCTTTACCCGATACCGCTGGAATACCACTAATTCCAATACCAGTAGATACAACCAACTTATTTAAACTCATGGCTTCTAATATTTTTATACGCACCCCGCTGCCATTTTTCACAGGTACAATCATAATATCTTGCTTGGCAATAAATTCTTCAGCATCTTTCACTTCACCATGACAATAGATGCGTTGATTGGGTAAGTGATAGTCGCTACTTATATTTTTTCCAGCCAAATGCAGTTCCATTTTTGGTTCAGCTTTTAGAATTAACGGCCACACTTCATCAATAAACCAATCTACGCCCTCTATGTTGGGTTGCCAATCCATAGCACCAATATGGTAGAGTTTGTATTTAGGATGATTTATCGTTTCTGAACTTAATTTTGGAAGCGTAATTCCAACAGGAATAATGCTTACAGGTTTGTTTACCAAGCTACTTATTATTTGTGCATCTAAGTGGCTAATTGCAGCAATAGCATCTACGTTGTTGAGTATAGCGGTTTCGTATTTTTTTAGTTTTCTGTATAAATACTTTAAGTATATTTTTTTAAAAATATTGTCGCTATTGGCGCTCCATTTTTCCCATAAGGTATGCTCTACATTGTGAGCACGGAGTACAACTTTCGCTTTTGAAAGTCTACGAATGGTATGTAAATATGGTGTTAGAAAAATGCTTTCTAAATGTATAATATCAAATGTATTTTGTTCTAAAATTTCAGCTACACGTTTATCAAACGTAGGCGAAAAAAAACGAATAACATTGTACGAATCTGCTGTGATAAAGCTCGAATAGGCATCTACAAAATTGACATGCGTGTCAATGTAAACAGCTTCAATATTGCTTTTCTCTACAAACTCTGTAGAATAATTTTCTAGTAAAAACGGATGCTTGTGTGTTTCTACCGTTAGAATTTTTAATTCTATGTTTGGATTTTTAATCAATCCTTCTGAAATATTGCTAATAGCCACGCAGCCGCCATCTATTTTTGGCAGTGGTGGTTTATGACATAATTGCAATACTTTCATCGTTTAAGTTTAATCAGTTTTAAATAAAACTCTCTATCAAATATTTTTGAATCGTTGTTTGCTTTGTAAGTTAAAAATAGGGCAATGGGCGTTAAGATGAAACTGCTTAACCAAATTCCCATAAATGGAGAAAGTGCTTCTTCAGAAGCCATTTCTTCGCCAATGGTGGTAAATATAAAATAAATTAAAAAGAACACTACAGTAATTACAACAGGCATACCCAATCCTCCTTTTTTAACAATAGCACCCATCGGGGCACCAATAAAAAACAAAATAAAACAGGAAAGTGGCAATGAAAATTTTCGGTGCTGTTCCATTATCACTTTATTGAGCTGATTTTTATTACCTTCAATAATTAGTTTCTTGCTGCTTACTTTATGAATGTTTGCTCGAAGATTTTCAGTAGCGCCAATAATATTACGTTTTTGGATGGGCTTAGGCAAGTTGCTAAATGCGTAGTTTACCTCCATCTTATTTTTAGACGAATCAGTAATTACCGTAATAATTTCCTCTTTAAACGTGCGTTTTATTTTTGTAAGTTGACGTTTTAGACTATCGCCCTCATCGTTTAATTGAGAAAGACTTAAAAATTTATACACCGCAGAGTAGTCGTCCATAGTGCTGCGTTTCAAATCAAAACCTTCTAGGGGTATAGATAGCGTTGTTTTGCTGAAAGTTGTATGCTGAAACGGAAGCACAGATTGTTTAAATGACGTTTCATCCACTTCCTCGTATATAGCGCCATTTTCTAATTGAAGAATAAGCAATTGTTTTTCTTCAGACAAAATCATTTTGCCTCGCTTTGCACGTATTGATTTTTTTTCTGCTCTGTTAGGAGAGTTGGGAGACAAGCGTTTATTGTTTTCACTGCCGCTTACAGGGTATTGGTAAATAGTAATGTTTTCTAGATAGTCGTCTGTTTTCTTTTCTACTCGGATGCTTATGCCATCAATTTGAGAATAGAATGTATTTTCTTTTAGCGCAAATGCGGGTTTTTTGTTTAAAATATCCGAACGTAACACCTGCATTTTGAATGCTGCCAAAGGCGATAAGGTGTTTCCAAAATAAAATGCTATGCAAGCAATGATAAAAATAACTCCAATAAGCGAACGAGACGTTTTTAGAAAGGAAATTCCAGTTGATTTTATAGCGACTAACTCGTTGTGCTCTGCTAAGTTTCCAAAAGCCATTGTTGATGAAAGCAAGATAGCTAATGGTAATGCAAATTCAACCAACGAAGCAGATGCATACAGTAAGAATTCTGCAATGATGTACCATTCTAAACCTCTGCCCAAAAGTTCGTCTAGATACAACCAAAACGATTGCATCATGAGTACAAACATAAATACTACAAAGGTTATTAAAAATGGACCAATGTATGTTTTGATGGCAAGTTTGCTAAGGGTTTTCACAACCAATCAGAATTTGTTACTATCCGCCTATGGTATTTTTCAGATTATTTATTTGGTTGTTCCAAAGCAAGGTGCTTTCTTCCACTTCATCTTCATCGGCAAAATCTGTAAGATGCAAGCTTACGCCTTTAGTAATGTCATCAACTTTTATAAAAAATTCAAAAAAATAATCGTCATCTTCTTCTAACCATTGAAATTTCACCCGTTCGTTTGGTTTTTTTGCCACCAATCGGGCAGATTCTTCCGAGCCATCCCACTTAAAAGTGAACACATCGTTTTTAATGTCCACATCATCGGCAAACCATTCAGCTAGGCCGCTAGGAGTACTTAGGCAGTTGTATAATAATTTTGTAGAAGTGTTTAGAGGAAATTCTAATTCAATTTTTACTTTCTCACTCATAAGATAATGTGTTGCTATGTTTGAGGGTTAATAATTCTTTTTTCTGTTAAGTGTCGAATATACTAAAAAACTTTGATTTGCCGGATATATTGTTGACTAAAGATGCAAAAGCAGAAAATGATTCAATCTTTTTACCAGCTTATGATGAGTTATAAAATATTTATATATTTGCGCCCACGAATTTTGGCGCGGTAGCTCAGATGGTTAGAGCGTAGGATTCATAACCCTAAGGTCGGGGGTTCGATTCCCCCCCGCGCCACAAAAGCGAGAACAGAAATGTTCCTCGCTTTTTTGTTTCGTTCATATTTTGTTATATATTAGCATATTATGAAACATTCATTTTTCACAATCTTTCTATTTGTAACTATTATTACAAGAGTAGAAGCACAATCGGGTAATACCTGTGCCGATGCTATAAGACTTTGCTCCAAAGATAGTTTTACTATCAATGACATGAGTGGTTTTAATACAAGTGGAACTCAACCATCTTGTTTTGGTGGCTTCACAGTTCAGAGAGATGTCTGGTTGAAAGTTACTATTGGTTCAAGTGGAACTTTTGAGTTTAGAGGGAATCCATTACAAGCAGACGAATTTGACTGGGCGGTTTATGACATAACGTCTGGGTGCAATGGGACACAATTAGTCTGCAATTACAATTATGCAAGCTCAACAGGAGCAGATTTTGGAATGCAAGGTGCAAGTGGAGGAGAATTTAGTACGCCAATTAATGTCACAGCAGGGCAAGTTTTAGCAATATTAATTGATAATTCGGATGGTGTAGGTGGTTTTGAATTAACACTTGGAGGTACATTTACAATAGATTCTCCTGTGGCTGATTTTATAGTGCCAGAAAAAGGGTGTACCGTGCCCTTTACCTTTGACATTACTAATACCAGTATTGGAGCATCAAGTTATTCATGGGATTTTGGAGATGGAAATACTTCTACTTCTGCTAATCCAGGTACTCATACATACACAACCGAAGATATCTTTACAATTTCTTTGACTGCTTTTGGGTCAGATTGCTCTAGTAACACAAGTAAGATAGTAGAGGTTACTAACACTCCTGTTGACCCGCCTACAGGCAGTTCTTCACAAACCTTTTGTAGTGATGCTACTGTAGAAGATTTAAGCGTTACAGGCAGTGAGATTAAATGGTATGATGCTTCAACGAGTGGCAATTTTTTACCCTCAACAACTATCTTAATTAATAGTACCAATTATTATGCTTCACAAACTGTTGATGGCTGTGAGAGCGCAAATAGATTTGAAGTAACTACAACGGTTAATCCTACGCCATCCAATGATGTTACCCAAATTGGTAATACGCTTACAGCAACAGAGACAGGGGTGAGTTACCAATGGATTGACTGTGATAATGGCAACACAGAGATAAGTGGGGAAATAAACCAAAGTTTTACACCAAATATTAGTGGTAATTATGCTGTAATTTTAACAGAAGGAAGTTGTTCCAATACTTCTTCTTGTTATGTTGTAAATATTGTTAGTGTTTTAGAGTCTAAACAATTGATTTCTGCTATATATCCTAATCCTGTCAAAGATGAAATTACTATTGCGCTAAATTCAAAAATGCTAGTAAATCCTAAAATAGAAATCTACTCTTTAGAGGGCAAAATTGTTTATAGTGAAAAACTAAAAGTGAACAATGAAAAAACTACGTTTCGTGTCAACCATCTAAGCAAAGGTGTTTATCTCATAAAACTACTTGACAATAACCAAGAAATTTCATCTGACAAAGTTGTGGTAGAGTAGTGTTTTGTCACTCTCAACAACTGTTAGGAATATTTACTTAAACCAATTCTTTCAATCTTCTTATTTTTTTGACCATCTCTCTAAATTCTTCAAAATTTAAGTTTTGGTGCCCATCTGAATATGCTTTTTCGGGTTCGTAGTGCATTTCTACAATAGCTCCATCAGCGCCTGCTGCCAAACTAGCCAAAGTGATTTTTTCTACATGCTTACGAATACCAATGCCATGAGATGGGTCGGCAATTACGGGTAAATGACTTTTCTCTTTCAAGATTGGAATGGCGTTGATGTCAAACGTATTTCTATACGCATTTTCAAATGTTCTGATGCCTCTTTCGCACAACATCAATTTTTCATTTCCTGCTGAAAAAATGTATTCTGCAGATTGTAACAATTCGTCAATAGTGCCTGAAATTCCACGTTTAATCATGACTGGTTTATCAACTTCTCCCAGTGCATCCAGTAAATTAAAGTTTTGCGTATTTCTTGCCCCAACTTGAAAAATGTCAACATAATCAACCATTTCTTCAATCTGTGAAACTTGCATTACTTCGGTAATAATTTTAATGCCCTTGGCTTTGCATTGCGCATGAAACATTTTTAAACCATCTATGCCTAAACCTCTAAACGAATAGGGTGAACTTCGTGGTTTGTAAACACCGCCACGCATAATTTTTACGTTGTTTTTTACTAACTCATTTACAATGCGTTCTACTTGTTCTTCGCTTTCGATAGAACACGGACCAGCCATGAGTGTGAAATCGCTTTCTTGAATCATTACACCATCTCCCAAATCAATAGAAGTGGGTATGTTTTTCCACTGGCGAGAAACCAATTTATAACTATCTGTAACACGATGAACATCTTTTACATAAGGCAAATTTCCAATATTTCTAATGTCAAATTCTTTGGTTAAAATGCATACCAAATAGTGGTTGTATTGTGTTTGAATTTCAACGGTTTTTATTTTATTGTCTTGCAATAATTGATTGAG
>CAYVVI010000072.1:0-7661 GCA_964455265.1 uncultured Flavobacteriales bacterium | reverse complement strand
TTAGGAACTAAAATAAATGTTGAACTCAACCAAAAGGTAACTGGCAAGCAAACCATTATTGCAGAATTGAAATAATAAATTTTTGAAATAACCGTTAATTAATTATATTTGTATCACTACTAAAAACAAACAACAATGAAAAAAGCACTTTTAATATTAGCAGTATCTGCGTTTACATTAAGCACAGCTACTACGTACGCTTCAGTTTACAGCACAGCTAAAACTGAAAACAATGACGAAAAAGGCAAGAAGAAAAAGAAAAAGAAAAAATCAGAAGCTTGTACTAAAAAAGCAGAAGGTGAAAAATCTTGCTGCTCTAAGAAAGCTGAAGAGAAAAAGTAATCGTTTAGATACATTCATCAAAAAAGCCGCAACAAGTTGCGGCTTTTTTGTTTCTTATTACAAGAAAAATCAAACCTTCCCTTTTAAATACTTACCCGTAAGTGACGTTTTACTTTGAATCATTTCTTCTGGGGTGCCTTCAAAAACAACTTGTCCTCCTGCCTCACCAGCTTCGGGGCCAAGGTCTATAACCCAATCGGCACATTTAATAATATCGGCATGATGCTCAATTACCAACACAGAATGGCCTCTATTTACTAAAGCATTTAGCGCTTCTAAGAGTTTTTTCACATCATGAAAATGCAATCCTGTAGAGGGTTCATCAAATACAAACAAGGTATGTTGCGTTTGTTTTTCATCATTTAAAAATGATGCCAACTTGATGCGTTGTGCTTCTCCCCCACTTAAAGTACTGGATGGTTGCCCTAAGCGAACATATCCCAAGCCAACATCTGACAAGGGTTTTAAGCGTTCAACTATTTTCTTTTCGGTTGTTCCTTCTTGCTCACTAAAAAATGTTAAAGCATCATCTACCGTAAGGTCTAAAATATCGTGAATGTTTTTTCCTCTGTAAGAAACTTCCAGTACGTCATCTTTAAATCGTTTACCATTACACTCATCACATGTAAGATGAATGTCTGCCATGAATTGCATTTCAACGGTAATTTGCCCATCGCCTTGACATGCCTCACAACGACCTCCTTCCACATTAAATGAAAAGTGTTTGGGTTGAAATCCATTTACTTTTGATTGATGTTGTAGTGCATACAATTTACGAATTTCATCGTATGCTTTCACATAAGTTACAGGGTTTGAACGTGATGATTTACCAATTGGATTTTGGTCGATAAACTCTAATGATTTTATAACAGAAACATCTCCATCTATAGCATCAAAATTACCGTATTTGTCGCCCATACCATCTAGCAAACGCTTGATATAAGGAACTACTATATGCTTAATTAAAGTTGATTTTCCGCTACCACTAACGCCTGTTATAACGGTAAGCATATTAAGTGGCAACTTAACTGTGATGTCTTTTAAATTATGCTCGCGTGCACCTTCAATACGTATAAAATTTTTAAATGCCCTGCGTGAAGTTGGCACAGGTATTATCTCTCTTTGAGTAAGGTATTTTGCTGTTAAACTTTTGTCTGATAAAATTAATGCATCGTGTTTACCTTGAAAAACAATTTCGCCACCATGTGTCCCTGCCATTGGTCCAATATCAATAATTTCATCAGCGGCTTTCATGATTTCTTCATCATGCTCTACAACGATTACTGTATTGCCTAAATCACGTAAAGAAACTAGTACTTTTATTAAACGATGGGTGTCTCTAGGATGCAGGCCAATACTTGGCTCGTCTAATACATACAAGGAACCCACTAAACTACTACCTAAAGAAGTGGCCAAATTAATACGCTGCGATTCTCCTCCCGAAAGAGAATTGGACAATCTATCTAAAGTAAGATAACCTAAGCCCACATCTTGTAAAAATTTTAGGCGGTTGTTTATCTCCAATAATAATCGTTCGGCAATAGTTTTTTGGTAGGCGTTAAGCTTAAACTTAGAAAACAGTTCTGCGGCTTTATCAATACTCAATGAAGCGATATCGCTAAATGAATGTCCATCTATTTTTACATATTCGGCTTCTTTGCGAAGTTTTTTACCACCACAATCAGGGCAGGTAGTTTTGCCCCTGTAACGGCTTAACATCACACGGTATTGCACTTTATAAAGTTGGGTTTCTACCCATTTAAAAAAAGCGTTTAATCCAGAGAAATACTTGTTGCCTGTCCAAAGTAATTGCTTTTCTTTCTCGCTCAAATCTTTATAAGGACGATGTATTGGAAAGTCAAATTTCTGGGCATTCATTAATAATTCTTGCTTCCAATCTAAAAACGATTCTCCTCTCCAACATACAATGGCATCTTCATATACAGAAAGGGTTTTGTTAGGTATCACCAAATCTTTATCAACACCCAAAACACTTCCAAAACCTTCGCAAGTAGGGCAAGCACCCAACGGACTATTAGAACTGAATAAATGAATAGTGGGCTCTTCAAACTGCAAGCCATCCATTTCTAAACTATTAGAAAATGTGGTTGATTTATCACCAACAATAACATCACAATAGCCACGCCCTTCGGTAAAAGCTGTTTGTACAGAATCTATAATACGGCTAACGTTATCAGAAGAATTATCTGCCTTAAAACGGTCTATGACCAATTTTATATCGCTTGCAGATTTGGGTTCTTTTTCCAAATCAGAAATACGTATTACTTCGCTATTAACTATTATTCTTGAAAATCCTTGGTCTTCCAACAGCTTTAATTGTTGCTTTAGAGTGCGTCCATTTGGCAAGTGTATAGTACAAACTAATAGGCAATTTGTATCGGTTGGGAATGCAAGAATATGGTTGAGCACATCTTCGGGTGTGTCTTTACGAACAACATTTCCCGAAATGGGTGAAGTAATTTGTCCAATGCGTGCAAACAACAATTTTAAATAATCATAGATTTCGGTGGTGGTACCTACCGTTGAACGCGGATTTCGAGAGATAACTTTTTGCTCAATGGCTATAGCTGGGGCAATACCTCTAATACCGTCAACGTCTGGTTTCTCAAGCTTTCCCATAAACTGACGGGCATAGGATGACAAGCTCTCTACATAGCGTCTTTGACCTTCTGCATATAATGTATCAAATGCTAACGATGACTTACCAGAACCCGAAAGCCCTGTAATTACCACCAACTTATTTTTAGGGATGGCTACATTTATATTTTTAAGGTTGTGTACTCGCGCACCCTTAACTAATATGTGGGTTTTGTGGTCTAAATCTTGAATAATTGCAGGCATAGAAATACGAGTATCTTAAAAATTGAGGCGTTAAATTTAGTTAAATAAATGGGTAGTATTACTATAGATTGTTTACTTTTGGCTCAACAACCAATGCAACCTTTTTAAAAGTAACTGCGTCTTTAGTATCGAACTCAAAAAATATATAGCATATAGAATACACTTTACTCTAATTAAACACAGAAAACAACAAACTGTTTAATCCACTAAAATGGAGGGTAAAGTTATGGTATTAAATAAGCTAAATGATGAGCAACTGGTTAAGTTGTACATCAACGGAAACGAAGAAGCTTTTGAGGTTCTTCTAAAAAATCACAAACGCAAAATTTACGGCTACATTTACAAAATGGTAAAGGACTCCGAACTAGCCGAAGACCTCTTTCAAGATACCTTTATTAAGGTAATTCACACTCTAAAGCAAGACAAATACAACGAAGAAGGTAAGTTTTTACCTTGGGTGATGCGTATTGCGCACAACCTAATTATCGACTACTTCCGCAAAGCAAACCGTATGCCTATGGCTGGCAGAAAAAAACGCAGCGGTGGCGATGATGAAGATTTTGATATTTTCCGCAACATCAAAATCAGCGATAAAAACATTCAAGACCATATTATAGAGGAACAAATTCTTAATGATGTGAAAAAACTCATTGAGTATTTGCCAGCAGACCAAAAAGAAGTATTGGTGATGCGCCACTACCAAGATATGAGCTTTAAAGACATAGCCGAAACTACGGGTATAAGCATCAACACGGCTTTGGGGCGTATGCGCTATGCCTTAATAAACCTACGTAAACTGGTTAAAGACCATAACATAGAGCTAACATTGAATTAGTTCATTGGTTTATTAGTATTTTGGAGTCGAAATGCCAAAATACACCCCCTATATTAATTTTAATCACCTTATACAATAAACAAAATAACGCTGCGTTTTAAGGGTATGTTTAACAATTAAAACAATGTATGCCTATGGCGCAACGTTCTACTCACTTAATTAAAAGATTAACACGAAAACGTAATACAAACCCTAAAAACCAAGACCCAAAACCAAGTGATTTTTCGGTTAACTTTTTACTGAATTACTCCAAAGCCCTTTCGATAACTAAACTATCCAATGGTACTTATGCGGAGTTAGTACTTAACTAAAACAAACGCCCCGAAAGTTCGGGGCGTTTTTATTTGCAAAAGTTTTGTAGATTTGATTGTGTTAATCGCTATGGAAACATCAAAATACATAATAGTTTGGTTGATGGTAATTTTAAACTCAACAAATATGTCTGCGCAAAATAGAAGTGATACTTGCGCTGATATTAGACCTGCTGTTTATGACTATTTTAGACAAGAATTTGATTCTGTAGTATATGTAATTGGAAGTGTCTTTTTAATGCACTCCGATTCATTATCATTTAAAACAAATGATTATTGCTATAGGCAATCAAATGATTATTTGAAAATATTTTTCAAAGACCGTCTACTTTATGAATACTCCTTGGTAGAAGGAGAAGTTGAGGGCTTAGGTTATTGTTACTATCCTTTTGAATCTTCTATTGCTGTTCAAGCTACGTTCAAAAACTCAAAATTACATGGTCTTGTTTCAATTCATGAAAAGAATGGGAAGGTGTTAGAGATTATGGATTTTGAGGATGGAATTTATAAAAAACATTATTTTCACTATCTAGTAAAAAATAAAAGAAAATTAAAAAGATTAAGCAAAAACCGCTCAAAAAATCCTTTAAAAAATGACGAATTAATAATCGTATAATATTCATGAAAAAAATAGTTTATGTTTTAGCTCTTATTATTATATGTCATTCATGCATCACTTTTGAAGTAGATGAAGCAGATGAAGACCAAATAAAAACCACCATCCTTGCTCAGATGAAAGAACAAGAAGATTGCTGGAACAAAGGCGACTTGGAGTGTTTTATGCAACACTACTGGAAAAGCGATAGCTTAGAGTTTATTGGTAAGTCGGGCTTAAATTTGGGCTGGCAAACCACCCTAGATAATTACAAAAACTCCTATAAAAATAAAGACGAAATGGGCACGTTGTCTTTTGACTATTTAAAAACACAACTGATAGACAACAACACATTTCATGTAATTGGCAAATGGCAACTACAACGCGATAAAATGGGCGATATACTAGAAGGGCATTTTTCGATACTTTGGCAAAAAAAGAACAATCAATGGGTTATCATTTCCGACCACTCAAGCTAAACAAACATGGAATTTTCTATTACTCTCATCATTATTATTATTTCTGTAGCAACGTCTTTATATTTTTTTCAGAACACAGAAAAATTAAAAGAAGTTACGTTTAATCCTTATGTTGTAAAACACAACAACCAATGGTATCGATTAATTACCCACGCACTGGTGCATGCAGATTTTATACATCTTTTTGTAAACATGTATGTACTCTATTCGTTTGGTAGTTTTGTTGAGCAATTTTTTCCTTCCAATTTATATATAGTGTTGTATATAGGCGGAGTACTAATAGCCAGTTTGCCCTCTTTAATAAAGCACCACAACAATCCCTACTATTCATCTTTAGGTGCTTCGGGTGCGGTGGCCTCTGTAGTATTTGCTGCAATTATTATTAACCCCGCTGGCACGCTATTATTAATGGGTATTATTCCAATTCCAGCGTGGTTGTTTGGTATTCTATACTTGATATTCGAAGCGTATATGGATAAAAAATCTGACGATAACATTGCGCACGATGCTCACTTTTATGGAGCCGTATGGGGTATTGTCTATACAGGATTTTTAAATTTTGAATTGCTCACCACTTTTTTTGATAGAGTTTTTTAAAGTGTATATTTGTTGTTGATTATATGAGTTTTATCATACATAACGGAGAAGAAAAACCTAACAGCATTCCTTATTTACATGCTACCAACAGGGCGTTTAAATTTGGCGATGCTTTGTTTGAAAGCATTCGTATTATCAACGGAAAACCGGTAAACATAGACAATCACATCAAGCGTCTAATAGCTGGGATGCAAACGTTTCAAATTACCATTCCGCCTTCTTTCACTGTTGATTTTTTTAAAAATCATCTCTTGTTTTTAGCCAATAAAAATAAAGTAAGCACTGGCGGCAGAGCACGATTGACAGTGTATAGAGACAGCAATGGCTTTTATCTACCTGAGAATAACAATGCAGGGTTTGTTATAGAAGTCGAACCCTACGAGCACAACAAATTTATGCTAAACGAAAAAGCATTGTCGGTAGATATTTATGATGAAATAAAAAAACCATACACCAAAATTTCTGCGTTTAAATCGGCTAATGCAATGCTATATATCATGGCTGCTCTTTATGCACAAAAAAATAATTTGGACGATGCACTTTTAATAAACGATAAAGGAAATATTATTGAGGCAACTTCTTCAAATGTGTTTTTGGTAAGCAACGGTGTACTTTACACTCCTCCTATTCAAGAAGGATGTATTGGTGGAACTATGCGTATGCTAATAATTAATACAGCTATTGCGAATGGTATAAAAGTATATGAGTGCAATCTTACGCCACAAAATTGCTTGGCAGCTGATGAAATTTTATTGACAAATGCCTTGAAAGGAATTCAATGGGTAGGTAGTTATCGATCAAAACGCTATTTTAATGATGTTGCCAAACGACTTACGCAACTTATAAACGATAGCGTCTCTAATTAAGAGATGGGTTTATGGGATAGTTGGATATCACAGAAAATTTTCCGCCCATTTTATTCAGAATTTTTTTCCATAAATCTTTATCACGTTTGCCCATTACAATCTTAAGATTAGATTTTGTAACAATCCATGATTCTTCTTTCATCTCTTTGTCCAACTGATTGGCAGACCAGCCAGAATAGCCCAAGAAAAATTTAATTTGATTTGGTGTAATCGCTTTGCTTTTTATCAAAGATTTTAATACCTCAAACTCGCCACCAATGTAAACACCTTTAACAAGCGGAGTACTTCCTGGAATATCTTCACCAAGAGTATGTATGTAGTATAAATTATTTGTAGAAACAGGTCCGCCTAAGCTAATGTTAGCGTCAAAATCATCAACGCCTTCAATTAATTCATTCAGCTTTATGTTTACGTAATTATTCAATATAAAACCAAATGAACCTTCATCATTATGTTCGCACAAAAGAATTACTGCTCTTCTAAAATAGTCATCATTTAAAAATGGTTCAGACAAAAGTAAACTACCCTTTTTAGGATTAAAATTGGTTGTATGACTAAACAAATCTTTCATTCGTTACAATATAACGTTTATATAAACAAAAATGTTGCCGAAATGGTATTAATCGTAATGCTCATTATCATTTTTTAAAACTACAAAAACTACTACCTTTACCAAAAATAGACCAATTATGGACTTAAGAAAGCACATTAACACCGAGCGTAGAGATTTTGAAAAATCTTTACTG
This sequence comes from uncultured Flavobacteriales bacterium, assembly GCA_964455265.1. Classification (GTDB taxonomy): domain Bacteria; phylum Bacteroidota; class Bacteroidia; order Flavobacteriales_D; family Parvicellaceae; genus JBKHVV01. The sequence goes on along the minus strand of CAYVVI010000072.1, from coordinate 28 downwards.
GAAGAAACACACTTAATACAAAATCCTT
>CAYVVI010000071.1:0-7709 GCA_964455265.1 uncultured Flavobacteriales bacterium | reverse complement strand
TAGGCCACGAAATTTCTTGAGAACCAAAATAAACAGCCATTATCATAATGGTTTGAACGGCCATGCTGTAAACAAAAAATGCTCCTAAGTAGCGTTTTAAACGCTTGGTGTGTTTTAGCTCTCGCCACACGTTTTTTAATTCTCGATAACCTTTCCAAATAATGTTTTTTTCGTGACCTTTTTTAGGTGTTTTTGGCAAACGACTGTATGTAATTTGGCTAAAGCCAATCCACCATAGCCCTGTCATTACGAACGATAGGCGCATGTTAAAAAAAGCAGCTTCTTTGGTAGATGCACTTAATACTAAAATTAGACATATAATAAGTAGTGATGAGCTTCCTAAATAACCTAAAGAAAATCCTTTAGCAGATAACTTGTCGTGTTCTTCAACAGGGGCAATTTCTGGTAAATAGGCATTATAAAAAACTAAGCTGCTCCAAAAACCAACGCTTGCCATAAAAAATGCTAATAAACTCAACTCTAAATTTTCTATATTGAAAAATGCTAAAGACATACATGATGTAGCGCCCAAGTAACAGAAAAATTGCAAGAAACGTTTTTTGTTTCCCATGTAATCTGCAATACCCGAAAGCAAGGGTAGGAAAGAGGAAATTAATAAAAAACTTGCGGCACTTACAAACGAAATTAGCGATGTATTTATAAACTCATAACCAAAAAAGATTACGGTATTTCCATTGTCTCCGTTGGTTAAGCCTTCATAAAAAATTGGAAAAATAGCAGATGTTATCACCAACGGATATACTGAGTTTGCCCAATCGTAAAAGGCCCAACCGTTTTGTATTTTCTTTGAATATTTCTTCATGTTATGGCAAAAAAAATCCCTACGCTAAAGTAGGGATTAATGTTTTGGTAGTTTGGTTTATTTTTGAATGATAAATTCTACGCGTCTATTTTTAGCTTTTGCTAATTCTGTTCTATCAGTATCTACAGCTTCATTGCTGCTAACAGATTTTTGTAAAAACCGTGAGCGATCAATTCCTTTAGATGTTATATATTCCATCACTTTTGCAACTCTATCGCTATCTATATTATAAAGTTTTGGATTACGAACTGCGTGTTCAATTTCTTCTTCGTCTGCATGGCCAACCGCAATAAGTTTTAATGATGGATTTTCTTCTAACAATTTTACTAAGTTATCTAAATCTCCAATCATAGAAGGGTCAATGTTGGCATTGGCGTAATCAAAATATACGGTAGAGTTTTCTACTTTTTGTTCAAGAGATAGATTTACGTTTGACGATACTTTTTTGTTGTAAATAACGGTTTGTCTTTGTTCTTCATCTATAGTTCTTAGCATGCATTCGCATTGTTGTAAGCTGTCAATTCTATATACTTGAACATTGTCAATATAGTAGTAGGCATCGATATTTTGGCTGCCTTTATCGTCTTTTAATTTTTTTAATTTTTCTGCTTTAGTATCTCTATTGTCTTTAAAATTTCCAATAGAAATAAACTTTTCTTTACCTGTTGCGGTGTATGGTGAACACATTGGCTCCCAATTGTAACGTGCATTAAATACTTGGTTGGTAGGGTGAAACACTAGACCATCTATATCTTCTTGTTTCTCTAAAACGATATCCACTTTTTCATCTCTCAATGGTGGTTTTTTTGTAAGCAATGCAGAGATGTTGTTTACTGCATATTTAGAAAGGTCTGCAGTGCTTACGTAAAATTTCACACAATATAATTTGTCTGCTTCCATAGGGCCCGTAAGCTCACTCATTAAGTAAGTACGAGGGTTTTTGTTGTTGTAGCTGTAAGCTAAAATACCTGCATAGTTTTTTCCGTCTTGCGCTTCTTCGTTGCCATAGGCATTTTGAGGAACGGAAATTGGCAAACCTTGTTTTTCGCCAATAAAAACATCTGCTTTCTCTTGAGTGTTTGACGACCAACCAGTAGCCGTTTCAATGTCACCAATTTTTTTTGGTTTTCCTTTTATTTCTTCAAAACTTGGGTTTTTAACTAAGTTAGGAGAAGTTTCTTCTTGCGCAACGGCAACAAGTGGTAAAAGGAAAAGGAATAAAAGAGAGTTTTTATTCATAAGGTATGTGGAGGTTTAGTGTTGATATTCTTTTACAGTATTAATAAAGCACTTTACTTTTTCTGGATCGGTATCGGGGTAAACTCCGTGCCCTAAATTAGCAATATGTTTTTGAGAACCAAATGCTTTTAGCATTTTTTTAGTTTCGCTTTCAACGGTTTTAAAATCTGCATACAGCACACATGGGTCTAAATTTCCTTGCAATGTTTTCTCGTTTCCTATCAATAGTCTGCTTTCTGCTATGTTCATATTCCAATCAAGTCCAATAGTATTGCAATTAAGTTTTCCCATTTCTTCACGGGCAAAATAGGCCCCCTTTGCAAATACTGTAATGGGTACTTCTGTAATAGCATTGCAAATCTCACTTACATACTTTGTGCCAAACTCCGAATATTGTGCAGGTGATAAAATTCCTGCCCACGAATCAAATAACTGAACCATATCTGCACCTGCTTCTATTTGTGCTTTAAGGTAACCAATGGTAGATTGTGTAATTTTTTCTAATAGTGCGTGCGATAGTTCTGGATTGGTGTACAACATTTTTTTAGCAGCGCTAAATGTTTTACTTCCACTTCCTTCTACCATGTAACTTAAAATTGTCCATGGAGCTCCTGCAAAACCAATAATGGGAACTCTTCCGTTTAGTTCTCTTTTGGTAATTTTTATAGCTTCCAAAACATATCCCAAATCAGAATGCGCATCGGCAACTTTCAGTTTGTTTACATCTTCCATGGTTTTAATGGTGCGCTCAAACCAAGGGCCTTTGCTCTCAAGCATTTGATAGGGTAGTCCCATCGCTTCTGGAATTACCAAAATATCAGAAAAAATAATGGCGGCATCAACACCCAGCAAATCTACTGGTTGAATAGTTACTTCAGCGGCACGCTCAGGGGTTTCTACCAATTCTTTAAATCCAGAGAGGTTTGCACGCACATCTCGATATTCTTTTAATATTCTTCCTGCCTGACGCATCATCCATACTGGAGTGCGTTCTGTCTTTTCGCCTCTGGCGGCTCTAAGTATTAAATCGTTTTGTAATGTCATAATTTGACTACAAAGATAATTTTATTCTAATTTTACGGTTTCAGGTATTATGAATACTTTTACACAGTAAATGAAGTCCTTAAAACACATATTATTATTGGTATTTGTTTTTGCGCTTGTAGGCGTTTCTAAAGCTCAGAACGATAGTATTGGAAATTACTCATCTAAAAAACCTTATCATGTTGTTTTAAAAGATGGTTCTTCTTATACTGGTTTTATATCCAATGACGATGGAAGAGAAATTTTAATGAGAACCACAACTATTGGAGATATTTACATTAGAAAGACTGATATAGCAAGAATTTCTGAGGTTGATGATAACAAGAAAATTTCTCAAGGCAAGTACTTAGGAGATGAGACATATTATACAAGATATTTATTTTCACCAACCGCCTTTAGCCTGAATAAGGGAGAGGCAAATGCCTATATGCCTTATTTTTTAGGTGCACATGCTCAGTTTGGGTTAACGGATAATTTAGACGTGGGGATAGGTTCTACTTACTTAGGAAATCCATTAACAGCAACAATTAAATATTCATTTAAAATTGGAAACAATTTAACTGCTGCAATAGGAGGTATGGGGTTAACAACTACATATTTAGGTTTTGGTAGTTATTTTGGTGTTGCAGCAGGATATGGTGTTGTAACAAGCGGAGATCCATCTAGAAATATTTCGATAGGAGGAGGGTATGGTTTAATAGCTTTTGATACGGATAGAGTTATGGGGTATTATATTACTGGCGGTGCATATAAGCGTTTAGCAGAATATTTATCAGTAGTTATTGATGGTATTTATTTTCCAGAAATAGATTTATATTTTGCTGGACCAGGAGTACGCTATTTTAGAAGAAACAGACCAGGTGATATCATCGATGTTGGTGTTATGTTATATGGTTTAAACAATCAATTTAGCACCACTAGACCAAGAGGATTTCCTTTTGTTTCTTATATAATCAGTCTTTAATAATCTTTAGTATAAATTAAAACACATGTCATCAAAACCAAAAATTCATTACACATTTACAGACGAAGCACCTGCATTGGCAACCTATTCATTTTTACCAATTGTAAAAGCATTTACATCAACAGCAGGTATTGAAGTTGAAACAAGAGATATCTCTTTAGCAGGAAGAATTTTAGCCAACTTTCCAGAGTACTTAAACGATAACCAAAAATTAGGTGACCATCTTACAGAACTTGGTCAGTTGGCGGTAAAGCCAGAGGCGAATATTATTAAGTTGCCTAATATCTCGGCATCGTTACCACAATTGAATGGCGCTATAAAAGAATTGCAAGCACAAGGATATAAAGTACCCGACTATCCTGAAGAGCCAAAGAATGACGATGAGAAAGCGATTAAATTACGCTACGATAAAATTAAAGGAAGTGCTGTAAATCCAGTGTTGCGTGAAGGAAACTCTGATAGACGTGCGCCAAAAGCAGTTAAGAATTATGCAAAGAAACATCCGCACTCAATGGGTGCGTGGTCGTCTTCTTCAAAATCGCATGTTGCAAGCATGGCAGATGGTGATTTTTACGGAAGCGAAAAATCATTAACGCTTCCATCTGCAACTACTGCTCGTATTGAATTTGTTGGCGAAGATGGTTCAATCAAATTATTAAAAGACAACCTAAAATTATTAGAAGGAGAAATTATCGATGCTTCGGTAATGAATTTAGAAAAGTTAAAGCAATTTGCGCAAGCACAAATTAACGAAGCTAAAGTGCAAGGTGTTTTATTCTCAGTTCACCTAAAAGCTACCATGATGAAAGTATCTGACCCAATTTTATTTGGTGTATTTGTAGAAGCATTTTACAAAGAGATATTTGAAAAATATGCTGATGTGGTAAATGAATTAGGCATTTCACCTAACAATGGCGTTGGCGATTTATACAACAAAATTTCAGGTCACGCTAAAGAAGCAGAAATTAAAGCAGCTATTGATGCGCTTTATGCTAACCGCCCAGAAATGGCAATGGTAAACTCTGATAAAGGCATTACCAATTTACATGTGCCTTCAGATGTAATTGTTGATGCTTCTATGCCTGCCATGATTCGTAACTCAGGCCAAATGTGGAATGCAGAAGGAAAATCGCAAGACACAAAAGCAATAATTCCCGATAGATGTTATGCAGGAGTTTACCAAGCAACGATAGATTTTTGCAAACAAAATGGCGCACTAAATCCTGCTACAATGGGTAGTGTATCAAACGTTGGTTTGATGGCGCAACAAGCAGAAGAATACGGTTCGCACGATAAAACCTTTCAATTAAGTGCTAGTGGTACTGTGCGTGTAGTTGATGTCGATGGCAAAATACTTTTAGAGCAATCGGTAAATAAAGGCGATATTTTTAGAATGTGCCAAGTGAAAGATGCGCCTATTCAAGATTGGGTGAAACTGGCGGTAAATAGAGCCAAAGCAACTAATCTACCCACTATTTTTTGGTTAGATGAAAAGAGAGCACACGATAGAGAACTCATCAAAAAGGTAAATACCTACTTAAAAAATTACGATACCGCAGGATTAGAAATTAAAATTTTATCTCCTGTAGATGCCACTAAGTTTTCTTTAGAGCGCATTGTAAAGGGCTTAGATACCATCTCGGTTACAGGTAATGTGTTGCGTGATTATTTAACGGATTTATTTCCTATTTTAGAAGTAGGCACAAGTGCCAAAATGTTATCCATTGTTCCGTTAATGAATGGTGGCGGTTTGTTTGAAACAGGTGCTGGAGGTTCTGCGCCTAAACACGTTGAGCAGTTTATTGAAGAAAACTACTTGCGTTGGGATTCTTTAGGAGAATTTTTAGCGTTAGCCGTTTCTTTAGAACATTTAGCAGAGCGCTTCAACAACAAAAAAGCACAAGTATTAGCCGAAACTTTAGACCAAGCCGTTGAGAAATTTTTAGATAACGATAAATCTCCGGCACGTAAAGTAGGGGAGATTGATAACCGTGGTTCGCACTTTTATTTAACGCTTTATTGGGCACAAGCTTTGGCTGCTCAGAATAATGATGCAGAACTAAAGGCAATCTTTACAGAGATTTCTAACGAATTAACCTCTAACGAAAACAAAATTGTAGAGGAGTTAATTGCTGTACAAGGTCAAAACCTAAACATTGGTGGTTATTACCATTCAAATCCTCAACTTACAGAGCAAGCGATGCGTCCTAGCAAGCTATTCAATAAAGTAATTGACAGCTTGATGGTAGAGGCGTAAACACTTCGACCAATCAAAATAGTTTAGAGGGAGATTTTCTCCCTCTTTTTTTATGCTTTATTTTTTGAATGAATGAATTTGTTGTAGATAAAAAACCATCCGCAAGAACTAAGTATGGTAATGAATGGCATTACGGGAATTCTAAAACGTGCTTCTGTTACATTTGGAATTGTAAGATTGGCAAAGCAAAAAATGATTGCCAACAGTAAAAACCAAAAGAGCAATTTTTTATGTTTTGTAAAATAAAAAAAACTTAAGAAAACTCCTAAATACAAAACTGCTAGTATCAATAGCTGAAGCACAACTAACACAATGGTTAGTCGGCTACTTTTTTTCATTAAGTGCTCTGTGATGGATTTTTGCTTTGTTATAGAATCGTACTTGTTTTTAGAATAACCCCATTGCAAATCTATGTAGCTGCGTGTTGGCTTTACAAAAAAGTGGACTACCTGTTGCAACTGATTACGCATCGCAATTGAAGGGTGTTGTTTTACTATTTCTAAAGCATCTTTACGAATGAAATGCGCATAATGCAATGGTTCTTTGTTAGCGTCACCTTTAAACTCGTTAAACGTATTCCATCTCAATGAGCAGCGTGCTTCGTTAATAGGTAAATCCATCACTTCTGAATATATAACGGCCGCCTGAAAGTTTTGTAAATTATGTTCTGCAATTACACTAAGAAAATAACCATCAAATTGTATTTTGTTTCTAATTAACCAAGGAGATATGGTGAACAGTATCACTAAACCAAATATTAAAACATGTTTAACAGCTTTTACAAGCTTTTTACGATGATGAAAAAGTAAAAATATGCCTAATACCAAAGGGATGAATATTCCAATTGGCCTACAGAGCATGGCTAAACCAATTAAAATAGATGAAATGATAAGGTGTTTGTAGCGGTCTTCTTGCAGATATAAAACAAAATAATAAACGGACACAATCAATAAAGTACTAAAAAGCGTTTCCGTCATTATTAAATTACTAAATACAATACTAGGCACATCAATCGCTATAAATAATGCCGATAGAAGCGCTATTGATTTGTTTGCCAATAGTAATGCTGTTCTATAAGTGAACAAAACTGTTGTAACGCTTAATGCAATTTGAAATAATATTACAGGATACGTGTCGCTACCAAAAAACTCTGCAAAAACTATGAGTAAAGGATAAAGCGGTGTACGATAATAATCAGGTGTAATTACTTCATAAAAACTTTGACTAAAAATACCGTGCGTTCTAACATTTTCTGCTAGTTGCCAATAACCATAAGAGTCAAACACATAAAAACCATCTGGGTTATTAAATACAATAGCTACAAAGTGCACTAATCGAACAATAGCTGCTAATAGTAATATCCAAAGGAGTTTGTTTTTTAG
>CAYVVI010000070.1:0-7716 GCA_964455265.1 uncultured Flavobacteriales bacterium | reverse complement strand
GGTGATGCAAAAAATACAGCTACCGAATTTTCGGGCATTAATTGGCGTAACGCTGCTCGCCTACCTGCATGAAACTCTTTGCTCAATAAATCCGCATCGTAGCGGCCATAATTGGTTGAAAGCGTCTTAGAGGTTTTCTCCGTTTCTTGGGCGAAAAAGAAAAAAGGCAGTAAAGCAAAAAGTGCAATCATTCTGAGCATAGCATCCATAAATTTTAGATAAATCTACAAATTTTTGGCCACAAAAAAACCATCCCTTGGAGGGGGATGGTTTTAAAAATCTAAACTATAATTATCTCTGCGGCTAAATAATTAACCAATAAAGCCCTTTTCTTGTGCTTCTTTCATGCAAGCTAAAATACCTTTTTTGTTGATGGTTTTAAGACCTTTTGCAGAAACTTTAAGCACTACCCATCTGTCTTCTTCAGGTATGAAGAAACGTTTAGTAAAGAGATTTGGGTAAAATTTTCTCTTTGTTTTTCTGTTTGAGTGAGAAACGTTGTTACCCACCATTACTTTCTTTCCTGTTATTTGACACACTCTTGACATAATATTCTGTGTTTATTTGGGTCTATTCCTAAAAATTTGGACTGCAAATATCGGAAATTTATTCTTTTGTGCAAGGGATTAAATAAAAATATTTGTTAAGCCCTACTATACCAACTCTTTCCTAAGCATATTTAAGGCAGAAAGAGCTGTTTTACGGATGGTGCGCGCTCTGTTTTCGCCCATCAAAAACTTTTGAGAAAATACTCCTTTTGGGGTAGCAATGGCAATCCAAACCAAACCGACTGGCTTTTCGGGTGTACCGCCTTTTGGCCCTGCAATGCCCGAAGTGGCTATCGCATAATCGGTAGTTAAAAGTTGTTTTACACCCAGAGCCATTTGCTCTACCACTTGTTGGCTAACGGCTCCGTAAGTTTCTAAATCTTGTGCGTTTACGCCCAAAGTTTGTTGTTTTACTTCATTGGCGTAGCTTACCACACTCCCTTTAAAATAATCAGAGCTACCAGAAACAGAGGTAATCAAGTGCGCTATGTAACCACCCGTGCAACTTTCGGCTGTGGCAATGGTTTGCTTTTTACTTCTAAGTAAATTACCCACCAACTCTTCAAGCAAGTCGTTACCTTCTCCAAAAATATAATCTGGAATAATTGTTTTTAGAGCATCTACTTTTTGTTGGAGTTGGCGCTGTGAAGCACCTTCTGGCGCTGTAATGCGTAAACGGACAATTCCTGGTGAGGGAAGATATGCCAAAGAAAATCCATCTTCACGTAATTGTGATTCCCACTCTGATAAGGTTTGAGATAACAAACTTTCTACAATGCCTTCGGTTAATATGGTTACGCGATGGCGAGGGGTAATGTTATATAGTTTTACCAATTCAGGAACAATGTACTGCTCCATCATTGGTTTCATTTCGTAAGGCACACCCGGAATGGATAGCACGTGCTTACCTTCGTGCTTAAACCACATACCTGCTGCGGTTCCTTGTTCATTATTTATATACTCACATGATTGGGGTAGCAATGCTTGGTCCATGTTTATTTGTAACAACGGGCGGTTGCGGTACTGAAAAATGCGCTCAATGTTTTTTAGTGCTTGGGCGTTCATCACCAATGGCGTATTGAAATATTCTGCCAAGGTAAGTTTGGTAATATCGTCTTTAGTTGGGCCTAAGCCACCTGTTATGATGACAATATCAGCTCTAGTCAAAGCATCGTTAAGGGTTGAAACAATAATAGATTTCTCATCAGATATAACCGTATGTTGCACTACATTAAAGCTATTTTCAGTAAGCAACTGCCCCATCCACGAAGCATTGGTGTTAATGGTTTGACCTATTAAAAGTTCATCGCCTATATTGATAATCTCTACATTCATCTAACAGAAAAAATTTTGTGGCAAAATAATTGCTAAGTTTACCACCGTACAACAAAGATAAAGCACATATTGTTATGAAATTTAAAAAAATAATCCTTCCTGCAGTTGTTCTCACATTGAGTATTACAGCTTGCGATACTGCTCTAAAAGTATTAGACACAACCAACGAAATACTAAACGAACCCGCTAAACCAAAACTTACCAATGAAGAAGTAATTGCTGGTTTAAAAGAAGCGTTAATTATTGGAGCTAATAATGCAGGTAACATCACTTCTAAAGTTGATGGTTTCTTAAAAAATGATTTGATTCGCTTACCTTTCCCAGAGGATGCTATTAAAGTAAGGCAAAAAGCTATTGATTTGGGACTTACCTCACAGGTAGAAAAATTTGAAAATACCCTAAACCGTGCTGCGGAAGAGGCAGCTAAAGAAGCGGCTCCAATTTTTGTAAATGCCATTAAAAACATGACCGTAGAAGATGGATTTAATATTTTGCGAGGCGGAAACAATGCGGCTACAAACTTCTTGAGAGAAAAAACGTCTGCGCAATTAGTTAGCGCATTTAAACCTAAAGTTAAAACAGCTATCGATAAAGTAGAACTTACCAAATATTGGGATCCATTGGCTAAGGCATACAACACGGCTACCGTTCTTACGGGTGGTGAAAAAGTTAATCCAGATTTAGAAAATTATGTAACTACAAAAGCTATGGATGGCTTGTTTTTAATGCTTTCTAAAGAAGAAGAAAACATTCGCTTAGACCCTGTAGCGCGTGTTACCGATTTATTGAAAAAAGTGTTTGGCTCGTTAGACGAAGAAAATGGCAATAAGTAGAATTGCAGAGAGTGAATTGATTCTACGTGATGATGGTGCTATCTATCATTTGGGTTTATTGCCCGAAGATATTGCTGAAGACATCATAGTAGTTGGCGACCAAAACCGAGTAGCAAAAATCTCTAGCTATTTTTCATCTGTAGAAGTAAAAAAAGAAAGCCGCGAATTTATTACCCACACGGGCTACTATAATGGCAAGCGTTTGTCCGTAATCTCCACAGGTATTGGTTGTGACAACATCGACATTGTGCTCAACGAGTTGGATGCATTGGTAAACATCGACCTAAAAACGCGTACAGAAAAAACCGAAAAAAAATCGCTGAACATTGTGCGCATAGGCACATCGGGTTCATTGCAAGAGCATATCCCTGTAAATAGTTTTGTGATTTCAGAACTCGCCATGGGCTTAGATGGTCTTCTACATTTTTACCCCTATAAAGAAGATGCATTGGAAGAAGAATTGTTGCAAGCCATTTTACAACAAACCAACTATCCTGCTTCTGCGCCCAAGCCATACATGGCAAAAGGAAGCGATGCACTTATCCAAAAACTTTCATCCGATAAAACCATAAAAGGCATTACCGTTACCGCCAACGGGTTTTATGGTCCTCAAGGACGACAACTGCGCTTAGTACCCAAAATTGAACAGTTCAACGAAAAACTCACGGCATTTAAGCACAAGGATTTTATTGTTTCAAACCTAGAAATGGAAACCTCTGCCCTATACGGTATGGGTAAACTTCTAGGTCATAATTGCGCCACCATTTGCGTGATTTTAGCCAATCGTTACACCAAAACTTTCACCAAAGATTACAACCAAGTAATAGATGATTTAATACGTTATGTGTTACAACGATTAACACACTAACTGTTAAAAACAATCTTACACCACCCTATTTTCACTGTATTTTATGGTCGATTTTTGTGTTGCATAAACGCATAAAGCATTGCTTAATCACAACGAAATAGAAGCCCTCATCAAGTTAATTGACGACCCAAACGAACAAGTTTTTAACCATGTTCGTTCGCGCTTGTTGGAACTTGGAACTGAGGTTATTCCTCAGTTGGAGAGTGCTTGGGAGTCGGCACAAATAGATGTTTCGATGCAAGAACGCATTGAAGAATTGATTCATGAGATAAACTTCAAAACCGTTTTTAACGGATTAGCGCAATGGATAAACTCTGGAGGAAACAACTTGCTGGAAGGTGCCATTCTCGTAGCTAAATATCAATATCCTGACTTAGATACAGAAAAAATTTACTCAAAAATTAATGCAATTAAGCAAGATGTTTGGATTGAGTTGAACGAATTGCTTACACCCTTAGAAAAAACCAGAGTCTTTAACCACATCTTGTTTGATGTTCATGAATTTTCGGGCAATAAAAAGAATTTTCATTCGCCTCAAAACTCTTACATTAATTATGTTTTAGATTCGAAAAAAGGAAATCCTCTCACGCTTTCAATCATTTATGCACACATAGCTCAAGAACTGAATGTACCTATAAAAGGTGTAAATCTTCCAAGTCACTTTGTGTTGTGTTATGTGGATGAAAATAATACAATGGCTATTTCTAATCCTGAATTAAACTCTTATGGCGTGTTGTTTTACATCAATCCGTTTAGTAAAGGAACTGTGTTTAACCATCATGAAATTAGTAATTTTTTATCGCAACTAAAATTAGATGTTCGCCCAGAATATTACACACCATGCTCTAATTTAGACATGATAAAGCGTGTAATTACAAATCTCATTTTCTCTTACGAAAAATCGGGATATGAAGATAAAGTAGAAGACTTAAAACAACTTATTACTTTATTCAACTAAAATTTCGGACAAACAGGAATACGAATTACCTCTCTTGGTTTTCTGCATTGAAGGTTTATTGCTAAAGATAATTCGTGTGCACCTGCTGATGCATTATTTCCTAAAGATGAAATGGTAAAATCGTAAGAATAGCCAATGCGGTATTTACCCGTCTTAAGTCCTAAAGAAACTGCTATGGCATCAGAATAATTAAACACATGGCGGTACCACACACCAATAGATAATGGGTCGTTATAAACATAAAAACCAGCATTCGCTTGCTGAAATCCTGCCTGATAGCTATAAATTAAATTAGGAGAAATATAGCGCTTCTCTTCTTGGCTTTTTAGTCCTCCAGGATTTAGTGCTTTTCTCCATCCAAAATGCGCATTAATTCGCATAGGCCATTGTGCGCCTTGCATAAAAAGTAATTCTGGTTGCGTAAGGTGACGAAATGCTGCGCCAAAATACATATCATCAGAAAATACTAACCCTCCAATCGAAAAATCAACAACATTATCTTGAAGCCCCACAAACGTTTCGCTAGTATTATAAATGAATCCACGCTGAGGATGAATTTGGTCTCCAAAAGTTAATTCATCTGCATTTAATGACCATTGTGCAAATGCTGCTTCGGCACCAAATCGGAACGACCATTTATGATTGAATTTTAATTGATAGGCATACATACCACTTATATACGTACCATTAAAAGCGCCCGAAACCGATTGTCTATCATTCATTAGATACAACCCAACACCGCCTCCCAATTTGCTTACATATTGGTCGTAAGAAACACTCGTTGTGGTGAAATTAGCAGCCAAACCTGGCCATTGATTACGGTAATTAATATGTACCACAGGGCAAATTTCGCTACCAGCAAAAGCTGGGTTAAGTGCCAGTGGGTTAGCATAGTATTGCGTAAACTCAGGGTCGTGTTGCGCTACGGCTGAGCCAGTTAGAACAAAAGTCAATGAAATCAATACTTTTGAGAGAAATTTCGTTTTCATTCCGATAACAAAACTTGAGAGGGTAGAGTTTTTTTTCATGAGAGTTTTGTTTTTATTAGAAAAAATTATATACCTTATGCTCGAATAATTAGTTACTTTCCTATGTCTAACGAAAAAACTTTAAAAAAGTGACAGAAAAAACAAAAAATAAAACCTTGGATTTCTATTTCAGAAATAACTGGCTTAAGATTTCCCGCCTTTACAGCTGCGTGGCAGAAGAGTATGGCGTAAACATGAGTGTTGGATTTGTTCTAATGAATATAGATAAAGAAGGCACTCCAAGTACTAGTTTAGGTCCAAAAATGGGTATGGAAAACACCAGTTTGCCTCGCACCCTTAAATTTATGGAAGAAAAAGGACTAATTTTCAAAGTACAAAATGTAAAAGACAAACGCGTGGTAAAAATATTTCTTACCGATGAAGGTATTAAATACCGCAAAATGGCACGCGAAGTTATCTTAAAATTCAACGAGTTTATCACCGAAGGTTTTTCTGAAAAAGAATTAGAAACAATGACTTCTTGGCTAGAAAAAATTGACCAACGCTTAGATAAAAAACTCAAAGAAAAGAACGGCAAAAAATGCTAAAACACATCAAGCATGTATCGGTAATTGGCTCTGGAGTAATGGGAAGTCAAATTGCTTGTCATTTGGTACAAGCGGGCGTTAATGTTTTGTTGCTAGACATTGTTCCAAAAGATGCGCAAGAAAGCAAAGACAAAAAACTACGCAATAGTATTGTAGATGGCGCATTAGCGGCAGCCGCAAAAATGAGTCCTGCCCCACTCTACTCCAAAAAGTTTTTATCACGAATTACCACTGGAAATTTAACGGATGATATTTCTAAAATTGCTCAATCCGATTGGATTATTGAAGTAGTTACTGAGCGCTTAGACATTAAACAAAGTGTATTTGAACAAATAGAAAAATATCGTAAGCCAAGTACATATATTTCTTCCAACACATCAGGCATACCAATGGAAATGATGTTAAAAGGAAGAAGCGAAGATTTTCAAAGTTACTTTTGCGGCACACACTTTTTCAATCCACCACGCTATTTAGAATTGGTAGAGTTGATTCCTTCTACTAAAACCAAACCCGAAGTCATTACATTTTTAGATGCATACATTTCTAAATTTTTAGGAAAGAAAACCGTAATATGTAAGGACACCCCTGCCTTTATTGCCAACCGAATTGGCGTGTACTCCATTTTTTCATTGTTTCATCATACCATTAAGCATGGTTTAACGGTTGAGGAAGTTGATAAACTCACTGGTCCTATTTTAGGACGCCCAAAATCGGCTACTTACAGAACCTGTGATGTGGTTGGTTTAGATACTTTGACGCACGTTGCCAACGGACTAAAGATGGCTTGCCCCAACGATGAAAAAAACGAACTGTTTAACATCCCTCCGTTCTTACAAAAAATGTTAGAAAAAGGAATGTTGGGGGCAAAAACAAAACAAGGTTTCTATAAAAAAGAAGGCAAAGATATTCTCTCACTCAACTTTGAAACGCTAGAATATCAACCTCAAATAAAAGTAAACTTTCCTTCATTTGGCGCAGCAAAAGCTATTGAAAAATTTGACGATAAACTCAAATTTTTATTTGCATCAAAAGACAAAGTAGGAGAATTTTACAGAGAAACATTCACTGATTTATTCGCTTACATCTCGCACCGCATACCAGAAATTTCGGATGACATTTATAAAATTGACGATGCCATAAAAGCTGGCTTTGGCTGGGAAGTGGGTCCGTTTGAATTGTGGGACATCTTAGGCACAAAAACATTTGCTACGCAAAAAATAGTGTTTTCAACATGGGCGCAAGAACTTATTGATAACGGTGCATCGTTTTACAAAATAGACAACGGTGTAAAATCGTATTATGATGTTGCGAGCAAATCTTACAAAGAAATTCCTGGTCAAAGAGAAAAATTAAGTTTAGCTGTGTTAAAACACAACAATACACTTTGGCAAAACAGCGATACGTCTATTATAGATTTAGGTGATGGCATTATCAATGTAGAATTTCACACCAAGATGAATACCATTGGTGGTGGCGTTTTACAAGGCATTAACAAAGCCATTGATATGGCAGAAGCCGATTATAAAGGCGTAGTAATCTCTAACGAAGGACAAAATTTTTCGGCTGGCGCAAACGTTGGGCTCATCTTTATGATGGCC
>CAYVVI010000069.1:0-7803 GCA_964455265.1 uncultured Flavobacteriales bacterium | reverse complement strand
TAACCAACAATTTGCAAGAATCGGTAATGCAGTTCCACCAATGATTACTAAAGCAGTTGGATTACACATAAAGCAAAACATCCTTACACCAAATGTAATGAATGCTTTAAACGAGAAAAATCCTATCTCAAAAGCTGCCTAAAATCAAGAATAAATGAGGGGCTAATAACCCCTCATTTATTAAGCCAATTGAATTATTTTTGGGAGTCCAAATCCTCTTCCAAGCAACCAATCAATAATAGTACTGCAATCTTGTCTGCTGCAAATAACTGAAAATCCACAGCACCACATAGTACCATCAATGTTTAAACCTACTTCCATACCGTCCATAGTAAATGGAAATTCGTTGTTTAAAACTGCTTTTTGAAGCGCGTTTTTAATCTTGAAAGATTTAACTGGCTCTTTAGCTTCTGGGTCTGCATCTAATTGAAAAACGTAATACATATAAATTTGTTTTTCTCGAAGATGTATCAGATAGACGAATCTAAAAAATGCCGATAACAATTATTTCCTACAGATTTTTAATCCAATAACACACAAGGCATGGTATGTTTAGACTTTTATGTCGGAAATAATTTTAAAGAGAGATTTACTTTAGATAAAATGTACAGAAGTTAGGAGAGGTTAACCTTTTTTAAAGCCTTATATTGAATTAATGATTTTTCAATAATAGGAACATATTGCTAATATATAATTTAGTATTAATATCTTTTACTACTTGTGCTATCCGTTTTGGTTTTTACATATAATTTTTTTATCTAAACCGTGACAGGTTAATTGCTATTACTCACAATGTAATTCCTATTAATATAAAATTAGAATTGACCTAATGTATTGTTGTCAGGTTACTGTAATTATTTCTTCATATTCTTAATTATTATATTAATATTAGTTACACCCAAACCAAACTCTTTAGCTAAATCTTTCGAAGAAACACCAGCATTATGTTTTCTTAAAATTTTCTTGTTTCGCTTATTATATTCTTCTCTTGTGGGTCTTTTGCGTATACCATATTCATGACAGATTCCATAAACATAATCACGCGTTAAATTAAATTTTTTGGCAATATCTAGAGCTTCATTACCCTCTTTAAATAATTGAATTATTAATTTATTTCTTTTTTCCAAATAATGTTCAAAAGGATTAAATCCAAAATTTCTATTCAATTTTGATAATAAGGATTTATCATATTTTTCAATAATATCCTGATGAGTCAGGCCATCTTCTATATCTTTCTTTACTTTATAAAGGTGCTTTCCAAGTAATATCATTTTTGGTTTATCTCCAAGATGTTTCCTTACTACTTGGCCTATTCTTACTGAAGTTAAACCTAACTTCTTCTCAATTGAACTTAGTGATTCTTCATTCAAAAAAAGACTTATAATCTGAGCATCACGATCACTCATTTTTCGATTATTCAATTTTTTAATACCATAAGAATATAGAATAGACATTATGTATAATTCCCCTAATTCAAATTCAGATGATAAAAGTCTTTTTATAGAATCATAGTTTTCACCTTGCTTATTCAAGAGATTATATCTTTCATATAATTTTTCATTCCTTTTTTTTATTATAGCTTTCATACTCTCAAAAATTTAAATTTTCTAATTTATCCTTGATCTTAAATCAATCAGGACAGTACTTTATGTTGCGTGTATTCCATTTTCAGTGAAGCTCAGCCCCCATTGCGGCAAATGGCTGTTAGCTGCTGGTGTTATTGTCATTTGTTCTTGATTATTCGTTGTCATCTGTCCTTAAAAACTCTTTCAATTTTAGTTCAATTGAGTTGGTTATATCAATTATTTTATCTTGTCGCGATGTTTGTATGTCAGTTTCCTTTATTGTTAAGATGATGTTTTCAATTTGGCGTATAAAGTTGGAGTGAATACGATTATATCCAAAAATACTATACCCTTTTAAAGATTGACTTTGATATTTAAGTAGAATGTCATTGCCCGCAAAAGCCAATCTGTCCAACGTATAAATAGCATTATTTATTAAACGCCATATATTGTCTAAGTCTGTTATTTTTATTAAAGGAAAATACGAGTCAATAATTAGAGAAAGTTCATTCCTTACTTCTTCATAATTTAAAAGGGTTTTTTCGACTTTCTCAATTTCTGGATTATATCTTAAAATTTGTCCAAATACATTTTGCAATGTTGTAAGTGTCGCTGTATTGACAGCTCCAAGATTTGTTGTTGCAGTTACCGAATTAAAATGGGTTAGTTCAGTTACTGCATATCCCAAAAGCTCTTGTTTAGTTTGGTTCATCCACCAAGGTATCACTGGTTGTTGGAGGGCATCACATAATGAAACAACTTCTACTCTTGTTGTCATACTGATTGCAGTAAAATTCAATGACCCATAATAGTAACCATAATCTGAAATAATCCATTTTGAATGATTGTTTGAATTAAGAATTACTCCTATGCCTTTAGTTATCAAATGCTGAATGTTGTTCGTATGGTTTCTGTTTCCAAATCCCCACATTTTAGGAGGTAAAATGATTAAAACATCAACTCCCGCATCTTTTCTTGCAATTAGTCGAGGAATAATTGAAGTCGGGTGATTGTATGGAGAAAAATTATAACCACAAACAACAATAAAGTTATTGGCATTATCTATAATATCGTGAATGTCACCTGTCAGATTAGTTCCTGATGGTTTTATTCCCCACATACTTCCGTTTCCTGGATTTATCATATATTTCAAATTAATATTATAAAGTATCCATAACCCTTCCAATTAGCCATTTCCTGAAATATTTTGGTTTCAGACTTCATTTTCTACACTTTCTAATAATGCTTCAAACTGTGGTTTGTCTATGGTTTCTATTTTCTTCATTACGGCTTCCGATATTTTTCTCATAGCGTCAACATCTATTGGCTCCAAACCCCTATCAAAATGTTCTCCCAAATGCGAATATTCATTTATAATTCTACTGACTAGGTTATAAGACACATCATCAGCAGCAAAAAATTTCTTGACTCTTTGCTCAAATGAAAGTTTGCCTGTAGGATATTTGTAAAACAAATACGCTTCAAGAAATTTTCTCATATTATTTCCGAAATTATATTGATAGTTATGCTCTATTGTTTCTGCGTCTGATTTTGAGCAACTGTATATTTGATAAAACAGATAGTTAAACTCGGTAATGTATTCTCGTAAATATTTGGGAGCTAATTTTAAACTCGTTTTTGTTTTTCCGTTTCTTTCAACCAAGAAATGTTTCTTGTCTTGTTTCTCTTTCTTAGCTTCTGCAACTTCTTTGTATTTCGGAAATGTAAGTTGTTTGAGATATTTAAGAAAATCTAAGTTGTGCGTAGAAATGAACAACTGACAATATTTTTTTGGTTTTGCAATCACACTTTCAATAAGACTGAACATAAAGAAAATGTGATTACTATCTAAACTTGAAATAGGGTCGTCAATATAAATGATAAGCTTGCTGCTATTCAATTCGTCCTTTAATTCGTCTTCCATTTTGGCGATGAAGTAACAAAAGGAAATTAAACTGCATTCTCCTTCACTCAAATTTGAAGCATATTCGTCATTGCGAAATATTTTAAATAGGATATTAGGTGCATTGCCTTCTGCTATAAGCTTTAGTTCATTGTGTCCAAAGAAATGAGTTAGATGTTGATTTACTAATTCAGCACCTTTGCTTTCATCTTTCGACTGGGCTTCTAGAGTTCTTTTTTCTTCGTCAAAGTCGTTGATTTGGGAAGCCAACTTGTCTAAATCTCCCTTTTTTGTCTTTTGAACGCTTTCTAATTTTTGAATAGTGTCTAAAGCGTCTTCGTAATTGATTTTGCCTATGAAACTTGCAACATCAGAAAGACGTAATTCTTGTCTTGCGGATTTTTGGTCTATCTCTAGTGTTTCAGATTTTTTATTGTGCAGGTCAATTAGTGCATTGAACTCTTTGATTGTTTCAAGGATTGTTTCTGAAACATCTGCAATTTTATCCAATTCGCGTTCTTTGAAAATATCCTTCTCTCTTTCATTTAATGCTTTTGTTAATGACTCGATACTAGAAGAATAAGTTTTAGTGGTTGCAGACCATTTTTTTAATACAGCATCAAAGTCAGAATGAAGATTAGAGTAAAACTGCTCTTTGGTTAAATTGATAAAGTCATCAAGGTTGTTTTTTGTTTGTTCTAAATTGTCAATTTTTGACTTTATTTCCTTTCTTAGTTCTTCCGATTCTTTACTAAAATGTGCATCGAGTTTTTCCCAAAGGTCTTTATTGATGGGATTACCACAAAAGCCGCAGGTTTCTCTTTTGTCTTTATGTTTATCAATACCTTGTCGCACCCACTCTTGTAAAAGACTGTCATTTACCAAATCTGTTATTGGTTGACTTGGCTTGATTTTCTTTAGGAGCAACTCTTGGGTTTGTATGTAGAAAGCTTCAAATCCTGGTTTGGCTTCTCTTAATCTTAGAATTTCTGGCTTTTGGTCTTCTTTTAAAAGTTTTTGGTTGTTAATAATCTGTTCTGCCGTTAATTGTCCTTGTTTTATTGCTTTAGGAATGTCGGTTTTTATAGTATTGATTTGATAAGTCGGAAGTGAATAAAGTGCAGTATTATTCTTTATTTCTTTGGCTTTATCTCTTAGTTTATCGTCTAAGTCATTAACAGATTTTTCATATGCCTTTTTAGCTTCAATAAATTCTTTTTCAACGATTGAGTGATTATATAAAAGTCCTTTTTCACTTTCAATTGAACCGAGTTTTTGTTCAATTTCTTTTATTTTCTTGTCAAGTTCAACATTTTTAGCTCCAAGAATTGTAAATGGGTTTATTGTTCCGTCATCATTGTGTAACCAACTTAAATTCTCTTTTACAAAATCTGAATTGTAAACTCGGATTTTGTAATCTTGGAGTTCTGATTCTAGGTTGCTTTCATTGACTATATGATTGTTGTCAAAAGAAATTTGAAATTTACCGCTACTGTATTTCGGATTTATTTGTCTGTCTTCAACACTTTTTAAGATTCTTGACAAAGTTGTCTTACCTGAATAGTTACGTCCATAAATAATGTTAACACGTCTAAAGGTCTCGTTTTTCCCAATTTCGGTGTCCCATTTATAGTTTTCGTAAAGTCCGAAGGTTTCTATGTCAATTTTTTTAATCATTCATTTACTGTCGTTGAGAGTTTGTCTTGCTGCTGTATTCGTTACACCCGCTATTGCCACATACACGCTGTTAGCGGATCGTTGATCTTTTAGGTCTGTCATTTTAGCAATATCTTTAAACTGTCAACACTTGTTTTAATTAATTTATCGTGTTTTAAATTCTCAAGTCGTCCAGTAAATTTGTCAATTTTATTTATTAGGTCTTTTATTGCTGGTGTCGTAACAATTGGTTTTAAAATCTCTATCAATTCTCTAAACTTTGTTTGACATAATGAGTGTTGTAATTTGCTTGAAATCTGTGTGTCGTTAAATGATAAAACTGCAATGTTTGCTTGATGGGAATTGAGCTTAGAAAGCATTTCAATATAGGTTTGTTGAGCAAAGCTTGCAACTCCATTACCATTTGTAAGGAATGTTTCCACGATTGTATAAACATATTTTTTGTTTAATGCTTTTGGAATTTTAGGCGGGTCTCCTACCATCCTATAAAGTTGTCTTGCAAAGGTCGGCTCATTATAAAAATTATTGAACCCTCTATGTGATGTTGCTAAATTGTCAATGGCTGCATCAATTTCAACAATTCTTAAATCATCTGGTATATAACTTTCAGCATTTACAAGTTGCAAAAACTCTCGTGAAAGTTTCTTTTCGTGTTGAAAATTATTCGCTACAAAATTTCCATACTTCAAACCAAAAGTATCTCTTGTGTCTTCGTCAACTCTGTCCCAAATTAATGGAAGAAGTCTATTTATATTCTGAAGTGTTTGGCTGTCTGTATCAGGTTTAGTGTAGATACCAAAGAAACCAGAAACAAGATTGTTTACTTGCTCTTGTGTCAGATTTGTGAAGAATACAGCAATTTCTTGTGCTTCATTTTCATTGATGGTTGATGACTTAACCCCAGCAAGAAGTTGTTTGATTTGAATAGTAATATTAGAAATTGGCAACGAAATAACTTCTTTCACACAAGTTTCTAACCAAGAAATAAGTTGCAGTCCAGTTATTTCATTTTGATTTGGATGGGCTGCACTTGCCCAATTCCGCATAAAATTTATGTATTCAAGATGTTTAAACCCTAAGTCTGAAATTAGTCCTATCTCTTTTGACCCCTTTATTAGTTCAAAATCGTCAACTTTGGTTAAATCGCTTTCGTCCTTTAACCTTTTGCGTTTTTCGCCTGTGACAGCGTTGTCATAAAAATATTCTAGGTCGTATTGAACTATACGCTTTCTAATTTGTAAAATAGTTTCGTCCCACAAATAATTTAATGCCGCATCAAAAAGTCCAGATGCAACACCGGCAATAAATTTTGATAAATATAATGATTGCTGTTTTTCTTTTGCGTCAATTTGAACGATAACACCTTCCAAATTTTTAAAAACATTCAGTCTTTCTGGAACATCAACAAAAATACCTTCTGATGGTAAGTTATGCTGTTCTAAAAAGGTTACAAGTCCTCCTTCAAAGTCACGAAGTTGCACGTCATAAGTTGTCGGCTTAATAATTTCTACTTTGTTATTTTCTTCCATTTTGTAGTCTTTTTACTTTTTCTTGGTTTGTCGTTTTACTTTTATCCATAAACTTCTTTACAATATCAAGGGGATTTTTGTCCTTATATCGTATTTCCTTTTTCCTTGCTTCTATTACTGGTAAAAGTATTTTGTCAATACCATATTTTTTAGAGTTCTTCTTAATCTCTTTTTTGTCTTCTTCGGTGGCTTTTTCCAAATATGATACTGTTTCTGAAATTTGTTTTTGAAAATTGTTTACAATAATAAATGCTCTTTTGTATTCTAATTCTGAGACTTGCATTGGAGTTTCTAAACTTTCTGAATAGTTAATATAAAATCCTTTATTTTTTTGTGTATTTGCATCATCCCACCAATCTAGCATTTCAGGTAAGTCCTTAAAGATATGTTGAATTTTCTTTTCGTCTTTTGACATAAGTGCTTCCTCTTCTTCGCTATACTCAATATGTGCGTCTGGATTGTGTAATTTTTCCTTTGTCTTTTGGTCAAAACCCATAAATAATTTAAGCATGGGATACATGAAGCTAATCATTGTCGCCAATCGGTGCTTAATTATATGGTCAGTAAAGAACATATGAACACTGGCAACATTTCTAACATTCATACCTAAATGTTGTAAATACAGTAGAATTCCAATTACTGACTGTTCAGTTGAAAGAATAAGGTGAGAGACAGGAATACCATAATCTCCTTCTTTGGAAAGTGTCTCGGCAGATTTTTTATGAAGGTCAGCAGTCAAGAACGATTTTTTGCTAGCTTCCAAGCATTCTTCGTCAGAAAGTAACTTTAATAAATTGCGTTCTTTTTTCATTGTTTATTGTTCTCAATGATTTATCATTTTGTTTTTGTGAATCGAATTCTCATTGTCGTTTATAATGCACTACAACTTGTTTATTGATACACCTTTTTTAGCTCACAGGTACACCAAACCATCCAGTATTCGGTAGACAGGGATACTTTTATTAATAAATCGAGTATACTTATCTCACATAATAAATCACGAGATGATACAATAGGATTAGTGCTATTCGTTTTAGTGAACTCGAACTCGTTTATTAAGAATTTATAGGGTTGAATAGAAGTAATGTTTTTCATTTATTCAAAGTAATTAAGGTTTACAGATGTAAAG
>CAYVVI010000068.1:0-7821 GCA_964455265.1 uncultured Flavobacteriales bacterium | reverse complement strand
TTCCGCTAGAGGTCCAAATACCAGTACCAGCACCGCCTGTAACCGTTCCAGACAAAGGTGCTGGCACATTAGCACAAACTTCTGCATCATCGCCTGCAAATACAGTTGGTATAGAAGTAATCGTAATATTTACCGTATCACTTACTGGTAAACAGTTGCCATTATCAAACGAAGTAAGTACTAATTGAATAAATTGTGTTGTAGCATCGTTTGCACCAAAGGTATAAGTAGCGTTTAAGTCGTTAGGATTGCTAAACGAACCATCGCCTAATGTAGTCCATTCGCCTTGTGAAGCACCGCCAGTAACACTGCCCGAAAGCACTACGCTTACTTCATCTTCACAAACAATTTGGTCGTCACCTGCATCTACAATTGGTGCTGGGGTAAATGTGATGATTAGTTCATCTTCAGCAAAACAAGAGCCCGTAGCATTTAATGTTAACGTAACCGTGCCTGCATCTATATCATCTTGCGATGGCGTATAGCTGGCATTTAAGTCAGTATCGTTAGAGAATGTTCCTGTTCCGCTAGTACTCCATATACCTGTGGTAGTTGAGCCACTCACACTTCCTGATAAATTAATTACTGGGTTGTTTATACAGATGTCTTGGTCTCCACCAGCATCTACAACTGGCGGTTCAAAGTATGAAATGGTTATTTCATCCGTCACATCTAAACATCCTGCAGCAGAAACGGTAATGGTAAGCGTAACGCTACCGTTATCTAAATCTGTAGCCGAAGGCGTGTACGTTGGATTTAAAATAGTAGTATTAGAGAAAGTACCGCCACCACTTGTACTCCATGAAATGGTGCCTGTACCAGTTAATGTTGCTAATAAATTAAGAACAGCATCATTTTTACATAGTGAAGTATCTACACCTGCATCCACTATTGGGGCTGGAGTAATGGTAATTACCATTTGGTCGGTAACATTCAAGCAACCATCTACACTAGCAGTAAGTGTTAAGGTAACCGTTCCTGCATTTATATCATCGTTAGATGGTGAATACGTAGCATTTAAATCGCTGTTGTTTGAGAACGTACCATTACCATTAGTTGTCCATGTATTGGTTGAAGTTGCATCTGACACAGTGCCTGTCAAGGAAACATCAGGATTATTAGCACATACGGTCTGTGCATCACCGGCATTTACAATTGGTGCAGGTGTGATGGTTATGGTCATTTGGTCGGTAACAGCAGCACAACCAGTTAGGGTGGCTGATAGGGTTAATGTTACTGTACCAGTACTTATATCAATTACTCCTGAAGTATAGGTAGCGTTTAAGTCATTTATATTTGAGAACGTTCCATCCCCTGAGGTTGTCCACACGTTGGTGGTTCCTGCTACATCTACGGTTCCGTTTAACGTAACTACTGCGTTGTTGGCACATACCGTTTGGGCTGCGCCTGCTTCTACTATTGGTTCATCGCTAAAGGTAATGGTGAGTTGGTCTGTGACATCATTACACCCTGCTTGGCTTGATGTTAAGGTAATCGTGACACTACCTGCCGTTACATCGGCTGCACTTGGGGTGTAGGTGGTGTTAAGATTGTTTACATTGCCAAAGGTTCCTGTACCACTAGTACTCCATGTATTGGTGGTTGCGCCTGTAACCGTTACACTTCCACTAAGCGTTACGTTAGGGTTGTTCTTACATACGGTAATATCGTCTCCTGCATTTACGATCGGTGCTGGGCTTATGGTAATGGTTACATTGTCTGTTACCGCATTACAGCCCGCTACACTTGAGGTTAAGGTTAGGATTACTGTACCATTTGTGATGTCATTAACTCCTGGGGTGTAGGTAGAGGTTAAGCTACCTGCATTGGAGAACGTACCATCGCCTACGGTAGTCCATACGTTTGTAGCTGTGCCATCACTCACTGTTCCTGCTAATGTTACCGTTGGATTGTTCGCACACACCGTTTGGTTAGCACCTGCATCTACTACTGGTGCTGGGCTTATTGTAATAACCACCTGGTCGGCTACAGGGTTACATCCTGTTAATGTAGCCGTAAGGGTCAAGGTTACTGTGCCTGCCGTTATGTCGGCTGCACTTGGTGTGTAGGTGGTGCTGAGGTTGTTCGAATTAGCAAACGTTCCTGTTCCACTGGTAGTCCAAGTATTGGTGGTTCCTGCTACATCTACTGTTCCATTTAACGTAACTACGGCATTGTTCGCACATACCGTTTGGGCTGCGCCTGCTTCTACTATTGGTTCATCGCTAAAGGTAATGGTCAACTCATCGGTCTCATCATTACACCCTGCTTGGCTTGACGTTAAGGTGATGGTGACACTGCCTGCCGTTACATCTGCTCCACTTGGGGTGTAGGTGGTACTTAAGTTGTTCGCATTACCGAACGTACCTGTACCACTAGTACTCCATGTGTTGGTGGTAGCTCCTGAGGCAGTTACTGTTCCACTTAGTGTTACGTTAGGGTTGTTCTTACATACGGTAATGTCATCGCCTGCATCTACAATCGGTGCTGGGCTTATAGTTATAACTACTACATCGCTCACTGCATTACATCCAACTACTGTTGATGTTAATGTTAGTGTAACTGTACCTGCTGCTATATCGCCTGCACCTGGGGTGTAGGTAGAGGTTAAACTGCTCGCATTTGAGAATGTGCCATCCCCTGCGGTGGTCCATGCGTTGGTGGCTGTAGCATCACTTACTGTTCCTGCTAAGGTTACTGTTGGGTTGTTGGCACATACGGCTTGATGTGCACCTGCATCTACTATCGGTGCTGGGCTTATCGTAATAACTACTTGATCAAATACTGGATTACATCCAGTCAACGTTGCGGTTAAAGTCAAGGTTACTGTACCATTACTTATATCGGTTGCACTTGGGGTGTAGGTAGTTCCTAAACTTGTGGCATCTGAAAAGGTTCCTGTACCGCTGGTAGTCCATGTATTGGTTGTTCCTGCTACATCTACTGTTCCATTTAACGTAACTACGGCATTGTTGGCACATACCGTTTGAGGAGCTCCTGCATCTACTACCGGCTCATCGCTAAAGGTAATGGTCAACTCATCGGTCTCGTCATTACATCCTGCTTGGCTTGACGTTAAGGTGATGGTGACACTGCCTGCAGTTACATCTGCCCCACTTGGGGTGTAGGTGGTGCTTAAGTTGTTAGCATTACCGAACGTGCCTGTACCACTAGTGCTCCATGTGTTGGTGGTAGCGCCTGTAGCTGTTACTGTTCCGCTTAGTGTTACGTTAGGGTTGTTCTTACATGCGGTAATGTCTGCTCCTGCATTTACGATTGGAGCTGGGCTTATGGTAATAGTTACATTGTCTGTTACGGCATTACAGCCCGCTACACTTGAGGTTAAGGTTAGGATTACTGTACCATTTGCTATGTCAGTAACTCCTGGGGTATAGGTAGAGCTTAAGCTACTTGCATTGGAGAACGTACCATCGCCTGCGGTAGTCCATACGTTTGTAGCTGTACCATCACTCACTGTTCCTGCTAAAGTTACGGTTGGATTGTTCGCACATACGGTCTGTGCATCACCCGCATCTACAATCGGTGCTGGGCTTATCGTGATAACCATTTGGTCGGCTACGGGGTTACATCCAGTCAACGTTGCGGTTAAAGTCAAGGTTACTGTGCCTGCCGTTATGTCGGCTACACTTGGGGTGTAGGTGGTTCCTAAACTTGTGGCATCTGCAAAGGTTCCTGTGCCGCTGGTAGTCCATGTGCTAGTTGCAGAAGGATTGGAAATGGTTCCGGAAATGGCTGCTACTGGATTATTTGCGCAAACAATAATATCATCACCAGCATTTACAATTGGCACAGGATTGATAAAAATGGTTACTTGATCTGAATCTGGCGTACATCCTCCGTTACCTGTTGTGGTTAAGGTTAGTGTGACACTGCCTGCTGTAATTTCTGCAGCAGAAGGCGTATAAACAGTATTTAACGTAGTGTTATCAGGGGTAAACGTACCTGCTCCCCCGCTCCAAATACCTCCTGTGGCTTCAAACACAGCTCCATTGAGTTGCGCATCAGCACTGTTGGCACATACGGTTATGTCTTCACCTGCATCGGCTATAATTTCTGTATCTGCCTCGGTGACGGTGACGGTTGCTTCAGAAGGCGCACAACCCGTTGATTGGTCGGTTATTTGCACCGTATAGGTTCCTGCTCCAACCGTAATAGATTCGGTTGTTTCACCTGTACTCCACAAATAGTTGTATGGAAGCGCCCCTCCAGTTACGTTAGCCGTGAGTACCACATCGGTTTGTCCAAAACAGACCTTTGCATCTTGAGGTGTAATGTTAACTACTATACCTGGCACAACATTTACTCTAATGGTGTCTGTATAAGTTCCACCAGCACAGCTTAATGAGGTCCCAGTTACTCTATAATCAACAAATGTTGGGTAGGTAGTTCCAGCAGGAACACTAACGGTAATGGTATCTTGGGCTGAAGTAGCAGAAAGCCACCCGTTGTATGTTCCAGAACCGTCTGGTGCAATAGAGTTCCAAGTAATGGAAGATTCTAAAACCCCTGCTACACCAATATCAGCAGAACACCCCGCTTGAATGGTTACATCATCTGAACTAGCAGTAGTTCTACTAGCTGTAATGGTATAGGTAGGTGTGTCATTACCAGATTTACAATAGAGTAAACAAAATGTGGTAACACCTTGTACGCAAAACTTTTCACCTAGTGTAATGTCTGGCCCACAATCTATTTTGTACTTGGCTGCACCTTGAGGGGGGGCAGGGTTAGTTACATTAAAGATGATTTCTTCTGTATCGGGGTGAAGCGTAACATTAAATCGTATACAATCTTCATTATTTGGAGCCCCACAACAACGTCCTAAACGTGAAGTGCCTGCCAACGTGAAAATCTGATCTGGGCTGGTCATTACAACATCAACCGTTCGAATATTAGCCGTACATCCTGTACACTGCGCTTGGGCGGTGTTACTAATTGAGCTAAAAATAAGGAAGAATGCAACAGCAATGCTTCCCAGTGAGAGGGAGTAGAATTTATTCATGCACAACAAATTTGGTCTGTGCAATTCTACGTAAAAAATTAATACACGGTTTCGTGTTTATTAATTTTTGTTGAAAAGAATTTTAAAAGTAAAATTAATTTTTAGAAAACTTATCTACCACAACATATCGTTGTGTGCCTTCATAAATAAAGCGTATAAGCCCTTCTCCTGAATGATTTACTGGAGATTTTACTGCAATAGCACCAGAAGTTTTTTGAGCAGTTTCTAAATCAACCAGCTTAACATTTTTCGATTCAGAAAAACTACCGTAAATAATCAAGGTGTCTTTGTTAATTTGATAACTCGGCTTAAATCCTTTTGTTTGTTGATACCAAACAGAATCAGGCAATGCGTTTGTAACCCTACCGCCAACTAACTTAATAGTAATTTTTTCACCGCTAGTCCCATCAATAGTCCCTTTCCAAGAATCTATCTCTGCAAATACTACCCTAGTTTTCAATTCTTCTACCATTTGGCTTCCTTCTGTCTGTATTTTAGACGATTTACAAGACAAAGCAAACAGCGCAATAAAATTGCTCAATAAAATTATACGTAACAAACTCATGGGCACAAATATAGTATTATGGTTGCACAATTTATATTTCGGTTTTGAAAATATTATTCGCAATTTTGTAATGTATTGTTAATAATAAAAATTCATATATTTGATAGATGAGTGAAGTTGCAGTGAACGAAAAAAAGATATCTAAAGAAGTTTTGACCAAAGCATTCGAGCTTATGGCAACAGCCAAATCTTTGACAGAACTTTACGAAGAAAACAAAGCCATTACGGCTAAATATGTGCATGCCACATCGCGCGGACATGAGGCCATACAAATAGCGTTGGGTATGCAGTTGCTTCCGCAAGATTATGTGTACCCCTACTACCGTGACGATAGTATTTTACTATCTATTGGCATGACGCCTTTTGATGTAATGCTTCAACTTTTAGCCAAACGCAACGACCCATTTTCAGGTGGTAGAACCTATTACTCACACCCAAGTTTAAACGATGCTGATAAACCAAAAATTCCGCATCAATCATCGGCTACAGGTATGCAAGCCATACCTGCAACGGGTGCCGCCATGGGGTTTTGGTATAAAGAAAAAATAAACATCGCTGAAGATTTTGGAGGTAAAAACCCATTAGTGGTTTGCTCTTTAGGCGATGCTTCTTGTACCGAAGGCGAAGTATCGGAGGCCTTTCAAATGGCGGTATTGAAGCAATTACCCATCATATATCTAGTACAAGATAACGAGTGGGATATCTCTGCCAATGCGAAAGAAGTGCGTGCGCAAGACATCACGCATTTTGCTAAGGGCTTTAAAGGCATGGGCATTAGAACCATTGATGGCACTGACTTTACAGAATCTTACAATACCTTACAAGAAGTTATTTCAATAGTACGTAAAGAACGTAAACCTTTTATCATTCACGCTAAAGTACCGTTGCTAAACCACCACACATCGGGTGTACGCAAAGAATGGTATCGTGATGATTTGGAAGAAGCTGCTAAACGCGACCCTTATCCAAAATTGGTTAAGGAATTGGTAGTGCAAGGCGTTTCTAAAAAAGATATAGAACTTCTAGAGCAACGTGTAAAAGAAAACGTTCAAAAAGATTACGAACGTGCCTTAAAAGAAGAAGACCCTCGTCCAGAGGATTTGCATACGCATAAATTTGCCCCTACACCCGTTACCGAAGAAAAAGGCGAACGTGCACCCGCAGGTAAGCAACCCACCGTAATGGTAGATTGTGCCTTGTTTGCTGTTCGTGAATTAATGGCAAAACATTCGGAATGTTTGCTCTACGGACAAGATGTGGGCGGACGTTTAGGTGGTGTGTTTCGTGAAGCCGCTACCCTTGCGCAGCAGTTTGGTGATGAGCGTGTGTTTAACACACCCATTCAAGAAGCGTTTATTGTAGGTAGCACCGTTGGTATGGCTGCCGTTGGTTTGCGCCCTATTGTAGAGGTGCAATTTGCCGACTACATTTGGCCAGGACTCAATCAATTATTCACCGAAGTAAGCCGTTCGTATTATTTGTCTAATGGTAAATGGCCTGCTAGCATGATACTACGTGTACCTATTGGTGCTTATGGTTCTGGTGGTCCTTACCATTCATCAAGTGTAGAGTCTGTAGTTACGAATATACGTGGGGTGAAAGTGGCGTATCCAAGTACTGGTGCAGATTTGAAAGGGTTACTAAAATCTGCGTACTACGACCCTAACCCTGTGGTGATATTTGAACACAAAGGTTTGTATTGGAGTAAAATTGCAGGAACCGAAGGCGCTAAAACCATTGAGCCAGACGAAGATTACATCATTCCGTTTGGAAAAGCACGTACGGTGCTTACCGCTAATGAAGAGCACATCGCTAAAGGAAATTCTATTGGCATTATTACCTACGGACGTGGTGTGTATTGGAGTTTGGAAGCCGAAAAGCAGTACAAAGGACAAGTAGAAATTTTGGATTTGCGCACGCTAAATCCTTTGGACGAAGAAGCCATGTATGAGATGACCAAACGCCACAATAAAATACTATTAGTAACGGAAGAAAGCCGTGAAAATAGTTTTACGCTTGGCTTAGCAGCACGCATTCAACGCGAATGCTTCAAGCACTTAGATGCACCTATTGGCATTGTTGGCAGCGAAGACACGCCAGCGATACCGCTAAACTCTATATTAGAGGCAACACTACTACCAAGCGGTGATAAAGTTGCTAAGGCGATTGGGGAAGTGTTGGGGTTTTGATATTAAACGCTAAATGAATTATAACGGAAATGCCAAAATAGAGA
>CAYVVI010000067.1:3055-8037 GCA_964455265.1 uncultured Flavobacteriales bacterium | reverse complement strand
ATATCTTCTGCCGTAAGTTGAAGACCACTCATTTGCATGTTTTTTTCGTTTAACTCCTTTAGCAACAAAGGTAGCCACATCCCTTCATCAGCTTTAAAGCGGGAAGGAGCAATTAAGAGTATGGCTATTAATAGGGTATACAGTTTAGCTTTCATAACGTTGAAGGTATTAGGTTTATCGTTTAAATTCTAGTATTGTATTTTCAATGATAGAAACACATTCCATCAATTGTTCTTCTGTCATTACCAATGGCGGTGCAAAACGAATGATGTTTCCATGCGTTGGTTTTGCTAATAAGCCATTATCTTTTAATGCTACACACAAATTCCAAGCCGTTTTACTTTCGGGAGTATCATTTATTACAATAGCATTGAGCAATCCCTTACCGCGAACCAACTTCACTAACGTTGATTTTTCAATCACTCGGTTCATTTCTCTTCTAAAAATTTCACCTAAACGAGAAGCGTTTTCGGCTAATTTTTCGTCTTTTACAACATCTAACGCTGCGATTGCAACTTTTGCTGCTAAAGGGTTTCCACCAAATGTGCTTCCATGCTGACCAGGTTTTATCACATCCATTATATGGTTATCAGCTAACACACAAGATACTGGATAAACACCTCCTGAAACTGCTTTTCCTAAAACTAAAATATCTGGTTTTACATTTTCATGGTCGCACGCTAAAAGTTCTCCTGTACGAGCAATTCCTGTTTGAACTTCATCGGCAATAAACAATACATTATGCGCTTTACACAATTTTGATGCAGCAGCTAAATAACCATCTTGTGGCACATAAACACCTGCTTCACCCTGAATAGGTTCTACTAAAAAGCCAGCTACATTTGGTTGCTTCAATACCTCTTCTAAAGCTTCGATATCATCATATGGAATTGTAATAAACCCAGGTGCAAATGGACCAAAGTTTTTACTAGAGTCTGAGTCGCTTGAAAACGAAACGATGGTAGTAGTTCTACCATGAAAATTGCTTTCGCAAACTATTATTTGGGCCTGATTTTCGGCAACGCCTTTTTTCTCGTAAGCCCATTTTCTGCACAATTTAATCGCAGTTTCAACGGCTTCTGCACCCGTATTCATGGGTAATAACTTTTCATAACCGAAGTACTCACACATGTATTTTTCGTACTCACCCAATGTATCGTTATAAAATGCACGAGAAGTTAGTGTTAGTGTTTCGGCTTGTTCTTTCAAAGCATTTACAATGCGCGGATGACAGTGCCCTTGATTAACAGCAGAATACGCAGAAAGGAAATCGTAATAGCGTTTGCCCTCACAATCCCACACATACACACCTTCACCACGAGAAAGAACCACAGGTAACGGATGGTAATTGTGTGCTCCGTACTTGCTCTCTAACTCCATTGCGGTTTGTGATGTCATATGCGTCATTGTATCCATGTTTGTAAATTTAGTAAAATTCTAATATTCTGCAAATATAACCATTGTAAACTGAGAAAAAAAGCGTAAAAACACGTAAATTTGTGCTCCTAAAAGTATTCGGGAATGAAACTTAAGCGCGGACAAGACATAGAATTAACAATTACTAGCTATGCTTATGGTGGTAAGGGTATCGCTAAAATACCTGGAGAAAAAGGCGATTTTGTCATTTTTGTGCTGAATGCCATTCCTGGACAAAACGTGCTGGCACGGGTAACTTCCTCTAAAAACAACTATGCCGAATGTAAATTAGTTAAAGTTTTAAAACCTTCTCCAGATGAAGTTTCTGTGCCTTACCAATCAATTTCTGGTGCACCTTACATTACACTCCCCATCGAAAAACAACAGGCGTATAAAAAATCTACTGCGTTAAATCTTTACGAGCATGTTGGCAACGTAAAAAACATCCAAGATGTGTTTGATGAATACATTGATTCTCCATTGTTATTTCATTACAGAAATAAGATGGAATATGCGTTTTCATCCATTCGTCAAGATGTAGAAAATGATATAGAAACTGACGATGATTTTGCGCTTGGCTTTAAGTACAGAGGCACTTGGTGGAAGGTAGAAAACTTAGACAAAGAATCTGGAATGTTTGATGCCGAAGTAGAAAACAAGTTGAAAGACATTCGAGCATTTCTTAAAAATACTGGACTACCAGCTTTTCATCCACCAAAAAAAGTTGGTTTCTTTAGATATTTGGTGGCGCGAAAATCTTACAGCAAAAATCAATTGTTGTTGAGTTTAATTACTTCTTCAGAAAACGTAGAAGCGTTTGACGTAAAAGCATTTTCAGATTATTTAAAGTCATTGTTTGGTGAGCGTTTGGTTGGCTTTATTCACACCATAAATGACGATGAGTCTGAACGTGAAAAGTTTCTGCAAGGACCAAGCCACAAACTTTTTGGTGAAGATAAAATTGTAGAAAATTTGTTGGGATTAAATTTTGAAATTAGCATGGGTAGCTTTTTTCAAACCAATCCTAAATGTGCGGAAAAACTCTACAGCAAAGCCATAGATTATTTATTTGAAAAACGACCTAGCGAAGATGGTGTGATTATGGATTTATTTTGTGGTACAGGAACCATCGGTCAACTGATTGCTTCAAAACTTCCAAAAGCTAAAGTAATTGGGGTAGATATTGTGGAAGATGCCATTAAAAATGCTAGAGAAAATGCCAAACGCAACAACATAAGTAACGTAGAGTTTTTTGCATCGGATGTGGGGAAATTTTTGTTAGAATATCCCCAATATGAAGGAAAAATTGATGCCATAGTACTTGACCCACCTCGCGCAGGAATTGCTCCAAAAACTCTAAATAAAGTAATTGCTTTGGGCGCCAAGCGCATGGTATATGTGTCGTGCAATCCTGCTACCCAAGCAAGAGACATACAAACTCTCACAAGTTTTGGTTACGAATTAAAAAAGCTATCGCTAGTTGACCAATTTCCACACACCGCCCACATTGAGGCGGTAGCGTTGTTTGAGAAAATATAAAACAGACAACATGTCATTCTGAACTTGTTTCAGAATCTATAACTTAGGGATGCTGATCCCGAAAAAATCGGTACAGCATGACATAAAGCTCAAAAATACCTCTTTAAATCCGAAAGGCAAGTGATTTCTTCGTAGTCGTGTTGCTTATCTTGTTTGGGATTAAACACCAAACCTTTCATGCCTACATCTAATGCGCCTTTCACGTCAATTTCGGGTTCATCGCCAATCATCAAACTTTCTTGAGCAATGGTCTTTGCTAAGCTCATGGAGTAATGAAAAATTTGTGGGTCTGGTTTTTTTACACCTGCATTTTCGGAAGTAATTATCTCACTAAAAAATGGCTTTAATCCAGATTTTTCTAACTTGATAAATTGCACTTCGCTAAATCCGTTGGTGATGATGTGCAACTCCTTCTTTTGATTTTTAAGGTGCTCCAAAACATCTAGAGCGTGGGGAAACAAATGTGTTTTTTGCGGACTAATACGCACGTAATCCTCTCCTATTTTTTCGGAAAGAATAAAATCATTGATGCCAAATGTTTCTAAGGTTTTTTCAAAACGAATAGTGCGTAAAATTTCTTTGGGTAACTCGCCAATTCTGTATAATTCCCAATAGTGTGCATTAAATTTTTTGTAGGTTGTGAAAAAATTTTCAAACGATGGAACGCCTTTTTGTTGTAAGTTTTTTTCGTCAAAAATATCGTTCAATGCTTCTTTTGAGTTTCTTTCAAAATCCCAAAGGGTATGGTCAAGGTCAAAGAATATGTGTTTTACATTTTGCAACTTAAAAAAGTTTTAACACATAGTCAGAAAAATATGTCAGAGTTACAGCCCAGAATATTACTGATGTGAGCAATAAGGGTAATGTAAAAAAGCTTTTTTTGTAAAATTTAGCACACACAATGCTTCCAACGGGAATAGAAATTAAAACTGGAGTAACAAATGCGATAAGTATTAAACCCAATTTAAAATGCTTGATTTTTACTAAAGTTTTATTTACCACCGTAAAATTTTTAGCTTGAAGTTTTCCTTCTTTAATCTTTGTGAGTTTTTTGGCTTTAGCTCGTTTCATAAACCACGTTGCTAAATTGTAGTAAATGAAAACTCCAGCAAAACCACCTAATGTACAAACAATAAGAACTTCCCACGCAGGCAATTTCATAGCTAAACCTGATGGAGGTGCCAACAAAAACTTAGTTGTGGCTATTAAGAATAACGAAATGTACTTCATGAATTTTTACTTCCAAACGCTAAATCTCCCGCATCGCCTAAGCCAGGAACTATATACGCTTGAGCGGTGAGTTCATCATCAATGGCACCCACCCAAATTTGCGTAGACGATGGCATATTTTTTTTAACATATGCTACGCCTTCTATGCTTGCAATAGCAGTAACCACGTGTACTTTAGCTGGTGTTCCTTTAGAAAGCATGGCTTTATATGCCATAACCATTGACGCCCCCGTTGCTAACATTGGGTCAGATAGAATAACCGTTTTACCATCCAGTTGTGGTGTAGATAAATACTCAATTTCTATTTCAAAAGCATCGTTTTTATGATGTCTGCGATAAGCAGAAATAAAGGCGTTTTCAGCATCATCAAAATAATTTAAAAGTCCTTGATGTAATGGCAAACCTGCGCGAAGAATAGTAGCCAAAACAAGGGGTTCTTTATGCAATTTCTCAACTGCCTGACCAAGCGGAGTGCTGATGTGCTGCTCATCAACGGTAAACGTCTTGCTTATTTCGTAAGCCATCACCTCACCAATACGTTCCATATTTCTGCGAAAACGCATACGGTCTTTCTGTACATTTTCATCGCGAATTTGTGCGATAAACGAATTGAAAATAGAGTTGTGTTTGCGAATTTCGTGAACAGGAATCATAGTGTTGAGTAGTGTTTAAAGTAAGTGCTCATCTGCGAAGCTAAAGTAGGTATTATTCGCAACAATTAAATGGTCAAGCAATGAAATTTCTACTAAACTTAACGCTTCCTTCACTTTTTTGGTTAGTTGCTTATCTTGTTCACT
>CAYVVI010000067.1:0-2955 GCA_964455265.1 uncultured Flavobacteriales bacterium | reverse complement strand
TCTAATGCAGCGGCAATCGTAATGGCTTTTGCTTCGCCAATGCCTTTAAATTTCATTAAATCGTTGAGTGATAAACTACCCAAAGCAGAAAGATTATTTCCAGCACTTTGTAAAATGCGTTTAGATAAATCCACTGCTGATTCATTTTTTGAGCCACTTCCGATCAAAATAGCAATCAATTCGGCATCAGAAAGTGCAGAGCGTCCTTTTTGGAGCATTTTTTCACGAGGGCGGTCGTCTTCTGCCCACGCTTTTATGGTTAGATGTTCGGGCTGATACATGGCACTAAGATATAAAAAAAGCCCCTCTTTTAGGAGGAGCTTTTAAAATATTGTTGAGCTTAGCTTATTTTACTAAAGCGTTTACATGCTTAGTTAAACTAGACTTAAGGTTAGACGCTTTATTCTTGTGAATAACGTTTTTCTTAGCTAATTTATCTAGCATAGCTACTACCTTAGGCAATAGTTCTGATGCTTCTTTTTTGCTTGTAGATGCTCTCAAATCTCTAACCGCATTACGTGAAGTTTTGTGGTAGTATCTGTTACGAAGACGCTTAGCAGCTGCTTGTCTAATTCTTTTTAATGCTGACTTATGGTTTGCCATTGTTTTCTGTATTCTTAATTTTTAAGGACTGCAAATATACACATTTTTTATTGTTTGCAAATTTTTACACAAAAAATTATGCCTTAATTTTCAAGTTGATATTTTGCCCCCTTTATAATATATTGTAGATTTGTAGTCTATTAATCAACAAAACATACGTAATGACAAACACAAGTAACAACGTTATTTCGGTGGAGTACACACTTTACAGAGACACCATTGAAGGCGAAATGATTGAATCTACAAAAGGACGTGAGCCATTAACCTTTTTATCGGGTGTAGGGCAAATGATTCCTGACTTTGAGGATAATGTAGTAGGGCTAAAAGTTGGCGAAACATTCTCTTTTGGTATTAATGCAGAAAATGCCTACGGTGAGCGCGATGAAAACGCAATCATAGACCTTTCAAAAGACATGTTTATGGATAATGGCGCTTTAGCTCCAGATATTATTGAAGGAAGAGTTATTAATCTTCAAGACCAAAACGGACACGTACACCCTGGTAAAATTATTACTATTGGCGATGCTGAAATAACTATTGACATGAACCATCCGTTGGCTGGGCAAAATTTATTTTTTACTGGTAGTGTAATTTCTGTGCGTCCTGCAACGCCAGACGAACTTGACCATGGCCACGTTCATGGCGAAGGTGGAGTACATCATTAAAAGCGGATAGACTTTAATCCTTAATATTTAAATACAAAAGAGGCCGTAATACCGCCTCTTTTTTTATGGATAGTTATATCGATTTGCGCTTTCTGTGACCGCTAAATGATTTTTTCTTTGGTGTATCCCCTGCTCTTGGACTGCTACTTCTAGCTGGGCGCTGAGAACGTTGCACTTCTTTTTCAGGATTATGATTTACTAGCGGAAACAGTTTGTTTTCCACAACAGGAATTTGTCTTCCAATCAGTTTTTGAATGTCTCTCAGGTATTCTTTTTCTATAGCATCGCAAAAAGCAATGGCAATACCATTGGCTCCTGCCCTGCCTGTTCTACCTATTCTGTGCACATACGATTCGGGCACATTGGGTAATTCGTAATTAATTACGTGCGATAGCTCATCAATGTCTATACCTCTTGCGGCAATATCTGTAGCAACAAGCACTCGGGTTTGTTTTGTTTTAAAGTTATTCAGCGCAGTTTGTCTGGCTGATTGAGATTTGTTGCCATGAATGGCTTCGGCTTTGATGTTTTTTTGAAGCAAATCTTTTGTGATTTTATTGGCTCCATGCTTTGTTCTTGCAAATACTAAAGCGCGTTCAATGGTTTGGTCTTTCAATACTTCGTTTAACAGGTGCTTTTTATTTTCTTTATCTACAAAATAAACCACTTGCTTAATAGTATCGGCAGTACTTGATACAGGCGCTACCTCAACTTTTGCAGGATTTTTCAAAATAGAATTTGCCAACTCTAAAATTACTGGGGGCATGGTTGCAGAAAAGAAAAGCGATTGTTTTTTCTGTGGCAGCTTAGCAATTACTTTTTTTACATCGTGAACAAAACCCATGTCGAGCATTCTATCAGCTTCATCTAGCACAAAAAATTGAATGTCGTTTAGGTTTATGAATTTCTGATTCATCAAATCAAGCAATCTTCCTGGAGTGGCTACCAAAACATCAACCCCTCTTCTTAACGCTTCTACTTGGCTGTGTTGGTTTACACCTCCAAAAATTACTTTGTATTTTAGATTGGTGTGTTTACCATAGCTCTCAAAACTTTCGCCAATTTGTATAGCAAGTTCTCTTGTTGGGGTAAGAATTAAACTTCTTATTGGACGCTTATTTAAGTTGTTTGCTTGGTGCGTTTCTGTCATTAATTGAATAATAGGAATAGCAAATGCAGCTGTTTTTCCAGTGCCTGTTTGCGCACAACCAAGCACGTCTCTCCCTTTTAATAATAAAGGAATAGCTTGTGATTGAATGGGTGTGGGTGTTGTGTATCCTTCTGCTTTTAAAGCCCTAAGGATGGGTTCAATTAAATGTAATTGTTCAAATGTCATGTTGTATTATTTCTTTTAGACCGACTAATTATATAAAGACTCATCGTTGTCGGTCGGTTTGACAAAGAGAACTTTACAAATTAAACTTCTAATTTTTGGGAGATGTTATTTCCTAAAGCATTGAGGAGTGAGGAAAACCAACGTTTGTGGTTTATACTGCAATGAGTAGTTTAATGAATGCCCTACAAAGGTAAGCCAATAACTTACATAAAACTAATTAAATCTTTATTATGCTTATTTTTAATCACCTAATTTCTACAATAAAATGAGTAGAAAGTTTATATATCTATATCCCTTCGACAAGCTCAGGGCAGGAGTTGTAAGCCGATATGGACGGAATAGCCCAAAGAC
>CAYVVI010000066.1:7084-8149 GCA_964455265.1 uncultured Flavobacteriales bacterium | reverse complement strand
GGCTTTACCTCGGGGGACCGTCGTCTGTTGCCCTCCCTGTCAGCGGCGGACCCCCTTCCTTCTTTTTTGAAGGCCTATGACGTAACCCCTGACCTTCAAAAGGTTCTCTCAGAGATCGCGGCTCTTTTGGGGTCTTCTTCCTTCCTGAACTGGTTCGGCAAAGCGTCTTTTGTTTTGGAGGGCGGCGTTTTAAGCGTCAAGGCTCCGACCCGCTTTATTCGGGACTGGATTGCAACCCACTTTCTGGAGGACTTGAGGCGCCGCCTCAAAAGCGTCTCCTCGATTGATCTCTCTTTAGAGGAGCCTGCGGCATGAAATCCAAGAACAGAATCTCCTTTGACCTCGGATCTCCCGTGAGGTTTTTAGGCCAGACCATGGATGAACTCGGCCTTCTGCTTGCCGCATTTGGGTCTTTCTTCCTTTGCAGCAACAAGGTGTTCGGGAGTCTCCTGACCGCAATCTTCGTTGGAAGCTTCCTTCTTTTAAAGCGTCTTAAGAAGACGACGGCAGGCTTTAACATCAAGGGCTTTTTATGGTGGCATCTGGGGCGGTCTCGCACCGACCGCGTGCTGCCTCCTTCTCACACGCGGAGGATCGGCTGATGAAACTCTCCTTTAAACAAGAGGCTGCGATTGAGCTTCTCAAGCAACGGAACTTTGCGTACCTCATGGTGCTCTTTTTGATGGGGACGACGGCTCTGCTGCTTGCCAAGCTCTGGAGTGCGCAGGAACGGATCATCGTGATTCCGAGTCTCTCGGATGCCAACAAGCGGTATCTGATTGAAGGGGAGCATGTGCCGGATAGTTATCTCGTGGATTGGGCCTCCAATCTCCTGTCCGATCTTTTTACAGCCAACCCTCAGAATGTGGACCGTAAAACAAAGACGTTTCTGAGTTGGGCGATCAGCAGCAGTACGATCGGGGATGATTTGAAGAAGACGGCGGAGCTCTTAAAAAAAGAGCAGATCAGCACGGCCTTTTTCCCGGAGACGTTCTCCCTTGAGCGAAAGACAAGAAAGATTCATGTGACGGGTCGATTCTTAAGCTTTTTCGGCAAATCCCACGG
>CAYVVI010000066.1:0-6984 GCA_964455265.1 uncultured Flavobacteriales bacterium | reverse complement strand
TGGATGGAGACCTCTTTGTGGCGGGAGACGTGGCAACGCTTCTTCGAGCCTCACCCGATTTCTGTCAGCAGTGAGGGACAGGAGACGACCCGATGCTAAAGAGATTTCAAAAATACATGGTTCTCCCGGCCGCCGTCGGTCTCAGCGCTCAGGCGCTCACGGCTGCTACCCCCTTAAATCCGGGGGAGGTCATCACGGTGTCGGTTTCAGACAAGGGGCTTACAAGGATTTCCGTGGAAGGGGAGGGGATCAAGGACATGTTTGCCTATCCATCATCCGAGAACATCAAGCTGCACCCTTCAGGCCATCTTTTTGTAGCCCCTCCTGAGGAAAAGGGCTCTTTGTTTGTTTCTCTCATTACGTCCTCAGGCCTCACGCAAGACTTGAACTTGCTGTTTACGGACAAGAAGGCCGCGCCTGTGGTGCTGAAGGTCAAAGAGACCAAAGCTGTTTCCAAGACGCAGCTCGAGCGCTGGATGGATGCGGCCTTGGCCGGAGATGTTCCACGCGCCTTTGCGCGGGAGAGCCTTAAGGAAGAGCCAAGGTACACGGAACAAGCGGTTGCAAAAGAGGTTCAGAGGTTCACGAACGGCACCCACAGTCTCTCTCTTTGGGAGGTCAAGTCGAGAAAACCCAGTGAGTCGACTTTGGAGATCAAGGACCTTCTGAATGCGGATGAAGGGGGAAAGCTTCTGGATACAAAACTTCCTCCCTTCGGTCTCACAAAAGCCGTCACGATTCAACAAAAGAAAGGAAAAAACCATGACTAAACCCATCTTATCTCAGGACGCGCCTGTCCTTATGCCCTTGAAGAGGCAAGACGCCTCAAAAGCGGCCTCCTCTGTTCCCGTGATCCCCGCAGCAGGACACGACGAGACGCCCCTCTCTCTCTTTCAAAAAGGAAAGGCGCTCTTCACAAAAGCCAACACCGCGTGTCTGACACTGACCCTAAGCACGTTCTTGCTTGTGGATCGGGTCTTCGGATCCCAAGCCTTGACGCAAGTCGAGACGAGCTCTGAGAAGATCAGCAAGCTGGTTGCAGGTCCCATCGGGAAGGTGACGCTCATCGGCGGCACCCTTGTGGGGGCTTGGGGTGTGTTTCAGAAGGGGAGCATTTTAGGCTCGGTGGCCATTTTGATCATCGGGATGCTGACCTCGTGGAACGTGGCCGACATCATGAAAGTCTTCGGTGACTAAGAGAAGGAATTCCTCCCATGTTGAAAGACCTCATCCGTAAATTGCAAACATCTGAGGGAGATACGTCCCGTCAAGTCTCCCGCAAGCAGAAAACCCTCTTCTGGCTTTTGGCGAGTGGTGCGGCTGTGGTCTTTCTCTTGATGATGACGGGCCTTGAAAAAGCGGCGGAAGCCCCTCAAAAGGCTGAAAAACCGAAACAGGTTGTGCTCGGAGATCTGGTTAAACAGCAGGACGTGTGGTCGGCTCGGATGGAAGGGGAAGCCGCTAAAATCCGCTCCATTGCCGAAACCCTGAAGAGCCAAAACGAACTTCAGGAAAAGCGCCTTAAAACATTGGAAGAAGCGCTCACCGCCAAGATGACCTCTCAAGGCGCAAGGCCTTCTCCGATGCCTGTCAAACCGCAGGCAACCGCATCAAGTCCCCATGTTCTTAAATCAGACGGCTTCAGTGCGGCTGCTCTCACAAAGGACGATGTGTCGCCCGAGGACGGCATGCCCTTTAAAGAACCTTCTTCCCGCTCTTTGTGGCACGAGGGGGCGCCGGGGGATGCAAGGGGCAAACCTCCTCTTCTTCGAGAGAAGAAGATTCTGCATTTAAGCTCAAGCGGAGGGGCAGCGCTTCACCACGCTAAATCCTTTGTGGTGGCGGGCAGTTATGCCAAAGCGGTGCTGACCTCAGGGGTCGTTGTTTCAACGGCGACCTCAACTCAGGGCAATCCCCAACCGATCCTGATGCGTCTGGCTGATGGCGGCACCATGCCGCGGGGGTGGAAGTCCCATTTAAAGGATGCCGTCATTATCGGGAGTTGTTACGGGGATCTATCGTCCGAGCGCGCTCTTTGCCGCATGCACAAACTCTCTTTGGTCGAAAAAGATGGCCGCACGGTGGAGAGAGAGGTTGAAGGGTGGATTGTGGGCGAAGACGGCGCACCGGGACTCAGAGGCAAGGTCGTTGATAAGGCAGGCGCTGTGGCACGGGAAGCGTTCCTCACAGGGATTCTCTCAGGCATGAGCAATTTCCTCAAATTTGAGGCTCAGTCTTCCGTTTATCCCGTAACCCCCTTCGGGCAGACCAACGCCTTGAAGCCTCAAGATGCTTTGAAAGGCGGGATGGGGCAGGGGGCTTCGAGCGCTTTGGATAAACTCGCTGAGTTCAGCATCAAGCGCGCTGAGAGCATGCAGCCTGTGATTGTGGTGAACCCGGGACGGGTTGTGGATGTGGTCTTCAAGACGGGCTTTGATTTGAAAGACCTCGGACAGGAGACGACGCTCAAGCGCGTTCAAGCTTCAACCCCTAACAAATCGACGAGTGAGATCAATGCGTAAAAGAAAAGATCATTTTAAGAAGAGAGAGACCCTGAAAGTTCAAGGAAGCAAGACACACAAACACAGATATGCGTGTCTTCTGATCGCCCTCTCCGGCTGTCTTACAGGCTGTACGAGCTGGAACGAGAGCTTTGACTGTCCTGTGGGGGAGGGGATACGGTGTTCGTCGCTTTCAACCGTTAACACACGGATGGATCGGGGAGAGATTGATCTGAGCACTGATGTTCCTGTTTCCAAAAGTCACTTCGGCTCTGAGCTCCTAACAACCTTGGGAGATGCCTGATGTCTTTAAACGCCCTTGGATCGATGGCGGCCAAACTCTTCGGGGAAGGCCCTAAGGGCCTCAATGAAGCCTATAAACCCTTATCCGAACTTGACCTCGGGATTGAGTCCTTTTGGCAGTACCTTCCCTATGACAGTTACGACGCGGAGACGGGTCTTTTCTTGAACAGGGACTCAACAGGCTTTGTGCTGATGGGAGCGCCTGCCGCAGGCGCTGCCCTTTCCGATCAGGACAAGCTTGATAAGTTCTTCTCTCAAACGGGGAACCTGCCTGAAGGCAGTTCCATGCAGTTTTTGCTGGTTGCAAGCCCGAGAATCCAAGAGCGGCTTTCCTCCTGGAAATCTTACCGCGTCCATCCTCTTTATAAGGACTTGTCCCAAAGGCGCTTTGAGTATCTCAAACAGCGGGCCTTTGACCCCCGATATCCTCTGAGAGACTTCAGGCTTTTTGTGTCTTACACGGTGCCGGGGGTGATCACCAACCCCGTCGAACGGGAAAACCTCGTGCAGATTCGAAAAACCCTTCAAGGATCCCTTGAAAAGATCGGCCTCTTTTTAAACCCGATTGATGACAAGCAATTGGTGAGGGAGGTCGGGAACATCGTGAACCATGAAGAGGTGACCGAACCTGACGGTTGCTGGTGGTCGGATTACGAAGAGCTCTCAAAGCTCATCCCCGCCCCTGATTTGGCAGGCCGGGTCAGCAAGGACGGCTTTTATCTCAAAGGAGACAAATATCTGGCCCATACCTTTTTGCCGAGGCTGACACCGAAGGTCTGGGCGCTTGCGCATATGGACAAGCTCTTCGGGGACATTCTGGATGGGTCCGAGACGATTCCCTGTCCCTTTCTCCTGCATTACGGCTTTACCGTGTTGCAGAACCAAGGGGTTCAAAGAAAGCGGGCGTATTCCAAACGGGGCACCCTTGAAAACAGCCTCAAGACCCGCATGGGCAAATGGCAACCGAACCTGGAAGAAGACTATGAAGAAGCCAGAGAAATCGTTGCGGAGCTTCAAAAGGGCGAGCGGGTGGTTGAAGCAGGCCTCTCTCTCACCGTTCTTTGTCCTCCGCAAGACTTTGCCCGCATCCAGAACACGGTTGAGTCCATCTGGAACACCTACGGCTGGTCGACCAAGAGTGCGACGTACGGTCACCTGAACTTCTTTTTAAGTTCTCTGCCGATGACGTGGACGACGGGACAGAGGAAGAAGTGGACCCCTTTAGGCCGCAAGACTCAAGCGATCGGTGCGGGCACGGATTTAGCAGCCCTCGGGTTTACACGGAAGACCATCACGAAGGAATCCCAGAACATCCTGCCGGTGATTGCCGAGTGGACGGGACAGGGTGCCCCCGGCATTCCCCTTCAGGGACGGCGCGGACAGCTTGCGTTCTGGACGCCTTTTGACGGGATGTTCTTACCGGGGATCAAGCTTTATGACACGGAGGGGGACTATAACTTCTGTGTGACGGGGGTGCCGGGCTCCGGCAAAAGCTTTCTCTGTAACGAGATCATGACCAATACGATTGCAGTCGGGGGCAAGGCCTTTGTGCTCGACAAGGGCGGGAGCTTCAAGAATCTCTGTACCTCTCTCGGGGGCCACCATATCACCTTTGACT
Source organism: uncultured Flavobacteriales bacterium (assembly GCA_964455265.1). Taxonomy (GTDB): domain Bacteria; phylum Bacteroidota; class Bacteroidia; order Flavobacteriales_D; family Parvicellaceae; genus JBKHVV01. Next base: position 2,562 of record CAYVVI010000066.1, on the reverse strand, counting down.
TTTCAAAGAGGTTTTCTCTGAATCCGTTCACCTTTATCCCTGAAGGAGAGACGGAGGACGAGGTCAAGGACCGGACGTCTCTCTTTAATGGGCTGATCAGCATCTTGACCCAGATGGCGTTTCCATCGGGTCAGAAGAATGATCTTCAGATCGCCTTTCTGAAGGAGGCTATTTACAAAGTCTGGGAAGAAAAGAAATCACGGGGGTCGATTGATGCCGTGAGAGATGCTTTGGAGGGTGTCGAGGATACCCGAGCCCGAGACATTGCAAGATCGCTGATTGATTTTACATCTCACGGGGCGTACGGGCGTTTCTTTAACCCGCCTGCCAACATTGATCTCTCATACGACTTTATCGTGGTTGAGACGGATAATCTGGAAGAGCCGCTGAAGAGCGTCATGATCATGATGGTGATCACGCAAGTCTGGCAGCGGATGATCTTCTCCGACAGAAAAGCTCCTTTTCTGATTCTGATCGATGAGGCGTGGGATCTCCTTCGGGGCAAGTCCACAGGCGACTTTATTGAGGCCCTTGCTCTCACATCCCGTAAATACAGATGTGCACTAGGGGTTGCCACCCAATCCCTGAATCACTTCTTCAAGGACGGTGCCACAGGCCCTAAGGCCGCATGGGAGAACAGTGCGTGGAAGATCATCTTTAATCAGGCGGGCGACACGCTTTCAGGGCTGAAAGATCATCCTCAGTTGGGCGAGTTCGTCAAGGAAGGTTATCGGGAAGCTCTCCTCAGATCCCTTCAACCGGCCCGGGGATTCAGTGAGTTTGCGCTGTTTCATTCGAAGTTGAGCGGTGTACCGCTCCGTCTCTTTTGTGATCCGTATACGACGCTTCTCTATTCGACCAACGCACAGGAAGTGGCCACCTTGAACGATCTTCAAAAGCAAGGCATGAGCCTCAATCAGGCAATTGAGCACATGCTGGCTCAAAGGGGGACCCGATGATGAAAGACCTTCTTTCAAAGAGCGGTTTTAAAAAGGAACCCAAGCGTGTGGATGCGCCTCTCACGGCCTTTACGAGCAAAACACTGACGACGGCCTCCAAAAATCTTCTCCCCCTTGCAGGGGACTGGACGGGGCAGAATGCCCCCGGCATTCCCCTTCAGGGAAGACGCGGACAGCTTGCGTTCTGGACGCCCTTTGACGGCTTTTGCATCCCGGGAGAAAGGCCTTCCTCTTCAAGCGGGAATTTTAACTTCTTTTTGGCGGGTGCACGTGCTTCGGGGAAGAGCTTTTTCTGCAAGGAGATGCTGGTTCAAACCTTAAGTATGGGAGGAAAGGTCGTTGTCTTTGAGACAGGTGGTCATTATCGGCACCTCTGTCTCTCTTTGGGCGGAAAGCGTCTTTCCTTTCAAGAGGAGGCGGTGTCTCCGAATCCCTTCAGTTTGATTCCGACGGGCGAGACAAGGGAAGAGGAATGGATCCGATCAAATCTTTTTTTGGGCCTCCGATGTCTTGTGCATTACATGGTCTTTCCCTCGGGAAAGAGAACAGACCCTCAGGACGCTTTGATCCGAGAGGCGATTGTGACCGCTTGGGAGGATCGGAAAAATCAGGCAACGCTTCGGGACGTTCAACAGGCCCTTCAGGGGAGAGAAGAAAAAGAGGCTCAAGAGATGGCGGAATCCTTGGCGGCCTTCACGGAAAACGGTGGTGCTGCCTCTTTGTTCACGGCCCCGCGGCCCCTTGATCTCTCCGAGGATTTTCTTCTCCTTAAAGCTGACGCCAATGACACGATGACTCCTCTTAAAGTGATGGCCGTGATGCTTCAGCTCTGGGGACGGCTTTTAACATCGGATACGAAAACCCCTTATCTGATTCTGATGGATGACGCGGAGGGGCTCCTTCAAGGGGCGGCCATTGCCGACTTTATTGAGGCATTTGCCGGGGTGTGCCGCCTTTACAGATGTTCTCTCGGGGTCGTGGCTCGTTCCTCGGACGGGGACACCGCCGCTCTTCGAAGGGCCTCGGAGGAGAGTGCATGGCATGTGTTCTTTCATATGGGGGAAGAAGGCCTTGAGACCCTCAAAGAGAAGCCGTTTTTGGAAGGCTTTGTAAGAAAGGGGTATCGGGAAGCGCTTCTGCGGTCACTGAGCCCCGTGCGGGGGTTCAGTGAGTTTGCGCTCTTTCACCACACCGTGCCGGGAGTGCCCTTGAGGTTCTTTTGCGATCCGGACACCAGGGCCCTTTATGAAACGAAAACGGACAGTCTTTCTTCTCAAGGAGAAGAGAAAGAAGAGTGTCTTGGCCTGAGCTGCGTCCCGAACAAAAGTCTTGATCAGGGGGAGCAGACGTGCGCGTGAAGGCCTCCCCTCTTCAAGGAAACCGATTCAAGGCAACGCCCTCTTTTCTTTTGACGGCAGCGCTTGTCTTTGGGGGCATGGAGGATTCAAAAGCCAAGGTCTTTGAAGATCAGGGCGTGACCTTTGAGGTGAAGGAAGAAAGTCTTCTGGAGGTGATTCAGCGGCGTCTTCTGGCCTTTATGAAAGAGGGGAAGTGGGACGCGCTTCAGGAAGAGATCAAGGAACGGGCAAGAAAGAAGGTCATG
>CAYVVI010000065.1:0-8211 GCA_964455265.1 uncultured Flavobacteriales bacterium | reverse complement strand
AGCAACTTTTGGTTTTCTTTTCCTTCAATTTCTGGATACACTTGAGGAATTAAAAAATAATAAATGGCTTCAATAGCGTAGTCTTGCTCGTGACGATACTCAGCGGACAAACCAAAACTAGAAACTACGGGGTCTATTAATGAAAAGGGTGTGGTTTTTAGAGCCACGTAATTGTACTTCAGAGAATCGCTCAATGAATATTTAAAATCTGTTAGCTGAGCACATAGTAAAATAGGGCTAACTATAAAAAGGGCTATTAGTCTTTTTTTCATGGATTAATCTTGTGCTGCCTGAGCGTTTTCAAGTTTTTTAATAAGTTCTTCATCTGTCATGGTTAGCATTTCACGCGCTAATTTAGCTTGCTCTGCTAATTCATGCTTAGGATATTGAGTAATAAGTTGCTCGTAAATTTTATCTGCTTCACCCAATGCTCCAGACTCTCCAACAATGAATGCTTTTTGAAATAAATATTCTGGAAGTGTTTTTTCTGTGGAGTAATTTTTAATTAAGTCATCCATCAAAATAATGGCTTTGCTATAGTTGTTTAGTGAAACTGCTGAGCGAATACCTTTTTGCATAACAGCTGGTGCGCGTTCATCATCAGGGAAGTTTTTAATAAATTCTTCACTTGCTGCTAATAATTCTGCCAATTTACTTTGTGACACTATATCGTTATCGGCTACAACACTGCCTTCAATTTCAATAATGGCATTGTATGCCTTGTCTGCTTTTTCTTTGTTATTTCCACATGAAAACAAAGTTGCTGTAATGATTATTAATACTGAAAATTTTAACGCTTTTATCATAGTTTATTATTTTACAAATTTCATTTTATAATCAACTTTTACATTTCCTTTAGAAATATCTGTCAATTTTCCTTTTAACAATCTTTTTTTCAAAGGGTTTAAATGGTCAATAAATAATATTCCTTCTATATGGTCGTATTCGTGTTGAATAACCCTTGCGGCTAATCCATTGAGTTGTTCTTCTTTCAAATTCCAATTCTCATCAAAGTACGTTATCACTAAATCGGGCTTTCGCTTTACATCTTCTCTAATGCCCGGTATGCTTAAACATCCTTCGTTAAATTCCCATTCTTTACCAGTTTCTTCTTCAATTATTGGATTTATAAAAACGCGTTTAAACGATTTTAAAAATTCCATTTCTTGCGCTTCCTCTTCGGTTTCTGGCTCATCATCTGCAAAAGGACCACAATCAACAATAAACAAACGTAAAGATTTGCCAACTTGAGGCGCTGCCAAACCAACTCCTTTAGATTTGTACATGGTTTCAAACATGTCACTAATTAATTTAGACACATCTGCACCTTCTTCAATCTCTACCGCCTCCTCTCTTAAAACTGGGTCTCCGTATGCAACAATAGGTAATATCATTTCCTTGAAAATATTGGCAAAAATAGTGTTCTTATTTTAATTGTTGAAGGTAATCTTGTAAAATGATGGTGGCACTTATTTGGTCTATCATTCCTTTGTTTTGTCTCTGCTTTTTCTTCATGCCGTTATCAATCATACTTTGAAATGCCATTTTTGATGTAAAACGCTCATCAAATCTAACTATTTTCATGGTTGAAAAGGTTTTTGATAAGTGTTTCACAAAATTGTCAATAAGTTCTGTTGCTTGAGCTGGCTCATTATTAAGGCGTTTTGGCTCTCCTACCACAATTGTAGAAACATTGTTTTTGTTAAAATAGTCTGTCAAAAAACGTATTAGCTCTGATGAGTGCACAGTAGTTAGCGGAGAAGCAATAATGTTGTTTTCGTCAGTAACGGCCAACCCTACTCGTTTGCTTCCATAATCTATAGCTAAAATTCTACTCATCAATTCTTACTTTAACAGACGCATCAAAAGGTAAAATAGTTGCCTTTGTTTGTAATAAAAAATCATCTCCATAAATAGCCAACATACTTAGCATGCTTTCCGTTCGCTCTTGCGGAATACTATTAGGGAATAATTTATTCTTGATGGTTTCAATTTGTTGTAATGACGTATCAAATTTTTGTTTTTGATGTTTTTCTATTCTTTTTCTTAAATCAGATAAGAATTGTTCTACCCTAACAAAATCAGCTTTTACTTTTGGGGCAAGCGTTTCGTCTGCACTTTTAGTTTTTTGTTCAATTTGATAATATATCTCATTTAGCTGCTTTAGTTCATCATCAAAACCAATGCTTTCGGTATTATTTCTATTTAGGTACTCGTTTTTAAGAATGTCTGTGGGTTTAAAAATATCGTCAGCGGTTATTCCTAATTTCTGCATTTTTTTCCAAGAAGAATTATCAATAAAAAGCGAACTATTTCTTACTGAAATTAATGGAAAAATAACATTCATGGCTTCAAAAGTTGTTTTTAACTGAAGCCAATAAGCAATTTCACCTGCACCTCCAATATATACTAAATTGGGTAATATCAATTCTTGATATACGGGTCTAAGAAGTGCATTGGGACTTATTTTTTCTGACTCAATTTCTTTTGAGGCATCAAAAGATTCTATGCGTTGCCTAACAGAATCTTCAATATGAAACAGATTATATTCTCTTACAAAAACTTGTTGGTGATAATTATTTTTAGAAAGATAGTCGTTGGTTTTGGATACTTCTTTTAGAGTTATTTTATCGTTTAATTCTTTTTCAAAAATATCAGCACACAATTGTTTTAGTGAAAAATCATCACCATCAATTATTATAAGGGAGGTGTCTTTAAAAAAGCTATGAATAAAGCGTCTATTACAGTTAGCTAAAGTGTCGCCTAATAAATAGCTACTCGTAATGTTCTCTGAAAATTTTTCACCAAAAGGTTTACTTTTTAATTTGTCTGTTACTTGGTAAACCAGATTGATAAAGTTTTCATCTACTAAAAATCTTCCTACCGCACCACTTTGATGAGTATTCCAAACAAAGGTTTCACCTAAAATGGAAGTATGGTTTATCTCTTCAAAATCATGGTCTTCAGATGCCATCCAAAACACAGGAAGGAAATCAATGTTCGGATGATTTTGCTTTAAGTGTTCGGCAAGATTTATCGTTTCAATAATTTTATAAAATAGATATAGAGGCCCTCCAAAAATATTTAATTGATGCCCTGTAGTTACAGTATAGCAATTATCATTTAGTAATTTATCAACTTGAATTGGAAACTCAATTTTACTTTTCTGGTATTGATTTTTAATAGCATTAACTATAATTTCTCTATTAACTTTTTGGGGTTGTTTTCTCTCAATTTGATTAGTAATGGCATCTTCAGAATAAAAATCATTGACTAGAGGTTTAATTTTTTCATCACGAAGAAGATAGTCAGACACTAATGGCTTGTATCCAAGTACTGTATTTGGAATTTTAATCTTGTTCATTTTCTTCTTCTCTTTTCTTAAATAATTTTTTAATACTGTACCAAAGTTTCAACTCATCTGCGTTATTAAAGCTTTTTTGATAGCTTAATCCAACGCCCTGTGTGTAGTCTCCCTGGTAGATTCTTGTAGGGTCATACGTGTTTGATTGGTTAAAAGCTTTAACCCGCCAAATGCCCAAAGAATCTATTATGTATTCAACAGTAACATCTCCAATTAGCGTATTGTTGTTTGGGTTAACTCTGTTTTGAGACATCCCAAAGTTACCAGAAAGTAATAATTTATCAGAAAATAATTGGGTAGAAAGTGCCAATGCAAACTCTTCGTTAGAAATATTATCGCCAACTAAATAGTTGATACCAACATCTAAACCACTAATCCATTTATCTAAAATTTGATTTACTTGATTGGTTAAAAGTTCGCTGGTTGAAGCACCTACACCTGTGCCAACACTACCCACAGATGAGCTTTCTCTTGGCATAAAACTGTTTAAGATTAGAAGCGAGAAAAATTGACGTTCAAGCTCCTCTTTGGTGCTAATTGTACTTTTAACAATTGATTTGATTTGGTCGGAAGAACGAGGCAACTCTATACCAAATGCAATATTTGGACTGAATAGAGAGTTGGATAGATTCATTTCACACTCTACATCTTGCTTGGCTGTGTATTTTTGTTTTTCCTCTTCTGGAACAAGAGAAGCAACTGATGTTCTTACATTGTAAATAGCACTAACGTTAATTTCTGCATTATAAGGGTCGCCATACCAACTTACAGTACCGCCTTTCTTTAACTGAAATTTTTTATTGATTAAATCTTTAAGTGTAAATAAGTACTCTCCCCTATCTAATTCGTATTGACCGTACATTTTAAACTGGTCGTATTGGTCAATTTCCATAAAGATATTACCGCTGCCGTAAGCTTCAATTTCATCGCCAACCAACTCATCAAACACCATCTTAATTTTAGCATCTGGTGTTGCAGTTAGGTTCAAATTCATTGTAATACCCGATAAATTTACCTCCTTGTTATTCTTTTGAGCAGTATCATTGAATTTTACAAACGAAATAAAATCACCAATAGAAACCTCTTCTGCACCATATAGCGGTAGGGTAATTTCTGTGTTTTTATGTGAGGTGGCTTCAACATCAATTTCTATTAGATTGTATTTATCATAGCTAATATTTACTTGACCTGTTGCAAACGCTCTTCCATAGAACAGTGAGTTTTCTTCTTTTGTAGTATTTAGAGCTAAAAATGGTTGACGCATTTGAACAGAAAATTCGTAGCTGTAATCTTTAAAAAAGGTGTGATAAAACGATGCCGATAAAATGTTTGCGCGTGTTCCATAAGCATCAAAACCTTTAGCATTAGTTGTGAATATTAAGTCGGGCTCCACAACAACATCTCCTTCAAAACCATATTCAGTATTGAGGGAAGTTACTTTTAAATTACCTTTTTTAATGCTTAAGTCACCAATAAAAGATGGCTTATCAGACGTTCCGCTAAGAATTACAGAACCGCTTGTTAGTCCTTTTAAATTGCTTATTGCTGAGGGTAAAAATACGTTAATAGGTTCAAGATTAAATTCCTTAAAAAGAACATTGAAGTTTAATGGTGAAGCTTCATTAGAAATTAAATAGTACCCGTTAATATCTAAGTTTTTTTTGTTCAATTTTTCGATATCAGCATGGATGTTTATAGAGTCTTTGCCTGTCATCCATGCCTGCATGTTTAGTTTACCAAAATCACTGTCATTAATTATAATATCAGATGTGAGTCTACCTAAAATCATTGGTGTTTGAAGAGCAGACCTAATTTGAACAAAGGCATCTATTTGTCCGCTAATTTGATATGATTTTATTGGTAATACATCGCTAAGATTAACGCTGTCCAAACGAATAGTTATTAAGTCTGAGAAATCTTTTCCTAAATCACCCTCAACGGTAAATACTTGATTCTTGTTTGCAAAACTAAATTTATTAAAATGGAATTTTGATTCGTCCATTTGCTTTAATGTAGCAATTTCAATTAGTTTCCAGCTTTGATTTTTTGTAAGAATATCTGTTTGGTCAAGATCAAAAGTAAACCTACCAACTTCGTCCCAATAGCCGTTTCCACCTATTTTTCCTTGAGAAATATTGTCGTTCCAATTAAGTTTTACGCCAATATTGTTGTCGAATACTGCTCCAAATACAGTAACATTTTTAACCGTGTTTTCTAAATGTGAAATGGAATCTAAAGAAATATCAACTTCAAATATTTGAGATAATTGTGTTTCTAAATTAATCCCGCTAAAGCGCACTCCAGCATAATTAATGTAATCTATTTTTGAAAATAAGTCAATATGCTCGTCAATGGAATTGTACTCTCCTTTAAAAAATGCATTTTTTGAAATACTTAACCCTGGCAGAATTAAATCTGTTATGGCTGCTACATCTTTTAAATTAAATTGAAAACTAAGGTTTTGGTCTTTTGTAATTGTATAGTTTGTAGAATTGATTTTTTTAGGTAGTACTTTTGATGCCATATCTTGAAGCACCAAGTGCATTTCGTTAAGCTTAAATTTTCCCTGAAGATTAGCATCAAGAATACTTGACCAAATTTGAATTGCATTATTATTGTTAGATAAATCGGAAGCTACCACTAAGCTATCTGCATGATATGATTTCGAGTTTTCAATTAAATTAATATCAGTAAAATTAAATTTTCCATGAAGATTTTCAAATTCAAAACCACTACCTATCACATCTACATTAAACGATACAAAAGCATCTTGAATTTTAGTGTAATGCATTGGAAATAAATTTGCTTTAGATACACTTAAACAAAATGAGTAAGCCGGTGTTTTTTGTTTAAAATCAATGTTACCATCGTAATTTGCCACTAAGTTAGGGTCGTTTATGCTTGCCACTCCATCAAAGTGGTTCTTCTCAAAAATACCATCTAAAGAAATATTTTTGTACGAATAGTTGTTGTAGTTAATTGATTTTACTTTACCCTTTATACTTGTTTTTAACTCATCTATATTTAATCCTGAAGCATTTATATTTACTGTGCCTGAAACAGAACCTAACTTTGGAATTGAGAAGAAATTTCCAACATTAAAAGCGTTAGCAGATAGATTGCCATCATAAACTAAATTTTTATTAAAATCATCGTAATAAAAATTTAAATCTGTAACTATTTTACCTAGTTTGGTTGTAACGTCAAGTTCAGACATAAACCCTTGAAGATAACCTCTAAAACTTCCAGAACCCTTTACTGTACCTAACTTTGATACATTATCTGGCAAGTTAAGATTGACGTTACCTAATTTTAGCAGCTCCAAATTTTGCAAACCATTTTTATTCATTTCTAAGTCGTTAGCTTGTATTGTGTAAAATGTGTTCTTAACATCTGGTAGTCCGACAATATGCACTTTACCTCTAAATTTTAGAATATCATCTGTAGAAATTTTTTCAATTTTTAAATCGTCAGAATGCATGTCAGAAATTTTTCCTGAAACATATCCCTTAATGATATACTCTTCGGTAAAATCTTTAAATGGTGCGTAGAAATATTTTAAATCATTAAAAGCGAGTTTAGAATTTTTAAAATCTGCTATTAAATTAACTTCCTCAATAAAATTATTGAAATTTTGAAGCGAATCAAAGTCAAACCTTAGCTCATCTAATTTAAGGTTAGTCTTTCCTGAAGATAAAACTAAGTTTGAAGTACTCATACTTTTATTTCCTACAACGAGCTTATTGGCGATAAAATCATGTATTTCAAAACCAGATTTCTCTTTAAGATTAGTGCTTATACGCGCGGCTGTTAAAACACTTTCTTTAAAATCTATGTCTTCTACTTCTAAATCAATAGAAGAGATATTGATATCGTTGAAGTTTAGCAATCCTAATGATTTTATTTGCTTTTTATCCTCAATAATGTACTCTATACTTACGTTGCTTAATTTTAAAAATGCCAGAGAAAAATCCTGAGAAGTGCTTTCATCGTTGCCTTTTGGAAAACAATTTATAAATGTGGTTAAATTGTCTAATGAATCTCCCTCATATTGAGTTATGTTAATAGAACCACTGTCTAAAATTATTTCTTGAAGTTTTATTGCATTATTAAATGAAAGCAAAGAAGGAAAACCCACCCAAGCAGTTTTACCAGAAATTAACTGATTGCCTTTGTAGTCTTTTATGTTTACATCTTTTAATCTCAGGTAATGAAAAAAGTCTGTATCAACATACTTTACAGAAAATGCCGTAGGACAATCTTTGAGCACATATTGAATAACAGTATTCGCAAAATATGTCTGAACACGTGCAAACCTTACACTAAAACAAAGTATTATAATAGCCAAAATAAATAGCTCTGCAACTAAATGCAAAGAAGAAAGCAATATGTTTGACGCTTTTTTGATACTTTTGACGTATAATGGTTGCGAGCAAAGATACCTACATTTTAGCTATTGAGTCGTCATGTGATGATACTTCTGCTGCTGTATTTAAAAATGACAAACTCCTTGCCAATGTTATTGCTAACCAAGATGTACACAAACAATATGGTGGTGTAGTTCCCGAATTGGCTTCAAGAGCCCATCAGCAAAACATTGTGCCTGTCGTTGAGGCTGCACTAAAAAAAGCAACTATCTCTAAAGAACAACTAAACGCTATAGGTTTTACAAGAGGTCCTGGCTTAATGGGCTCTTTGCTAGTAGGCACTTCATTTGCTAAAGGATTCGCATCAGGGTTAAAAATTCCTCTTATTGAAGTAAATCATATGCAAGGGCATGTGTTGGCTCATTTTATAAAAGATGATGACAACAAACCCTCTCCCGAATTTCCTTTTTTATGCCTTAC
>CAYVVI010000064.1:0-8212 GCA_964455265.1 uncultured Flavobacteriales bacterium | reverse complement strand
GAGCGAGAGACGGGATTCGAACCCGCGACCCCGACCTTGGCAAGGTCGTGCTCTACCAACTGAGCTACTCTCGCTTGTGTTTATACACTTAAAAAGAACGTTCTTTTTTGGTTCGGCAAATATATAAAAGATGTTAGTATCAAAAATATTATTTATCTGTTTTTTTATGTTTTTTACATATTTTCTTCGACTTTTGCCTTTAATGATTCGAATTTATTCTTTTTTACTAATAACAATAAGCGCTTTAGGGCTGTGGTTTTTTCCTAAAGCGGTAAATGCCTTTGCTTCTATATCTTTTTTTACATGGATAAGTGCTGATGTTGTTGTAAGATTACTGTTGTTTTTCTTTTTAGTTTTTAGTTGGTTTTTTGTGTTGAGTCTTTTTAAAAAACTTTCTACATCCACTAAACTATTTTTATCTGTTGTTTTAGGAATTGGCTGCTCGTTTATCAGGCCTATTTACGTGGATGATTACGTCATGAATTATTCTAAAAACAGCTCTCTTTATCCTGAAATTTTATCTTATTATACAGGTGATACAACCCTTAATGATGGTTATGTGGTAGCTACGTTTTTTACCACATCATGTACGTATTGCAAAACATCTGCTACGCAACTAAATATTACAAAACAGAAAAACGATAAATTAAAAATGATTGTTTGTTTTCCTAGTACAAAAAATGATGTGCAGCAATTTTTTGATCAAACAAACTCTTCATTTGAGTATGTGTTGATGGAACAAAATACTTTTATTTTACAGGCAGGACGAGCTTTCCCTTCGGTGTTCTTATTAAAAAATGGAGTAGTCGAAAATCATTGGGTTGGTTCAGAAATCAATTATGCCATGTTGGATTATCTTACCGAATTAAAGAACTAACCTCCCACCATTTTTTTAATTTCATTTAGCTTCATAAGGGCTTCAACTGGTGTAAGTGTGTTGATGTCAATGTCGTCTATTTCTTCTCTTATGCCAACAAGTGTTGGGTCGTCTAATTGAAAAAAAGAAAGTTGTATTTTGTCGTTTTTTGCGGTTGCCTTGGCGTTGCCTATTGCATGCGTTCGCTCTAAAGAACTCAGAACATCATTTGCCCTATCAATAACAAATCTGGGCATACCAGCCATTTTTGCAACGTGAATTCCAAAACTATGTGCGCTACCACCTGGCTCAAGTTTACGCATAAAAATTACTTTGTTGCCAACTTCCTTTACCGATACATTATAGTTTTTAATGCGAGGAAAAATACTAGCCATATCGTTTAATTCATGATAGTGCGTGGCAAATAATGTTTTTGCTCTATTAACTGGCTGTTCGTGTAGATATTCTGTAATAGCCCACGCTATCGAAATACCATCGTAGGTACTTGTACCTCTACCAATTTCGTCCAATAAAATTAAACTTCTATCTGATAAATTATTTAGAATGCTCGCTGTTTCATTCATTTCTACCATGAATGTTGATTCGCCTGAGGAAATATTATCTGAAGCACCAACTCTGGTAAAAATTTTATCCACTAACCCTATTGTGGATTTTTCTGCCGAAACAAAACTACCAATTTGTGCCATCAAAACTATCAGCGCTGTTTGCCTTAAAATAGCAGACTTACCAGACATGTTTGGTCCAGTAATCATGATAATTTGTTGTTCCTCGGTAAGCGAGATATTATTGGGTATGTAATGCTCTCCTATGGGTAATTTTTTTTCGATAACAGGATGGCGTCCGTTGGTAATTATAATATCTTTTTCATCAGAAATTTCTGGCTTTGTGTAGTTATTTTCTTGTGCAACTTGCGAAAAAGATAATAGACAATCTAATTGAGCAAAAATGGCTGCATTGGTTTGTATTTGAGAAATATAATCGGACACAGTAAGGACAAGATCGTTGAATAATTTTGTTTCAAGTTGAATAATTTTGTCTTCAGCACCTAAAATTTTAGATTCGTATTCCTTTAGTTCTTCTGTGATGTATCGTTCTGCATTTACGAGTGTTTGCTTACGAATCCAGCTCTGAGGAACTTTGTCTTTGTGTGTGTTTCTAACTTCTATGTAATAACCAAAAACATTATTGAATGCTATTTTGAGAGAAGATATTCCCGTTTGTTCAATTTCTCTTGTTTGAATATTTAATAAATAATTTTTACCATTTTGCTTAATGTTTCTAAGCTCGTCTAATTCAGCATTTACACCATTGTTTATGGTTTGTCCTTTCGATAAAATTGAAGGCGCCTCAGCGTACAAAATCAACTTTATTTGCTTTAAAGCTTCTTCACAAAGATGAAGTTGATCTGCTAAACGAACCAAAGAGTTGGTGTTAGACTTTTTTATGCCATTTTTTATTGGCAAAATATGACTAAGCGCCTTTCCAAGCTGAACCATTTCTCTTGGCGAAATTCGCAATGCAGCCACTTTAGATATTATGCGTTCAAGGTCTCCAATTTGAGAAAGATGTTTTTTTAATTCTAATGCATATTCAGGATTGTTGTAAAAAAACTCTACCGCATTAAGTCTATCATCAATCGCTGTTTTATTTTTTAGCGGAAGCGCTACCCATCTTTTAAGCATCCTGCCTCCCATGGGAGTGGTAGTTTTATCTACTACTTCAATCAAACTACTGCCTGATTCTGATGAAGGGCGAAACAACTCTAAATTTCTAACGGTAAACTTATCTAACCAAACATATTTTTCTTCTTCAATGCGGGATAGTTTGGATATGTGTGAAAGTTTGTCGTGTTGGTTTTCTTGAACATAATGTAAAATAACTCCAGCAGCAATAATGCCTAGTGTTAACTGCTCAACACCAAAGCCCTTTAGAGACTTTGTTTGAAAATGTCTCAGTAAAACGTCATCAGCAAATGATTTTGAAAATGCCCAATCGTCAAGTTTAAACGTATATGTTTCTGAGCCCAATAGCTCTTTTGCGAATTGTTCTTTGCCCTTTTGATAAAGAACTTCTTTTGGAGAAAATCCTTGAAGAAGTTTTTCTATGTATGAAATTGTTCCTTCTGCTAATAAAAATTCTCCTGTTGAAATATCTAAAAAAGCAACTCCAGCGTGTTTTTTGTCGATATGAATTGCCGCTAAAAAGTTATTCGATTTTTGTTCTAAAACTTGATCGTTAAACGCAACCCCAGGACTAACCAATTCCGTAACGCCTCTTTTTACAATAGTTTTAGTCATTTTTGGATCTTCCAACTGATCGCAAATTGCTACTCTAAGTCCTGCTCTAACCAGCTTTGGTAAATACGATTCTAATGAATGATGAGGAAAACCCGCCAACTCAATTTTTGAGCCCCCGTTATTTCGAGCGGTTAATATAATACCTAAAATATGCGATGCTTTTATGGCGTCTTCGCCAAATGTTTCGTAAAAATCTCCCACTCTAAAAAGCAATAAAGCATCAGGGTATTTGCCCTTGATTTCATTATATTGCTTCATTAATGGAGTTTCTTTATGAGACATATTATTTTACTAGTAATTTAGCGCTATAAAATTAACGCATTACCCTAGAAATCTATAAAATCTGACGTGTTATATTATTAATAGTTATGAACAAAAAACTAAAGCTAGAAGAGCTAAATCGGCTATCTGTAGAGGAATTTAAAGCCGCTAAAAAAATTCCTGTTGCGGTAGTTTTAGACAACATTAGAAGTTTGCATAATATTGGCTCTATTTTTCGCACTGCAGATGCTTTTGCTGTTGCCCACGTGTTTTTATGCGGGATAACAGCTACTCCTCCGCACAGAGAAATTAACAAAACGGCTCTTGGCGCAACTGAATCTGTAGATTGGAGCTATTTTGAGTCCACAGAAGATCTAATAAAAATGCTTATTGAAGATAATTGGACGGTGTTTAGTGTGGAACAAACACTAAATTCTGTCCCTTTACAAAAAATTAATATCCCCCTAGACAATAAAAAATACTGTTTTGTTTTTGGGAATGAGGTAGATGGTGTACAGCAAAATGTCGTTAACTTATCTCATCAAACTATTGAATTAGAGCAGTTTGGAACAAAACACTCGCTTAATGTTTCTGTATGTGCCGGAATTGTTCTTTGGGAAATTCAAAAAAAATTTAATCCCTAAAGCAACCAATTGTTAATAAAATGCGTCTTAGTGTTGATTATTGAGAAAAAAGATTTAATTTCGCAAACGAATAAAACAAATTTTATGAGAAAAATCGTTGCCTTAGTTATGCTTGTAGGAATACCTACAATATACATTGCACAAGGGTTTTATAGCCGAAACAACTGGAAAAAAAGACGCCACGAATTCGCCATTGGTGGGGGTATTTCTAACTCGCTTACCGACTTAGGTGGTGGTAAAGGAACCGGTAGAGACTTAACACCATTAGATTTAGATGTGCAAGCAACCAGATGGGGATTTACCTTTGAGTATCAGTATGCCATTGCTAGAAGATGGACAACAAGAACCAACTTCATCTATGGTAGTGTTGGTGCTGATGACAACTACACAACCAGCTACAGGACTTTAAGAGGAAACCACTTCCGTTCGGATATTATTGAATTATCTCAAGTATTTATTTATCACTTTAGAAAAGAAAGAATTGGCCATCTTTATAGCTTAAGAAATGCTAGAGGAAAAAAACTAGGTATTACTCCTCTAAATATGGGTTGGTATGTATTTGGCGGTATTGGTGGCTTTAGATTCGACCCTGTTTCAGATATCAGAAACGCTAACGATTGGGGGCTATCTGGAACCCACAGACTTCAACCTTTAGGTACAGAGGGCCAGTTTTTACCTGGTTCTGGGAGAGAGCCATATTCTTTATATAGCGTTAATATCCCTATGGGTATCGGGATGAGACATTCAATCAACGGAGATGTAGGTCTTAAATTAGAATTTGGATATAGATTTACCTTTACCGATTATTTAGATGATACAAGTACCGACTTCCCTGGCTGGAGAGCATTAGAAGCTAATGGAAGTGATTTAGCTGCTTATTACACACAGCCAACAAGAACTTCTCAGAGTATTGACTACGTTGCTTATAGCGATAATATTCGTGGTAACAACGGTTTTGGTGAGAGAGATGGTTATATGTTTTTAATGCTAACGTTCTATTTCAATAGAGACCCAAGACACTGGTTTGATGACGCAAGAAGAAGCGCTGTTAAAGTTAGAAAACCTAGAGCATCTTTCTAAAATCAAAAATCTAATAACAATCATATTAAAAGGCGAGCCATGTGTTCGCCTTTTTTCATTTACTTACTCTATCTTTGTTCTGTAAACACATAAATAAACCATGAAAAAGAAATTCTCAATTAAAAAGCTGCTGAAATGGAGTGCTATTTCATTTACAGTTTTAATAGGGTTATTAATAGCAGCGCCTTTTATTTTTAAAGATAAAATCATTGCCAAACTAAAGGAAACCATCAATCAAGAGGTGAATGCAACCATTGACTGGAAAGACGCTGACTTGAGCTTTATTTCTACGTTTCCTTATTTTACCTTAGAACTAAACGGACTTTCTGTTGAGGGTGTTGAAGAATTTAAAGGTGTACACTTAGCAAAAGTGGAAACCATTTTATTGTCGCTTAATCTTAAAAGCGTATTCAATGGAAATTATAGTGTAGAAAAATTGGGGCTGATTGGCGCTGACTTAAACGTGCTAGTTTTAGAGAGCGGAAAAGCCAATTACGATATCGCAAAACCTTCGGATGAAGTTGAAGAAGAAACCACAGAAGAATCAGCTCAATTTTCGTTCAAATTATCAAAATATTATTTGGAAAATTCTACCATTACTTATGATGATAAAAGTTTAGGCGTGATGATGGCTTTAAAAGGACTGAATCATACTGGAACAGGCGTATTTGAAGGCGATATATATGATTTGAAGACACAAACTAACGCAGAGTCAGTAAGCTTAGGGTATGAAGGTGTAAATTACCTCTCAAAAGCATTGACCGATTTGAAATGCGATATAGAAATGAACCTTACCGAATGGTTGTTTACTTTTAAAGAAAACGACATCCAGCTAAACGAAATACACATGGGCGTTGACGGTTGGTTCAAAATGGCAGAAGATTTTTATGAAATGGACATTTCGTTTGTCTCAAAAGACAACACGTTCAAAAGCTTGCTTTCACTAATCCCTGGAGCATATACGCCAGATTTTGGCGAAGTGAAAACAGACGGAAAAATGTCGTTTGATGGAAAAATATTCGGAAAATATAGCGAAACCGAATATCCGGGTATCAAACTTAAATTAAATGTTGATAATGCCTACTTCCAATATCCTGATTTACCTGCCAAAATGGAAAAAATATTTATCGATACACGCATTGATTTTCCTGGTGGAACCAACTTCGACAAGTTAGTTTTAGATGTAAAAAATTTCCAAGTAGAGTTTTTAGACAACAAACTAAAAGCATCGCTTTATACCACAAATACCGAAACAGACCCTTACATCAAAAGCCAAATAATGGCAAATGTTAATTTGGAAAAATTGTTGCAAGTTATTCCAATGGAAGAAGGCGACAACCTCAATGGAATTCTTACTTCTGATGTTCTATTAGAAGGAAATTATTCTGCTATTGAAAAGGAAAATTACCAAGATTTTAAAGCAGAAGGAAATATTCGTTTGCAAAAAATGAATTACGCCAGCAAAACCATGCCTTATACATTTGCTATAGATTCTATGTTGTTCAAGTTTTCTCCAGCTAGATTGAATTTGGTGGGCTTGAGCACAAAAATTGGTTCCAGCGATTTATACGCAGCAGGCACCCTCGATAACTACTTGGCATATTTTTTAAAAGATGAAACATTAAACGGAAGCTTTGTGGTGCGCTCAAAATATATGAATGTAGATGAGTTAATGGGCGAAGAAGAGGCTACAGCAACAGAAGAAACAACCACATCAGATTCTACCGAAACGTATGGAGTAATTCCCGTTCCGAAAAACATTACATTTAGTTTGAACACAAATATTGAGACATTAGTGTTTGATAGCATTCCGCTGAAAAATGTGCGTGGAGTCGTGAGTACTAATGATGGTATTGCTACACTTAAAAATGTGGGCATGGAGGTGTTTGAAGGAAGCATTTTGATGAATGGAGAATACAATACGCAAAACATAGAAAAACCAAGTATCGCGTTTGATTATGACATCAAAAATTTAGACATCAACAAATCTGCGCACTATTTTAATACGGTAGAAAAATTAGCGCCTGTTGCAAAATCTACTCAAGGCAAATTTTCTTCTACACTTAGTATGAATGCTGATTTAGGCAAGGATATGATGCCTATTTATAGCACGATGAACGGTAAAGGGAATTTCAAAACAAAAGAAGTCATCGTAAAAGATTTCAAACCCCTCACAAAATTGGCAGATGCCACTGGCATAAGTAAATTGCGTGAACAAAAATTCTCAGACTTAAACATCTTTTTTGAATTTAGAGATGGTAAAATTTTCGTTGACCCTTTCGATGTAAAAATGGGCAACATCTCTGCAAAAATTGATGGCACAACTTCCTTCGAGCAAGAGATAGATTACAACATCAACATGGTAATTCCAAAATCAGAATTGGGCGCTTTAGCGTCTGTTAGCAATCAAGCCACATCTGCTTTAAGTAGCTTAACAGGCAAAACCATCAACACATCTGAAAATCTTAACCTAAAAGTGAAAATGATTGGTACAGTAACCGACCCAAAAATCACCACCGACTTAAAAGACCAAGGGAAAAACTTGGTTAATCAAGCGGTAGATAGCGTAAAAGCAATCGTAAAAGAAAAAATTGACGAGAAAATTCAAGAAGGCAAAGAAAAAGTAAACGCAGAAATAAATAAACTTTTAACCGATGCGCAAGCACAAGCCGACAAAATAAAAGCAGAAGGAAAAGAAGCTGCGGATAAAATTAGAGCCGAAGGTAAAACAGCAGCAAATAAAGTGCGGGCTGAAGGCAAAACTGCTGCTGACAAAGTACGAGCAGAGTCCAAAAAACAAGCCGACCAACTAATAAAAGAGGCTGGTAGTAATCCACTAAAAGTTGAGGCAGCGAAAATAACTGCTAAAAAAATAATTGACGAGGGCGAAACAAAAGCAAAAGCAGTTGAAGCAGAAGCCGAAAAGAAAGCAAAAGTGGTAGAAGCAGAGGCGGAGAAAAAAGCCGTGGCAACAGAAAACGAAGCCAACAAACGTGCAGATAAAGTAATGGAAGATGCCAACAAAAAAGCCGATGACTTAAGAGCCAAAGGCA
>CAYVVI010000063.1:3914-8364 GCA_964455265.1 uncultured Flavobacteriales bacterium | reverse complement strand
GTCCAGCTCATGGGACCAAAAAACATCACGTTATCTCCACCAATGTAAAATTGTGGGTCAAATTCGGAGAAAAGCGTAATAAAATTGATGTTGATACCAACCGCCAACGGAATTAAACCAAGAACGGTTGTTATAGCCGTTAATAATACGGGTCTTAAACGCGTTTTTCCTGCTTTAATAATGGCGTCAATAATATGTTCGTTTGGCAATACATCAAACTCAGTAAGATTTAATTCTTCTCGTTTTCTAGCTAATAAAAGATTGGTGTAGTCAATCAAAACGATGGCATTATTTACCACCACACCTGCCAAAGAGATAATACCAATCATGGTCATGATGATGACGAAATCTTGGCGAGAAATTACCAAACCTAAAAACACGCCAATTAAGCTTAATATCACCGATGATAAGATGATAAGTGGTGTTGAGAAGGAATTAAACTGCGCAACGATGATTAATAAAATTAAAAATACGGCAACCAACAAAGCGGTAGAAAGGAATTTCATTTCTTTTGCTTGCTCTTCTTGCTGACCAGTAAATGCAAATAAAAATCCTTCTTTGGTTAATTTTTTTCCAGCATCCGATTGAGCGAATTCTTCGGTATATTTTTTTAATTCTGCAACTACTTCATTTGGGTTGTAGCCCTCTAAAATACCAGACTGTATGGTTACCACATTATCCAAATCTTTTCGTTTTACGGCACTATAGGTTGAGGTTTTTTTCGGTTCTTTTATTACCGAACGAATGGGTACACTTATGAGTTTTCCTTTGTTGTTTCTAAACGTAATTTTTTGATCTAACAAAGCATCAATGTTGTTTCGGAATGCATCGCTATAACGAATGTTTATTTCGTAAGAATCATCGCCTTCTTTGTAAGTAGAAACATCTTTTCCGAATAAAGCCGTTCTTATTTGCATAGCCACTTGCGAAGTGGATAAACCATACGCACGTGCTCTGTTTCGGTCAATTTCTAAAGGCAATTCAGGTTTGCCGAGTTCAATGTCAAGCGCTAATTTTTTTACACCCGCTACATTTTTAGACTCTAAATATTCACGTAAAATTTCTGCTTTTTCTACCAAAAGTAAATAATCATCAGAGCCAGAAAATTCAATATTTACAGGTGGTGATTGAGGTGGACCGTCTTGGTTTTTTTCGGCAACAATTTTTACATCAGCATTGAATTTATTTTTGATAGCAGCTTCAATTTCTTTCAATGCTTCACCTGTGCTGTAGCCCTTTCTGTACTGAAATTCTGCGAAGTTTATAGATATGCGTGCTTTGTGCGGAGTGGTACCAAAGGTTGGTCCTTGCATAGGGTCGGAAGTACCTTCACCCACTTGCTCAATAATCGATTTTACAAAGAAAATCGTATCGGTTGTTTCTTCGCCTTGTTCATTGGTTATTTTTGCTACATCATAAACATTACCATACTTAGCAAGCGTACTATCAATAATTTTTTTAGCTCCTTGAGTCGTTTCATTCGTTACGTTAATGGATGTTCCAATTGGATGCTCAATAAACACGTTTACGTAGTTGGGTTGATTTTCTGGGAAGAATAAAGTTTTTGGAGGAAATATTCCAATAAGTACAAATGACAAAAACAATAATCCAATTGTTGATAGGAAAATTTTTCGTGGGTTTTTTCCTTTCATGGCGAATGTCAAAAATTTGAAATAAAAATTCTCTAAAACAGGCAAAAACTTGCTTTGAAATTTAGCTGTTGCAGGAGAAAACACGTAAAGATTTATCACCGCTAACAAACCAAAAACAATCAATAAATTTCCCAACACAAAAGACTTCGCGATGAGCAGAAGCAAGCCAAGTCCAATCATGCTTATAGCAATAATATTTAATCGTTTTTTGTTAGGGGCTTCTTCTTTTACTTTCATGTACAAAGCCGTAAGCACAGGATTTATAACCAATGCGACAAATAATGAAGAACCCAAAACAATGATTAATGTAATGGGCAAATACTGCATAAACTCACCCATAATTCCAGGCCACATAGCCAATGGCACAAATGCTGCTAGCGTAGTTGCTGTTGAAGCAATGATTGGCCATGCAACTTCGCCCACACCTTTTTTAGATGCCTCAAAAGCGTTCATACCTTCTTCATCCATTAATCGGTAAATGTTTTCCACTACTACAATACCGTTATCTACCAACATCCCCAGCGCTAGTACAAGTGAGAAAAGTACCATTACGTTTAGCGTTACACCTGCTGCACCCAACAACATAAACGACATAAACATAGACAGAGGAATAGCCACGCCAACAAACAAAGCATTGCGTAAACCCAAGAAAAATAGAAGTACTAAAACAACCAATAGCACACCAAAAATGATGGAGTTTTCTAAGTTACTTACTTGGTCTTTTATTTGAACAGATTGGTCGTTGGTAAGTGTAAGTTGAATGTTACTAGGGATGTCATTTTTCTTGGCGTCTGCAACAACTGCTTTTATTTTTTCTACTGCTTCAATTAAGTTTTCACCCGAACGTTTTTTTACATCAAGCATCACCACAGGTTGGTTAAACTGACGCGCATAGCTAGTAATATCGGCATCTGTAAAAAACACATCGGCTACTTCGTGCAAGTAAACTAAATTGAAATCTTCATCTTTTACGATGAGATTTTTGATTTCTTTCCAGTCTTCAAATTCGCCTTCAACACGCAATGAACGCTCGGTATTATCTGAAGAAATTTCACCACCAGACATGGTCATATTTTCTGAACGAATGGCATTTTCAATATCGCCAAAAGTTACACTTTTCGCCTCAGCATCGTGTTTGCGAATACGCACACTTACTTCTTTTTCTTGCACACCACGTACACTCACTTCCGATACTTCCGATACGTTTTCAATTTTATCGGCTAAATCTTCTGCATATTTTTTTAATGCTTCTACCGGATAATCTCCAGAAAGATTGATATTGAGCACAGGCATTTGCGCAAAATCCATCTCAAAAATATTTGGGTCGGCAGGTAAATCTTGAGGAAAGTCTTTGTCGCCACGTGCTTTGTCAACAGCATCTTTTACTTTTCGCAAACCCTCTGTGGGTGTAACTTTAAAATCAAATTTTACACGAATAGATGAATATCCATGAATGGTGGTTGAAGTAATTTCATCGATGTCTTTTATCGTATTAATTTCTTTCTCGAGTGGACGTGTAATTTTATCTTCAATAAATTCTGGCGAGCTACCAGGGTAGGCAACCCCTACATATATTTCAGGAATTTGAATTTCAGGAAAACTTTCGCGTGGCATAGAAGTGTAAAATCCAAGCCCTGCAATGATGATGATGGCAATGGATAAAAACACCGTTTTACGGTTATTTACCGATGCGGTAGATAATCCGAATTCTTTATAGTTTGTGTTAGATTTACTCATGATGTGTGTGCTAAAAAGAATTAATTTTCAATGCTCACTTTTTCGTTGTTTACCAATTTTCTGGCACCTTTTATTACCACTTTGTTGTTTACCGCAACACCGCTTTTTACTTCTGTAAATCCGTTGTATGTTTGACCTACGTTTATAAGTGTTTTCAAGGCCGAACCATCGTTGTTTATCACAAAAACAAACGAATTTCCTTTACTATCTTCCAACACAGACTCTGTTGGAACCATTAACGCTGACGTATCTACATAATCGCGAATTTTTAGCACCGCCATTAAATTAGGAATGTATTTATCTTTTGAAGGAATGTTTACTTCTACATCAATTGTTCTGTTAGCAGGATTTATAAACTTGCCCATTCTACTAATGTTGGTAGCTTTTATCGTATCCTCAATCGCAGGAAAAATAACATCTACTTTAGAATTTATTTGTGTTGATTTTAGATACACTTCAGAAACATCTGCCACTACTTTTAATTTGTCTAAACTGATTAAACGCACAATAGGCATAGCAGGGTTTGCAATCTCACCAACCACCGGAAAAATTTCTTCAACATACCCTGTAAACGGTGCTTTTAAAACGTATTTACCTTGTTGTGTAGATAACGTTTGTTTGGTTTGTTTTAACGATTCATAATTGGCTTGCGCTTGCTTTAATTGAAGCTCTGTGCCTACGCCTTGGTCATATAAGGTTTTTTGTTTTTCGTAGAGATATTTTGCTAACTCTAAATTTTTCTCCAACTCTTGAATGTTTGAGCTAATAACGGATTGGTCGATGATGGCAATTACAGCACCTTCAGAAATCATTTGCCCTTCTTTAACATTTAGCGCCACAATTTTTCCAGGAACTTCTGGTGTTAATAGCGTATTGTTGTCAGATTCTAATGTGCCTTGCACTTCGTAATAATGTTCAAACAAACCTTGTGTTACCATTGCAACTTCTACTTTTGGCAGTGAGGTTGAATCAGTAGACGTAGCTAAATTTTTATCATTTTCTGAAGTAGAATTTTCTCCACAAGAAACGAATAAAATAGATAAAACGGGTAGTGTGTAAAT
>CAYVVI010000063.1:0-3814 GCA_964455265.1 uncultured Flavobacteriales bacterium | reverse complement strand
TTGAGTAAGTAGTTAAGTTCTAATTTGGCATTTATTAATTTGTAAGCGGCATTCACATAGTTTGCTTGAGCGTTTAAATATTGCGTTTGCGCTTGAGATAATTCGATGCTTGACACCATGCGCTCTTGAAATTTTATATTCATGTTGCGCATAATTTTTTCGGTTACAGCTACATTTTGTTGTTCGTTTTCGAGGGTTGTTAGCGCCAATTCAAAATTCGACACTGTTTGCTGGTATTGAATTTTAAGCGCATTATCTAATTGATATAAAGAATTTTCTAATTTTTTAACTTCCAATTTTGATTGATTGATTTTTGATAAACGCATACCGCTACTAAAAATAGGAATGGTTAAACGCAAGCCCCAAAACGTAGATGGATACCACGGTTGACCACTTTCAAAAAACGAAAAATCGTTACGCATAGCTTGTTGTTGATGCGTAATAAAACCTGCTAACGAAGGCATGGCAAATGCTTTTTCGTTTTTAACATTTAATCGAGATAAAATAAGCTGTTGCTCGACCAATTGATAATTAATGTTGGCAGTGCTGCTAAAATTATTTTGTGCTAAAACTTTTGCGTCTGCAATAAAATAATCTAACGATTGATTCACTTCTATGCTGTCTGTAAGCTCTAAACCCATTTCTAATTTTAGTAGATTTTTAGCAACTTCTATCTGATTTTTTATGGATGTTAAATTGTTTTCTACTGAGCGAAGTGTTATGCTTAATTGGTCAGCATCTGTTTGTTCTAGCAAACCAGCATCTGCAATTTTTTTAGTAGAAGCATAAATCTTTTCTAACTCGGTATAAGATGCTTCTAGAGTTTTTAAAGTAGCTTGTGTAACTACAATAGTGTAGTACGCGTGAGCAACAGATTTTTTAGCATCTAACTCACTTTTTTTGATAGACTTTTTATACAAATCACTCACTGCGCGAGATGCTTGCAAACCCACAAAATATCTACCATCGAAAATAAGTTGTGTGAGCGTGATATTACCTGTTACATTATAATCTGTACCAAACTGAATACCGATTAATTCATCCTCTGGAGCCATTGGGTTAAAGGCATTGGCAGGCAATACCGTTGTTGGTAATTCTAAGAAATTTTGAAACCCACCTTCGGCATTTATTTGTGGTAAACCAATAGCCGTAGTTTCCCAAATTTTTTGTTTGGCAATGTCTAAATCTATGCGCGCATTTTTTATAGCGTTGTTGTTTTCAAGTGCCATGCTTTGTGCTTCTTCAAGCGTAATCATTTTTTGACTCCAACCGCCTAGCGAGATGCTTATAAAAATGAGTAATATAAACGTTTTCATATCGAGATTAAAAGATGTTTATGGTTTCTTTTTTTAATTTATTTTTCATGTATTCAACACCTTTTTCGTTGGCAATTCCACGAATGTGATACTTCATCATTTCGGTGTACGCTTCTAAAAATGAAATTTCATTTGGCGGAAAAATATCCGAATCAAACAAAGCATCTACTTTGTGAATGTACAAGCGTGCAATTACTTTTGGGTTGATGTTGTCACGGTATAATTTTTCTTTGATGCCTCTTTTTAGGTTGTTTTCGATAAAAACAAGGATGCCATCTTTTTTGTGGTCGCTAAATATCTTCCAAGCTTTTGGGTAGTATTTGTTCAAGTCGAAATGTAGCGAAGGGTGAATCAATTTTAGTTGATTGCTTACATGTTTAGAAACTTCTATTATTTCGTCAATGGCATTTTTTGTAGTGCTGGAAATATCTACCAACAAACACTTTTCCATTTCGCAATTAAGTGTCATTACTTTGCTTACAAGATCGTTTTTGTCTTTAACGTGTTTGTAAAGCGTTTTTTTAGAAATAGAAAGTTCGCGCGCAATATCATCCATCGATACCGCTTTAATGCCGAAGCGCATAAACACTTGAGCAACGCTAAAAAGTAATTCGTTTTCTTTTTCTTTCACGGCACGAAAGTAAATAAAAAATTGAATTTGGAAACGATTTGAAACAAAAAATGTTTCCTTTGGGTTTGGTTAAGGCAATAACAAAGACAAAAAAGCCCTGAGAATATTCTCAGGGCTTTGGATTTTAGGCAGCAATCGCTACTTTAAGGGCGTTGCCACTTGCCATTAGCAGGAATTCACCATTTGATTCGAGGATGAACTCTACACCGATGGTGCCCAACATGAGTACTTGGGTATCGAGCGCAGGACTGCCAGGTAGGGTGGCTTGTAGATTGGTGTTGCTGCCTACCATGCCACCTAGTGGAATAATAGGGCTGTACACTACATTTTCTAAACCGTTTTGTGTTGGAACCACGGGTTCGTAACTTTTGGTTTGGATGCTGTATGTGTAGTTGGACACCGCACCAATTGCTGCTACAAACCTTACGTGGGTTGCTCCTTGGGGAATGGTTAGGTAATCTAGGGTGTTGAAATCGGGAATAGAGATGTCTATTTGATTTCTATCGGCATTATTTGTAATGCTGTAAGCACCATAGAATACTTCATTGAACTTGTCGGTTGAATGAAAGTTGAAATTAGAGAACTGAACGCTGTTTGCTACTAAGTTTGCGTTTCTTCTACCTCTTGTACCTGTACCCAAATTGATAATTTCTCGGGTGATTTTGAACAGGTTGTTGAAGGTGCGTTTGTCTGCGAAACCTTTATAGGCACGAATGAGGGCTGTTTTGATTGCAGCAGCTGTTTTTGAAGCACCTGCAAACTCGGACATGTTTTGCCTTGTGAGGCGAAACTTCGGGTCGTTAAGGATTCGTTCTTTGGATAGGGAGGAGTTTCTCCCTACGATTGTTTTGTCTCCTTTTTGGGAGAATGTTAATTCGCCAACTTTACCTTTGATGCGAATAATACCTGTTTGTTGTCCCATGACATTTTTGTTTTAAATGGTTAATAAATTGATTAATTGTTGTCAACCATTTTTGTAATGGACGTCCTAAATTATTACTTGATGGTTGGGTAATGTTGTGTCATGGTTTATTGGTCATAAAGTTTGTAAAGTTGAAAGTCTATAAAGTCATAAAGTTTTTTCTCTCAATTATCGTTAAGTTTTGAGGTGGTTTATTGGTTTAGCCCCTCTCTAAATCTCTCCCCGTAAGGGAGAGACTTTTTAAGGATTTAATTTTTGTGTTATAACTGAAAGAGTATGGGAAATGTTGCGGGTGTTGGGAAATTTTAACATTTGGTATTGGGTAGTGTCCAATTATTTGGATGAAATTTTAACATTTTGGATAGTTGTGTTTGGGATTTATTTATAGCATTTTCTTTTGTCTTGATACTGAGATAAACTCAGCACAGGCACAAAAGAAACAAAAATTCAAGTGTTGCAACTTTTGTAATGACCCACCATCGTTTTGTTCGCTAATTTATCAAAGCCGCTGCGCTTCTGCTGATAAATTTACGCTCTCTTCAACGGGTGGGTGCCCCATTTTAAAGTTGAGGCACATAGTGATTTGGCTATCATGATGGGTCATTAGGTTATTGGGGAATAGGTTATTGATTATGGGCGATTGATGATTGACGAATGGTGATTTATTATTGAGTTAGTAATTTGGTATTTGGGTTAGCCCAATAGACCCAATTGAAGCCCTATCATACCCCTATCATACCCCTATCACACCCAATTCAGAGGTGAGTCAGGAACCCAATTATGATTGACGATTTATTATTGATGAGTGTTGATTGATGATTTATTCTTAAGAAGAGGGGTGGATTTTGCGGATTAAAAAGGAATGGTTAATATTGTGTATGATAATGAGTAACATTGCAAATGTTTTTCTCTTTCATCCTCGTTACAAACGAGGACGAGTGGGGG
>CAYVVI010000062.1:0-8410 GCA_964455265.1 uncultured Flavobacteriales bacterium | reverse complement strand
ATTCTTCAATGATGCGTTTAACGAGAGAAAGTCCTAAGCCCCAGCCACGTTTTTTAGTGGTGAAACCTGGTTCAAAAACGGTTTTAAATTTCCCACTTGGTATTCCTTTGCCTGTATCGGTAATGTCAATAATCGTTTTGTTGTTTTGGGTACTCACGTCAATAGTAATGGTGCCTTCGCCACCCATCGCATCAACGGCATTTTTAATAAGGTTTTCAATCACCCATTCAAACAAAGGTTTATTAAGTTTTACAGCTAATTCGTTGGTAGAAAAATTAAACTTAAAATGTACTTTTTTAGAAACGCGTTGTTCTAAATAGCCAATACTGCTAGTAAGCATTTCTTTTATGTTGGCATTTTCTAACACACCGCCAGAGCCAATTTTTGAAAAGCGCTCTGTAATGGTTTCCAATCGCTCAACATCTTTTTGCATTTCCACAGTTGTAGATGCATCAACACCTTGAGATTTTAGCAATTCTATCCATGCCATAAGCGATGAAATAGGAGTGCCCAACTGATGAGCCGTTTCTTTTGCCATGCCCACCCACACTTGGTTTTGCTCGGCTTTTCTAAACGTGCTAAATAGCATATAAGCAATAACAATAAATATCAATACCGCTGCTAGTTGCAGATAGGGTAGGGTTTCTAGCGTTTTTACTAAAGGAGAGTCAGCATAAAAAATAATGCCTTTCTCGTTGTCGTCTAAAGTAATTTTTATGGGAGTGTTATCTTTTTTTAGTGTGGCTTTAAATGCATTTATATCAAGTTCTTTATTCTGAATTTCTGGTATGTTAGAAGCCAAAACATTTTGTGATGCTGAATCGATAAATACAAAAGGAACCAATGCCTCATTGTTTTCTAAATCTTTATTAAAACCATCAATTAGCGAATCACGTAAGTGTTGCAATTGATAATATTTATCAGAATTTCTGAAGTAAATTTTTTGTGTTGTGCGCGCATCTACTTCAATATTAATGGGAGGGTTGTCAACTTCCCAAAGTTTTACAAGTTGTTTTATAGAATCGTTAAATAATTTTTTTGAGAAATAGTTTACAGAATCGTTTGGAAGATTGGGTTGTTCAAGTTTAATTTTTTGTTTGAAAAAATCTTGAGTTAAAGTAATATTTACAGAGGAAAGATGATTGTCTTCGCTGTCTGTAAGAATAAGTGGAATGTTGTTTACATCGCTGATGACATAAAGTGCAAAGTTGTAGTCGGGAAGATTTTTTTCTAGCTCTTTGGTGGCTTTAGCGCGAAGGTTTACCTTGCGAATTTCTTCTAATCTTAGTTGCTCAAAGGTTTGATTGGTAAGTTTTACCAAGTCGGCTTTTTTCTTAATGGTTTCCGACCATTTTTTGACGTGTTGAAGTTGTTCGTTTTTTATTCTATTGGTAACGGTGCTGCTGTAATAGAGAAAGCCACTAACCATTAGTATGGCTATTACGGCTAATAAAATTTTCCAGCGTTGTTTTTTTGAGTAGAGGTTCATTAAAGTTGAAAGTTAAAGGTTGAAAGTTTATAAAGTCTAAAATGCTAACCTTCTATAATTCTAATATCATTCTTCATTCTAAATTTATTATTCGTCTATTTTAAACTTGGTTTCGGTTTCTTTATTTTGCTCACCGCCTAATTTCTTAACGAATTTGTCCATTCTCTCTTTTTTCTTTTTCTCTTTTTCTTGAATGTTTTTATCGTTGTTAATAGAAGTAGAGTCCACTTTTTCTTCTTTATCCATTTCGTCCCAATCTACAACAAATTTTGCTTTAGCTTGCTCTTCCTTTGGTTTGGCAAGTAATGAAGTATCTTTTTTAAACAGACCAAATTCGTCTTTAAGAATTGATTTTACACTTTGCTTTTCTTGTTCTTTTTGAACTTCTAAATATTTTTTATGCGACATCATGTCATAGCCATATTTAGGCGCATCTACATTTCCGCCAACTTTAACAAACACG
The DNA here is from genome assembly GCA_964455265.1 of uncultured Flavobacteriales bacterium. GTDB lineage: Bacteria > Bacteroidota > Bacteroidia > Flavobacteriales_D > Parvicellaceae > JBKHVV01. Next base: position 6,458 of record CAYVVI010000062.1, on the reverse strand, counting down.
CGTATTCCAGATTTTTTATCTTCAACTTCATATCCGCCAAATTCACTTTCGGTGTCGGGTTGTTTTTTAACTAAAATATCTTTTAAGCGGAAGTCAAATTTATAATCTAAATCATGATTGAATGAATGAATGCCTTGCCCATTGATGTCAATAAAACTCGACCGCACTTCGGTATATAGGATATTTATTTTTTCATCTTTGATTATAACGGTCATGTCTAGAGCATCAAACTTTATGTGTTTTGCTTTTTGAATGAGCAATTTTTCATCTACAAATGGTTTCACTTTCCAGTCTTTCACCATGTATTCAACAATTTCATTTATTAACGAAACATCAACAAGTTCTCCCTTATCAAAATGTAAGTTAGAGTTTGCAATAATGCTAGATGGAATAATGTTGAATGCGTCATCAAGTTCTATTGAAAAGGTAATGTCTGCATCAACAAAACCTTTGATGTTGTTGTTTTTTAAATATTCTTGCCCAAAATTATCCAGCTGGTAAAAAAAGTCTGATGCATCCACTTTTGAAGCATAAGCAATTCCATTAAACCAATAGTTGTTATTTTTAAGCAAAACAAGTTCTCCATTAGATGCATAACTACCTTGAGTAGCATCAAATTTTAAGTTTTGGTAATAAATATTTTTATCTATAATTTTTACGTTAGTGTGAATGTTTTTAGCTTCAAGTTTTCCGTAAGTAATTTCATCTGCTCTTAAACGAAAGTTCATGTCAACATTAGGTGTAGAGCTGTTTTCAATGTTTGACTTAGATTTTGAAGCATCCATAAGTTCTTTCAAGTTTACTTTACCAACCCACACGTCTGCTTCAATCACCAATTTTTCATTCGTTAAAAGAATATAGGGTAAAAAGTTTTGAAAGTAACCCTCCATTTTAAACTGTGTAGAATTCACATTTCCATTTAAGTTTGAGATATACGCGTGATTTTTTCTAAGTTCAAAATCTCCAGATAGATTACTAAATGCAAGGTTATTGTCTGTTAGTTCTAAATTTAGTTTATTAAATGTTAAGTCGCCTTCAGATTGCTTTAAGTTGAAGGATTCATTAACTATTTTTCCCGTAATTTTTGTTTTAAAATCCACCTCTCCACTTAGAGATTTTAATTTTTCGGATGGAAAAAACTTAAATAATGTGTTTAGGTTTAATTTTCCTGAACAATTTAAACTAACATCAGGGTAATTCAAGTCAATCAGAGATACTTCTCCAGAGAAATTACCATCTTCAAAATTTCCAGAAAATTGATTGATGTAAAGCTTAGATGGTTCTTTTTTTGTAGCTGAATAGTAGCTTCCTTTTAAGTTTAATTGACTTAATGTTATGTTGTTTTTTTGTTCTGTTAAACTACCGTTTTCAATTTCAAAATCTGCTGTAACAGTTGGGCTTTCAAGTTTTGAGCTCTTACCTTCAATTTTAGCTGAAAAATCTAATACTCCTTTTGATTTGTATTGCGTAACATCTTTAAATAAATCTTCACTAAATACAGAAAATAGTTCTGTTAGTTCTATGTCATCTCCCATTACAACATATTCTATAAAATCACTTTCGTAGTTGTAGTAACCACCAGTTTTAAAGTTTAATTCAGCTACTTTTAAATTAGCAATATTTATTCGCAAAGATTTTTCAACAGTGTTTACAAGCATTTCTGTATTAAACTTGCTCTCTTGGTTGCTAATGTAACTTATATCTGAACTTTTAAAATGATTGATAAACAGGTTTGAACTTGCTTTTAATTCAAACTCTTCTGAAGTGAAATTTCCGTTTAAGGTTAAATTATGGGCTAGTACCTTGTAATCTTGTTTTGTTACTTTATTAATGTAATTAATGCGTGAATTTTTGAATTTTACTTGATTCAAAGCGAAAGAAAAATCACTTACAGAATCTTTTACTTCTTCCTGTTTCCAGAAAATATAGTTTTCTTTTCCAGATGAATTAACCTTTAAATTGAAGTAGCCCTTGTTTACCTCAATGGCTTTTACGTCATATTTTTTATCATACAAATCCCAAATACTCATTTTTAAATACAAGTCTTGAGCAAATAGTATGGTGTCGCTTTTGGTTTCTTTATCTTTTAGTAAAACATTTTTAAACTTTAAAGAGGCATTAGGAAAGCGCTGAAATAAAGTAAATTCAATTGACTCAGCAGTTATTTCAGCATCTAAATATTGATTTATTTTAGCCAAGGCAAATTGCTTTACTTTATCTTCAAAAATATAGGTGAGTATAGCACCAATGAGCACCAAACCTAAAATGGATGAAAAAACGTAAATCGCTATTTTTTTATATTTATTCAAAACTACTACATGTATTATAGTGTAAAGCTATTGTTTACTTTACTGTTTTTGATGACGTCTTTAACGTAATTATTAACGTGCAGGTTTTAAATAAGTTCAGAAATTAGTGTTAGCATCATTAGCGTGCTAAAAATTAGTTAGATTTATGCCATAAATACTTCAATTTAATTGCGCTTGTATAGGTTTTTTTGGATAGTTTTTTTCATTTTAATAGGAGCAGAAGTAACTGCTCAACAGCCTTCGTATATTAGAATTTCTTCTGAAAATGGACTTCCTTCCAATGAAGTTTACTCCATTCTTCAAGATAATAATGGGATGATATGGATTGGCTGCGATGCTGGTTTATTTAAGTATGATGGGGTTAGGTTTATAAATTATAAGAATGCCAATCAGCAGTCAAAGTCTTTGTCTGGTTTATCTCTTTCTGCATCTGGAAGAATTTATGTTCATAGTTTTAAAGGGCAAATATTTTACGTTGAAAATGACTCTTTACACGAACTTCCTAACCCAAACGGAAGGGTGCCTTCATTAGTATGCGATAAAAAGTTTAATATTTGGGTTTCTCATCAAAATGGCATTTCTGTTTTTAATGAAAAGTCAAATAAGTGGAAGGTGTATACTGAATTTAAATCTACATCTTCTTTTAAGCCCTTCCCAAATGGACTTGTAGTTGATAGTGATGATAAAGTTTGGTTTTACCACGGCAACAATTTGTGTAACATTTCTGACGGAAAATTTAACTGTTACGGTTTTGAAGAAAGTGAAGAAAAGATTGACTTTCTAAATATGTTTCTTCATAGAAGAAACGCTGGTGTTTGGATTGTTAATAGAATATCAGGAGAGTTATTTTATATGGAAAATGGAATTGTAAAACCCCATCCTTCCGATGTGCTAAGAAGCGCCTTAAAAGGAAGAAAAGTTACTGGCATAAAAGAACTTGAAGAAAATAAAATTTGGTTTTTTACCTATTCTGGAGCATTACTTTATGATGCTACATTGGATAAATTAGATATAATTTGTCCTCAATTTTCATTTTCAGGAATGATAAAAGATAGGGAAGGAATGCATTGGTTTTCTACTGTTCAGAATGGAATTATTAAAATACCAACCCTCGATTTTAAGGTTTGGAATTCAGATAATAATTTGCTTAACCAAGATGTTGTTTATAAAATAATATCAGATAAGAATTTTATTTACTTCTCTACGGTTAACGGTTTTATTGGTAATGTAAACGTTTCTACGAATCAAATTCAAGTTAAAAGCTCACCTATAAGTGGTGATATCCAACAGATTTATTATGATAGTTTAGATAAGAAATTATATTATACGCTAAACAACAGTCTTTATTTCATTGATGAAAACAATCGTGATGGCCAGATTGAAAATGTATTTCAACCAATAAAACAAATGCTTCACACAGATGATGGTTACTTTATAGCAACATCATTTGGTGCTTTTCATTATAAGTCATTAAATGATGATTATAAGCACATCGTTCCTGGGCAGTGGACAAGAAGTATAAGCCATGATAAAAAAAGAAACATTATTTGGATGGCTTCAAATAATGGTTTGCTAAAAATTTCAAAAAGAAACAACCTCTGGTCTGAAACTAATTCGTTTTACAAAAATACGTTGATAGTTTACGCTACATTCGATTCAATAAGTAATGTAGTTTACTCTGTAGATTTTAAAGGACGAATTAATGCTTTATTTCAAGATGAGTCCTCAACTCAAATTGCTCAAATTCCAGACCACATTCAACCATACCAAATACATTTTAAAAACAATAAATTGTATGTTGCAACTAATAGGGGCTTATGGATATATGATTTAAAATTAAATTCATTTCAAGTACTTAACAAACAAACAGGATTGGCATCCGATAATGTTCAAGGTATTACGTTTAATGATAGTTTTATATGGCTTGCTACTGGAAAGGGAGTTCAAAAAATCCCAATTAATTTTGTGTTAAATGATGTAAAAGGAATTGTCTATCTAAAAAAATTAATGGTAGGAAATTATACTGTAGCAACTACTACCAACTTAAAAGTTAATCACGATCAATCCATAAGTTTTCAGCTTGAAGCAAGTAATTATATTTCTAATGGTAAGTTTAATTATGCCTATCGTCTTAATAATTCTAAAAACAAATGGATTGAATTTCCAGCTGATATAGGGCAAATTGACATTCCGAAACTTCCCATTGGTAAGTTTAAAATAGAGATAAAGCTTATCGATTATTTAGGTAACGATTCCGACAACATTATAGAAATTAACGGTGTTGTTAAGCCACCTTTTTGGCAAATGTGGTGGTTTTTTGTTCTTGTAATTTTAATTATTTCTTTCGTAGTTATTATTCTTGTCAAGAGCGCAATTTCGTCACTTGAAAAAAAGCAGCAAAAAGAAATTGAGAAATTAACCTTAGAGCATCAACTTAGACTTACTCAACAAGCTGCTTTAAAAGCACAAATGAATCCTCATTTTTTATTCAATGTTTTAAATTCTATTAAAGGATATATCTATGAAAACGATAAGAAAAATGCAGCGTTATATTTAAATGATTTTTCGGATTTAGTTAGAAAGATTTTAGAGCTAAGTACCCTTCCAAAAGTAAAGTTAGAGGAAGAAATCAACGTGGTTGAATTATACATTAAACTTGAAGCTATGTTGTTGCAGCAGTCTTTTTCTTATACTATTGATGTAGATAAATCCCTTGATTCATCAGCCATCTACATACCCGCACTTATTATACAGCCATTTATTGAAAATAGCTTTAAGCACGGGCTGCGTCACAAGCAAGGCGATAAGCAATTAGGTTTGCATATTTCTCTAGAGGGAACATCAACTCTAAAAGTGGAGATAATTGATAATGGTGTTGGCAGAAAAGCATCTGCTGAAATCAATAGTAAACAAGATAAAAATCACACCTCTTTTGCTACAAGTGCTATTGAAAATAGAATAGCACTCCTTAATCATGAAAAAAGTGGTATAATTGGCATAGAAATTATTGATTTATTAGATGGAGTAAAACCTTTGGGAACAAAAGTTATATTAAGAATTAATATAGATGAGCAGGGAAGATAAAATTAGAGCAATTATAGTAGATGACTCACCTCAAGCACGAAAGTTGTTGCGTTTAATGTTGCAAGAGTTAGCTCCTGATGTTGAAATTTGTGGTGAAGCAGAAAATGCCAACGATGCACTACTTCTCTTTTCAAAAGCACAACCCAATATGGTGTTTTTAGATATTGAAATGCCTGGTAAATCAGGAATTCAGTTACTAGAAGATTTATCTGAAACGGAAACTAATTTCTCAGTAGTATTTACCACCGCGTATAATGATTATGCATTAAAAGCACTTCGTTTATCAGCAGTTGATTATTTATTAAAACCAATTGATGAACGCCAATTATTAGAAGCCATTGATAAAGTAAAAGCAAAACAAGAACTTTTAAATTCAAAGGCACAACTCATTAATTTATTGCATAATTTTAAAGCCAATGGAAATGGTGAAAGCGTACTAAGCATACCTACTCAAAATGGAAATGCATATGTGAATATTAATGACATTGAATATTTACGAGCAGATGGTTCATACGTTCATGTTCATTTTACAAATAACAAGCCCCTAACTATTGCAAAAAATTTAAAATATTTTGAATCGGCATTGTTCGATTTTAATCAGTTTATTCGCGTGCATAGGTCATTTTTGGTGAACATAAAACACGTTAAACGTTTTGATAAATCAGAACGCGCAAAAATAGTGATGACTTCTGGTGCACAAATAGATATTTCTAGAGATAGGCGTGGCGATTTTTTAGCTACTATGAGCCAATTTATAGATTAATTCATGTTAAGATAATCTTATTAAATTACCGTTTACAAAGTCAAACCCACAGTTCACAAAGTGGATTGAAATGCTATTTCTTTTTGTTATACATTCGTTTTCAGAAAGCGTTCAACGCAAATAAATATGGTTCATTTAGCATAATCTACTTATGTTAACCCCTTAATCAACACTAGCACTAACGAGAGCAGTGTTGATTTTTTTTGTGGCTATCTGATGTCTCTTACCTTAAGTTGAATAGTAGTAGTTCCATTCCACACATTTTTATCGATAGAGAATACCACGTCAAATGGTTTTTTAGA
>CAYVVI010000061.1:5412-8924 GCA_964455265.1 uncultured Flavobacteriales bacterium | reverse complement strand
CAACAATTTGCACAATTAATTACCGGTTTTAGAGCATTATTAAAAGAAAAAAACGCCTACGAAGCGGCTTCAGAAATAGCTTCTATGTCGGGCATATTAAAAGAATTATACAGCGATAAAACTCCTGAAGGTGTTAGTCGTTACGACAACATTCAAGAATTGCTTAACGCGATAAAAGATTTTACGCAAAAACACGAAACAGAGAATTCGCTTTCTGACTTTTTAATTGATGTTGCACTGCTTACCGATGCCGACCAGCAAGATGAAGACGGTAACGATAAAGTGTCGTTGATGACCGTCCACGCTGCTAAAGGATTGGAGTTTCCGATTGTTTATATAGTTGGTATGGAAGAAAATTTATTTCCATCGCAACTATCGTTAAATACAAGAACCGAATTAGAAGAAGAACGCAGATTATTTTATGTGGCATTAACACGCGCTGAGAAAAAAGCATTTTTGACTTATTCAACATCGCGTTACCGATGGGGAAATTTAATTACCTGTGAACCGAGTAGATTTATTGAAGAAATCCCAGAAGAGTTTTTAAATCTTCCACCTGAACGAAAAGAAGCATCGTTTGAAGATGATTTTTCATCGTATAACCGCTCATCAAATACATCTAAAATTGCTAAGCAGTATGCTACTAAGAAAACAGAAACTATTGCTTTCGCAGTGCCAAAAAAATTGAAAAAAATTGATAACAGTTCTGGTACGGCTTTAAGTCTAAATCAAAATATTTCGGTTGGATTAAACGTGCTACACGAAAAATTTGGAAAAGGAAAAGTTCTTTCTCTCGAAGGCATTTCACCTAATCAAAAAGCAACTATATTTTTTCCTGAACATGGGCAAAAACAAATACTTTTAAAATTTGCCAAACTCGATGTTGTTGAATAATAGTTGCATAAATGAACATTATAGTTAATTTTGAACTCATCTAAATAAATTTAATGGAAAATCAAGAAGCGATAACGAGCTTAGAGTACAATACGCAACGTCCTCAATTAAAAATCCCTGAATACGGCAGAAACATTCAAAAAATGATTGGTTATGCTTTAAAAGTAAAAGATAAAGAGGAGCGCAATACAGTAGCCAAAGCTATTGTAAATGTGATGGGTCAAGTAAATCCTTCGCTTAAAGAAATTGAAGATTTAACACACAAACTTTGGACACACTTATTTCTAATCTCAGATTTTGAACTAGAAGTTGATTCTCCATATGAAAAACCATCTCCTGATACCTTTACAGAAAAGCCAGAAATATTAGACTATCCTAAAAATAATATTCGCTATAGCCATTATGGAATTGCCATTCAAAACATGATAAAGGTAATTAGCGAATTTGATGAGGGCGAAGAAAAAGATCACTTGGTGCGCTTGATGGTAAATCTTATGAAACGCATGTATCTTACATGGAACAGAGATTCTGTGGACGATGATTTAATCTTAAAACAATTGGATGAACTTTCTAAAGGCAAATTAAAACTATCAGAAAATTTAAACATAACTTCTACATCTGAAATTTTACGTGCAAGTGGAGTTACCAATCAACGAAAAAGCATCAATCAGAAAAACAAGAATAAGAACAAAAATTTTAATCCTAAAAATAAAAAACGCTTTTAATCTATGAGTTATTTTGAAGTAATTGGAGGAAATAAACTTAAGGGAGAAATTACTCCTCAAGGTGCAAAAAACGAAGCACTACAAATTGTTTCAGCAGTATTGCTTACGCCTGAAAAAGTAACACTTCATAACTTGCCCGACATTCGTGACGTTAATTTTTTAATTGATTTATTGGAAGAACTCGGAACAAAAGTAAATCGTAAAGGCAACGGCACTGTTGAGTTTGAAGCCAACAACATCAACTTAGAATATTTACAAAGCGAAGCGTTTAAAAAACGAGCGGCTTCACTAAGAGGTTCTGTGATGATTATGGGGCCATTGTTAGCGCGCTTCAAAAAAGCATATATGCCAAAACCTGGTGGAGATAAAATTGGTGCACGCCCCTTAGACACGCACTTTTTAGGTTTTGAAAAATTAGGCGCTACATTTTCTTACGATAGCAAAGAAGGATTTTATACGCTCAAAGCAGATAACCTTCAAGGAAAATATATTTTATTAGACGAACCATCGGTAACCGGTACAGCAAACATAGTAATGACGGCAGTTTTAGCCAAAGGCAAAACCACCATTTACAATGCAGCTTGCGAGCCTTACTTACAACAATTGTGTGGTATGCTCAACCGAATGGGGGCTAAAATTTCGGGCTTAGGATCAAACTTATTAGAGATTGAAGGCGTAAGCGAACTAGGTGGTACAACACACACGCTATTGCCAGATTTTATTGAAGTAGGTTCATTTATAGGAATGGCAGCCATTACCCAATCTGAATTAACCATTAAAGATTGCCGCATTGATATGTTGGGAAGAATTCCTGATACGTTTAGACGTTTAGGCATTCAAATGGAATTTAGAGGAGATGATATTTACATACCTGCTCAAAATAATTACGAAATTCAGCGCATGATTGATGGTTCGATACCTACTATTTACGATGCGCCATGGCCAGGTTTCACACCAGACTTAGTAAGTATTTTATTAGTAACCGCATTGCAAGCAAAAGGCACGGTATTAATTCATCAAAAAATGTTTGATAGCCGATTATTTTTTGTGGATAGATTAAAAGATATGGGTGGCCAAATCATTTTGTGCGACCCACACAGAGCAACTATTATTGGATTAAATCGCGAACGCAATTTATTAGGTACAACCATGTCATCGCCAGACATTAGAGCTGGTGTAGCATTACTTATTGCGGCCATGAGTGCAGAAGGAAAAAGCACCATCCATAATATCGAACAAATAGATAGAGGATATCAGTACATTGATACCAGATTAAATGCACTTGGGGCGCAAATTAAACGCATAAGTTAATTTTGGAACAATAATTGCTACATTAATAGCAAAACAAAAACCATTTATAAACGATTCACGTACATATCTAAAAAACAACATGAAAAAAATTATTTACATAGCAGCGATTTCAGCCATTGCATTTGGCTTGTATAGTTTTGTAAACCCTTCAACAAATCCAGAAGACGAACAACAAGGTGGTTTATCTATAGGGACAATGGCTCCAGAGATTGCAGAAAAATCTCCTGAAGGAAAAGTCATCAAATTATCTTCATTAAAAGGAAAATATGTGTTGATTGACTTTTGGGCATCTTGGTGCGGACCATGCAGAAGAGAAAATCCGAATATAGTAGCTGCATACGAAAAATATAAAAACGCAAAATTTACTGAAGGTAAAGGATTTGTAATTTATAGTGTTTCTCTTGATAAAGCATCAGAACCATGGTCTAACGCCATTAAGCAAGATAAATTAAACTGGCCTTATCACGTTTCAGATTTAAGAGGATGGGATTCTGCTCCAGGTGCTGAGTATGGTGTGGTTTCTATTCCTACAAATTACTTATTAGATCCAAGCGGAAAAATTATTGCCAAAAATTTAAGAGG
>CAYVVI010000061.1:0-5312 GCA_964455265.1 uncultured Flavobacteriales bacterium | reverse complement strand
TTAACAAAACATAACGTGTGTAGCCGATGTGTGATGGATACAACCGATACCGACATCAGTTTTGATGACAAGGGACAGTGTAATCATTGTACTACGCACATAGAAATTCTCAATACACAAACCCACAGAGAAAATTCTGAATTACCACCAATTGATGATGTGATTAATCGCATAAAACAAAGTGGTGTAAAAAATAAATACGATTGCATTATAGGAATTAGCGGTGGTGTAGATAGTTGCTATGCTGCTTATATTGCGCACCAGCTCGGATTAAGACCTCTCCTTGTTCACATGGACAATGGTTGGGACTCCGAAAATTCTGTAAGTAATATTCAAAAAATTGTAGACAAACTTAATCTTGAATATTATGCCTACGTTTTAGATTGGCAAGAATTTCGCGAACTACAATTGGCGTTTTTAAAATCATCTATAGTAGATTTAGAAATTCCTACAGATATTGCCATACCAGCAGCATTACATGAAATAGCTTCTAAATATGGTGTAAAATATTTACTGTCAGGAAGTAATTTTACAAGTGAGGGTATCCTTCCACTAAAATGGGGGTATCATGTTATGAAAGACATGAGACTTTACAATCACATTGTAAAAAAATACAGCAAAGTACCACGCAAAAAAGTGCCTGCATTTGGGGTCATTAAAGAAGCGTATTACAAATTTGTAAAAGGCATTAAAATCATATACATTCTAGATTATATAGATTACAATAAAGACGAAGCTAAAGAATTTTTAGAAAAGGAATTTGGCTGTAACTTCCCAACAGGCAAACACCACGAATCACTATACACCAAATTTTGGCAATCTTATATTCTTCCTGTAAAACACAATATAGATTATAGAAAAGCCACCTACTCTACTCAAATATGTTCTGGGCAAATTACTAGAGAAAATGCACTCAAAAAACTTGAAGCATTATCTTACAATACAGAAAAAATAGAAGCCGAAAAAGAATATGTGTGCAAAAAGCTAGGAATTAGTGTTGCCGAATTTGAAGAATTAATGAAGCAACCACCAAAAAATTATACAGATTTCCCTAATAGCGAAAAATGGATAAAAAGAGCCCATAAGTTGTATAAATTTTTATTCCCCAGAAAACGAATTTAAATCTATAAAACATCGAATTTTTGCCCCAATGTGTCAAATGTTGGGGCTTTTTTATTGGTGTATTTTTGACAAAACGACACACAAAAGCCAATGGCAGTATTTTTGCCTATAAGGATAAAAAATTGATGATATGAGTAACGAAGAAAAAGACATCACGCAAGAAGAAAGCACCAATGAGCAAAACATCAGTAACGATGCCAACGAAACTATTGACAACAAAGAAGAAAATCTAGCAGAAAAATTGGCAGAAATAAACGACAAATACATTCGATTGTATTCCGAATTTGACAACTTCAGAAAACGTACCGCCAAAGAACGTATTGAACTTATTGGAACAGCATCAGAAAAAATCATCAAAGACTTACTACCCATTTTAGATGATTTTAAACGCGCTCAAAAAAGCAACATAGAGAGCAACGATATTGAAGCAGTAAAAAAAGGTTTCGATTTGATTTATGATAAACTCAACAAAACACTTACAAACTCTGGCTTAAAACCAATGGAAGCTCACGGGCAACCATTTGATGCAGATATACACGAAGCATTAACAAACATTCCATCGCCTTCTGAAGAAATGAAAGGAAAGGTGATTGACGTTGTTGAAGATGGTTACTACTTAAATGATAAAATTATTCGTTTTGCTAAAGTAGTAGTAGGCAATTAGTCAAATGTGCCAATATAACAATGTAAAAATTTTTTAAGACTCTTTCCTAAAAACATTAAAACTTTAACACGATAGCACACTAACACACACTAATGAGCAAACGAGATTACTACGAAATATTAGGCATTGAAAAAAACGCCTCGGAAGCTGACATAAAAAAGGCCTACCGCAAAATGGCGATAAAGCATCACCCAGATAAAAATCCTGGTGACGCCTCTGCGGAAGAAAAATTCAAGGAAGCTGCTGAAGCATATGAAGTATTGAGCAATCCTCAAAAGCGCCAGCAATACGACCAATTTGGGCATGCAGGAATGAATGGTGGTGGATTTGGCGGTGGCGGCACGCACATGAATATGGACGATATCTTTAGTCAATTTGGAGATATCTTCGGAGATGCATTTGGAGGTGGATTTAGCGGATTTGGCGGCAGAGGAAGAACAAGAACTGTAAAAGGTTCTAACCTTAGGGTAAAACTAAAACTTACACTTGATGAAATTGTAAATGGTGTAGAGAAAAAAATAAAAGTAAACCGATTAGAAAATGCTGAAGGTGTTGAATTTGGGACATGTAATACCTGCAAAGGAAATGGACAAGTAACACGCATCACCAACACATTTTTAGGTGCAATGCAAACAACCCAAACATGTCAAACATGTAACGGAAGCGGTAAAGTTGTAACCAAACGCCCCAACGGTGTTGGTCCAGATGGTCTAGAGCGCAAAGAAGTAGTAATACCCATCAACATACCAGCTGGTGTAGAGCACGGCATGCAACTTACTGTTAGAGGCAAAGGAAATGCTGCACCTGGCGGAGGAATAAATGGCGATTTACTAATAATAATTGAAGAAGTTGAAGACCAAGATTTAAAACGTGATGGTAACAACCTTCTTTACGATTTACACATCAGTTTTGTAGATGCTGCATTAGGTAATAATTTTGAAATTCCCGTAGTAAATGGAAAAGCAAAAATTAAAGTAGAACCTGGTACACAAAGCGGAAAAGTATTACGCCTAAAAGGAAAAGGCATTCCAGATGTAAATGGTTACGGAACGGGAGATTTACTCGTGTCAATAAATGTTTATACGCCTCAAAAATTATCATCAGAAGAAAAAGCAACTTTAGAAAAATTAAGAAATTCTGCTAACTTTACTCCAAATCCTGAAAAAGCAGGAAAAAGTTTTTTCCAACGCATGAGGGATCATTTTAAAGGAGAAGAATGACACAAACTATGAGTAAAACATCCACTACGTTTGTAGCAGAAAACGTAAGCAAACAGTACGCCAACAAGTTGGCACTTGATAATCTTTCTATCAAAATTCCTTCTAATTGCATCTTTGGTTTACTAGGGCCAAATGGTGCTGGAAAAACTTCCTTTATTCGCATCATCAACCAAATTACTGCGCCCGATAGTGGTAAAATTTATATCAAAGGGGAACCATTAGCACCGCACCATGTTGGCTTAATTGGCTATCTGCCAGAAGAACGCGGATTGTATAAAAAAATGGGCGTTGGCGAACAAGCCATGTATTTAGCACAGCTAAAAGGGTTAAGTAAAAAAGAAGCAAAGCAACAATTAGATATTTGGTTCGAAAAATTTGAAATCACCTCTTGGTGGAATAAAAAAGTTGAAGAATTATCTAAAGGAATGGCGCAAAAAGTACAGTTCATCACAACCGTATTACACAAGCCAAAAATCATCATTCTTGATGAACCATTTAGCGGCTTCGACCCCATCAATACCAACTTAATTAAAGAAGAAATCTTACGCTTAAAAAAAGAAGGTGCTACTATTTTATTATCTACGCACAACATGAATTCTGTTGAAGAAATTTGTGATAGAATAGCGCTACTCAACAACGGAAAAAAAATATTAGAAGGCAAAGTAAACGAAATCAAAACGCAGTTTAGCAGCAACACCTACGAAATAATTTTTAAAGGCAATATGCTTGGTTTTGCTAACGCCTTATGGGGTGGTTTTGAAATTATTGATAAAGACGTTTTAGAAACAGACATCAATAAGGTTACAGTAAAGTTATCCGAAAACATTACGCCTAATCATTTATTAAAAGACCTGCTTGATGTTTGCGAAATTAGAGGCATTAAAGAAGTGGTGCCTTCTATGAATGGAATTTTTATTACTTCAGTTAACCAATCAAACGCTACAAACAATGGGTAAAATAGGGTTAATTATACAGCGCGAATTTTTAACACGTGTAAAGAAAAAATCATTCATCATACTTACCATACTTGGTCCTATTTTAATGGCCGGCTTTTTAGCGGCTGCATTTTATTTAGGGTTAAAAGATGAAGCAGATGTTAAAGTATTAGTTGTTGATGAAACATTTATTACTGATGTAGAAGACTTTCAAGACGATGATAAATTTTCATTCTTGTGGTATGTAGACAACAACCGCTCATTAGAAACAGCTAAAGAAAAGTTTCAAAAAAGTGACGTGAACTATCTGCTGTATATTCCACAAAACATTACCACAGGACAAGCAGCGCAATTATACTTTAAAAAAACACCATCATCGCGCACAGAAAGTCATTTAAATAAAATTACCAATCGATTTGTAGAAAGTTTAAAACTTGAACAATTAAAAATATCTGCTGAAGATTATGCCAAGCTCAAAACAGACATAAACTTACACTTAGTAGACATTGACAAAACACAAGACAAAAGTAACATAAGAGAAAAAGCAGCAGTAGGCTACGTGTTTGCTATACTTATCTACATTTTTATTTTTATGTATGCCGTACAAGTAATGCGTGGTGTAATTGAAGAAAAACAAAACCGCATTGTAGAAGTAATTATTTCTTCTGTTCGCCCCTTTCAACTTATGATGGGTAAAATAATTGGTGTAGCTTTAGTAGGATTAACACAGTTTGTAATTTGGATAATTTTTTCAGGAATTTTATTTACCGTTGTATCCTCACTGTTCGTTACAGACATAGCTAACCCAGATGTGCAGGCACAGCTTGCAAAGGGCTCTATGCAACTTACTCCAACCGATATTCAGAACAATGATATGCTTAAGTTTATTTTCGATATCAATTGGCCATTAATGATTGGGCTTTTTATCTTCTATTTCTTAGGCGGATATTTACTTTACTCATCTATGATGGCTGCCATTGGTGCAGCGGTGGATAACGATACCGACACGCAACAATTTATGCTGCCTGTAACACTCCCATTAGTGTTTGGATTTATCATTGCACAAATGACTATTGAAAACCCAGATAGTGCTGCGGCAGTATGGTTTTCGCAAATACCATTTACATCGCCCGTAGTTATGTTGGTAAGGGTAGCAATGGGCGTAGGTAGTAGTGTTAGCGTTTTAGAACTGATAACATCTATGCTTTTATTGATTGCAGCATTTATACTTACAACACTTTTAGCTGCAAAAATTTACCGCATAGGTATATTGATGTATGGCAAAAAGGTAACTTACAAAGAACTGTTTAAATGGTTAATGTATAAAAACTAGTGATTAAGTGATGAAGTAATTGGGTGATTAAGAAATAA
>CAYVVI010000060.1:4411-9358 GCA_964455265.1 uncultured Flavobacteriales bacterium | reverse complement strand
TCTTCTGAAGTAAAATTTTTATTTTGACTGTTAACGATAAATGAAATGGTGTGTCCTCTCTGCAAAGCAATTTGTTCAATCACTTTGCCCATTTTACCATATCCAATTAGTGCAATCTTCATCTATTTTAGTTTGAGCGTTAATGTTGCACCAAAGGCAGGAGTGTTAAACACATATAAAGCAGAGGGTTGCCATTGAAAAGATAAATCATCGCTCACATCAAAATTAAATAAGTGAGCATCTACACTTGCGTCAATTATTTGTAATACATAAACTGCTGAAGCAGCTATAATGGAAATGTCTCTCCAGCGCCTAAAATCGTCTATATTATCAAGGATGTTGTCAGTTGAACAATTTTCTGGATTTCTTAAATCACAAACAGCTGCAACAGTAAATTGCTTACCATTCAAGCGCGCAGTATATTCATCTCTAAGTCCATTATAGATTTTAGAGTTATCAATAGCAAAATAAACTGTTGTTCCTAAGGCAGCCCACACAATTGGCGTTTTCCAATACTTTCTGTTGTAGATTTGCCCAGCACCCGGAAGTATGGCAGATAAAACTGCTGCTTTGTGTGGTGAATGTTTATTAATGGTATCTGTTTCTGTTTGCGCCTTAGCAAAAAAGCACACTACTGATAACAACAGTATGGAAATAGATTTTGCCAAAAAATTATTTATCCAATAAAGAAATGATGCGTTGCAAATCGTTATCGTCTTTAAACTTTATAGTGATAGCACCACTTTTTCCGTTTGACGACTTACTTATATTAATTTTTGTATTGAAGTGAAACGATAACTCGTCTTGAATTTTTTTTTCGTTAAGCGATAATTTTAGCGCTTTCTTGGGTTTTGATACTACATCATTTTTGGATTGCTTAGCCAATTCCTCAACTTTACGAACAGACAATCCTTGCTTTAGTATTTGTTCTAGTGCAACAAGTTGCGCATCTTCAGAATCGAAAGAAAGTAACGCACGTGCATGCCCCATGCTTATTTGCTTATCACGAATGGCTACTTGTGCTGTGTCTGGTAAGTTGAGTAAACGCAAATAGTTGGTAACGGTAGTTCTGTCCTTTCCTACTTTTTCACTCAATGCCTCTTGCGTAAGGCTGCATTCTTCTATAAGTTGCTTAAAACCCAAACCAATTTCTATGGCGTTTAAATCATCCCGTTGGATGTTTTCCACTATAGCCATTTCAAGCATTTGGGTGTCGTCAGCAGTGCGGATATAAACAGGAACTTCGTTTAATCCTGCTAATTGACTTGCTCTAAAACGTCTTTCACCAGAAATAATTTGGAATTTATTACCTGCTATTTGTCTAACGGTGATGGGCTGAATTACGCCATGCGTACGGATGGAATTAACCAATTCTGCCAACGCTTGTTTGTCAAAGTTTTTTCGAGGTTGGTTTGGGTTACGCTCAATTAAATCAATATCAACAAGTGCTACAGAACCTCTTGGCTTACTCTCGGCCACAGGGGCTCTAAGATCCATCTCTTTAGATGGGCTATCATTAAGCAATGCGCTTAATCCTCTTCCTAATGCTGGTTTTTTAATGCTCATGCTCAAAATCTATAATTTTCTCATCATTGCTCAGTTTGGTGAGATTGTTCTTTTGCAAAATCTCTCTTGCCAAGTTTAAATAATTGATAGCTCCTTTGCTGCTCGCATCGTGCATAATTACCGTCTCACCATGACTTGGCGCTTCACCCAAACGGGTATTTCTATGAATAATTGTATCGAAGACCAATTGTTGGAAGTGTGTTTTAACTTCATCTACTACTTGATTGGCTAAACGCAAACGGGTATCGTACATGGTTAATAAAATTCCTTCTATTTCAAGGTTTTCATTCAATTTTGTTTGAACGATCTTTATTGTGTTTAATAACTTACCTAATCCTTCAAGTGCGAAGTACTCACACTGTACGGGTACAATCACAGAATCGGATGCCGTGAGTGCATTTACCGTAATCAAACCTAAAGATGGTGAGCAATCTATAATGATAAAATCGTATTCGTCTTTAAGTTTTTCAAGGGCATTTTTAAGCACATATTCACGGTTGGGAAGATTGATAAGTTCTATCTCCGCTCCTACTAAATCAATATGTGCAGGAATTATATCTAAATTAGGGTTAGATGTAGAAAGAATAGTGTTTTTTGGATTCACCTCATTTATCAAACATTCGTAAATGCTTGTGGTAATATTTCTTGGGTCAAATCCAACACCCGAAGTTGCATTGGCTTGAGGATCGGCATCAATCAACAATGTTTTTTTCTCTAACACCCCTAACGATGCAGCTAAATTAATGGCTGTGGTAGTTTTTCCTACGCCCCCTTTTTGATTGGCAATTGTTATAATTTTTCCCATGCTGTGTTTATAATTCAACGGTTTGTCCTATGTTTAATAATACTAGCTCTACGTTATTCTTAGCAAAGCTTTCTATTGCTTTTTCTGTATCTATTTTAATGACATCAAATGTATTGTAATGCACACCTATCACTTTTTTTACTTTGCAAAATTCTGCAGCTTTTATGGCGTCTTCAACGCCCATTGTAAAGTTATCGCCAATTGGCATAATTGCAAAATTTAGTTGATGTTGCAGACCAATTAATTGCATATCCATGTGGAGAGCAGTATCTCCCGAATAGTAGAAATTGCCCTCTGCGGTTTCAACTACAAATCCACCTGGGTTTCCTCCGTAAGCACCATCGGGCATAACGCTTGAATGTATGGCTTGAACGTATTTTACTTTTCCAAAATCAAATTTCCAGCTTCCGCCAAGATTCATGGGGTGGCCCTTTTGCATACCTTTGGCTTGAAACCATGACACAACTTCAAAATTAGAAATAATGGTAGCATTGGTTCTTCTGGCAATTCGTTCTACATCTGCAACGTGGTCAACATGTCCATGCGAAACCAAGATATAATCTGCGTGTATGGCTTCCACATCAATATCAGCAGCCATTTGATTAGGTGAAATAAACGGGTCGAACAGTAGTTTTTTTCCTCCAACTTCAACATGAAAACACGAATGCCCGAAAAATGTCAACTTCATACTTATTCCTAATTTTGAACGTAAAAATACCATTATTTAGGGGGTAATTCTATATTTATATTTCAGTAATTTTAAACAAACGACTGTTACAGGGTGTTAGTTTATTTGTGAAGTTAAAAGGTGAAGGTCTATATATTAGGTGCTTTTCATTACTTTTGAATTTTAAAACACTACAGCCAAAATCTGTTAATAAGTTACAAAATGATAACCATTATAGCGGGAACCAATAGAAAAAACAGCTACTCGCTTAAAGTAGCTAACATATATCAACAATTACTAGCAAAGCATAGTATAGAGCATCAGGTGCTTAGTTTAGAGCAACTCCCACATGATTTTATTTTTACACAACTTCAAACGCAAACAACTGAATACACCAGTTTTATAAGCCACTATGTTGAGCAAGCTGAAAAGTTTGTATTTATAATTCCAGAATACAACGGAAGTTTTCCAGGAGTATTAAAAGCATTTGTAGATACCGTTCCACCTAAATTTTTTAGGGGTAAAAAAAGTTGTTTAGTGGGTGTTTCCTCTGGACATTTAGGGTCTGTAAGAGGGTTGGATGATTTTACCGATATTCTTCACTACCTTGGTGTAGAGGTACTCTCTAATAAGCCAAAATTTATTGGTATTGAAAAAATTATGGATGACAACGGGCAATTTATAGATTACGTAAATACTGAGCGACTATCAAAACAATTAGAGCAGTTTATAAAGTTTTAAAACATCATCTTCAATGTTATAAAATATCACTTTATTTGTAAAGCGATTAAGAAAAATAAATGACTCTATATTTAGGTAAAAATAAAAAATCATTCATACCAATTTTTCTATTTGTATTTCTATTGCATTCAACAGTCATTGTTGCTGTTGAAGACTCAACAGAGACCAAACCTCTTTGGAGTTTAGACTCTAACTATGTGAAAAGATACCCCGACAAGCTAATTATTGGCCTTTATTATTCATGGAGGTACTACGACCTCAAGTTTATTCAAAACCTAACAAAAGACCCTAAACAATTATCAAACTTCAACTATATCGCGAGAGGTAATAACTCTATTGGCTTCAGTGCTGAGTGGGACAAATTATATATCTCTTATTTCCATGGTTTGCCTCAAGCTGATAGAGACACGCATTCTAAGGGAAAAACATACACTTTAAACTTAGGGTTTTCTTACAGCTCAAGACGATTTAGACTAGAAGGTTCTTATAGAAGATATACGGGATTTTTTGACAATCAAACACCAATTAGAGACCCTAATTTTGAAGACAATAGGGTGTTTTTTCAGCAGCCCGAAATGATTTCTAAAGAAATGCGCCTTAAGGGGTTTTATTTTTTAAACAGAAAAAAAAGATTTTCTTATGGAGCCACTTTCGGAAATGCTCAAAGGCAGCTAAAGTCTGCTGGTAGCTTTGTTTTTGTTTCAAGTATTTACAGATATAATGTTTTTAACGATGACTCTTTTCTTCCTCCTGGAACAGAACAATTTTATCCAGGACTTAACGATTGGAACTATTTAAGAGCTTTAGGTGTCTCTTTTAGCGCTGGTGGATCATACAATTTAGTATTCTTTAAGCGATTTATGACCAATTTAACTATTACATGGGGAACTTATATTCAACATCAAAATTACACCACAAACAAAGACAAAAAATCAATTTCTGACTGGGATACTGGCTTTGCTCCTGGGGATTTAAGGGGTTCTATTGGTTATAATGGTGATAGATTTTTTCTGATGTTTAACTACATTGGTGAGTATACCATATACGAGTTAAACAGAATTACTATAAACTCTCAACTTTTAGCAGGTGGGCTAACTCTTGGTTATAGATTTAATGTGAAAGACAGTAAGACAACTCGATGGATAAAAAACAACAGATTATATCAATT
>CAYVVI010000060.1:0-4311 GCA_964455265.1 uncultured Flavobacteriales bacterium | reverse complement strand
GAAACTACATTTACGATTACTGTTGACAAAAATGATTATGTTAAAAAAGTGACCATGGAAGAGTGTTTTGAATATGACATAGCAATAGATGCAAATAACAATGTAACATCTACCCCTATTGACAGAAATTAGTAATAAATAAAATTGATTATTGAAAAAGGCGAATAGAAAATTATTCGCCTTTTTTATTTTGGGCTGCCTCCAAAAAACTCCTTGCTAAAATTTACTAAATACACCCTCTCTGAACTACGGGTAATGGCGGTGTAAAGCCATCGGTTAAATTCATATCCAATCATTTCTTTAGTTAGATATCCTTGATCTATAAACACAATAGGCCACTGCCCACCTTGAGATTTGTGGCAAGTAATGGCATACGAAAATTTTACTTGTAGCGCATTATAGTAAGGGTCTTGCAAAACTTTTTCTAAGCGTTTACGTTTGTTAGATATATCAGCATAATCTTCACTAACAGCAAAATAGAGTTCTTTCATTTTATCTCTACTCATGGACGGACTCTCTGTGTTGATGGAATCTAAAATAATTTTTACTTCAAGGTTGGGCTCGTTTGGGTAATCTGGAAACTCTACAATTAAATCAGCAAATCGAAAGCCGTATAACTCGGTAGTTCTTAGTACGCGTTTTATTCTAAACACATCACCATTAGCAATAAAGCCCATTTTAGAAGTGTCTTCCAACCAAAAATAGTTGTTTTTAACTACCATCATTAGATCTCCTGAGGTAAGTTCTTCTTCATACCCTAGAATTCGTTGGCGCACACTTTGGTTGTAAAGATTGGCTCTCTTGTTAGATCGGGTAATTACTACTGCTCCATCTTTGCCGTACTTGTTGTAAATGTCTTCCAATATTTCTTGCAAATCATTTCCTTGTAAATAAAGCACGTCATTACTCAAACGCAATAAAGGAAATCCTTCTTTCTCCAAATTTTCTCTTAAAGTGGTGGCTACTTTTAGAATGCCAGAGTCCTTTTTTTGCCTTACAACAGTTGTAAGATTCACAGAATCTGAATAATCGAAATGAAAATTTTTAAGTAGCTGGACTTCGTCTAAAGCAATGCTTGTTTCTTCTCCCACAGGAGGGAGCTGTGCCACATCACCAACAAACATTAAGTGGCAATTTGCACCCGAATAAACATATTCTATCAAATCATCTAACAAGGCGCGTTTGCCCAATATACCTAAGCTAATGGTTACTCCAGATGATATCATGGAACTTTCGTCAATAATAAATAACGTATTGGTATGCAGGTTTTTGCCAGGAACAAATTGACTAATGCCGTCTACTGTTCGTTTTACGTATATTTTTTTGTGAATCGTAAACGCTTCTTTTTGAGCATAACCACTCATTACTTTAGCAGCTCGCCCAGTAGGTGCAAGTAATACAGTTCGCATACGCAACTCAGGAAGCGATTTTACGACAGCTCCTATTAAGGTGGTTTTTCCCGTACCAGCAAATCCTTTAAGCACAAACAATTTACGTTTGGAATAGGTATTATCTACAAAATCAGAGAACTTCTCTATAAACCTTTGTTGGCAAGGAGTTGGAGAAAATTTTAAGTGTTTATGTAATATTGTATGGAGTTGATTCGTTTTCAATGTTTAATAAGCAGACAAAAAAGACCCTAAAGTTAATTGTTTAGGAATATAAACATAAATATTATTTAATCGGGTGCATTTAAAAAAAATTGTAGATTTGTGCCACAAATTAATTCAGAACTAATAATTATGAATCCAATATTAGCAACCATTCAAAAGTATCTCTTTTCAGGATTATTAATCATTTTTGGAGCCATCTTTTTAATTAAAGGCGTGGGGAATATGTCAAAAACAGAAGGCATGGAAGACGTGTCTTGGAGTTTATTCCTAATTGCTTCTGCAGGATTATTATTTGGAGGAATTGTATCGGCACTATTTATTGCTGGACTAATTAATAAAATGACTAGTTTAATACTTTCTGGGTTATTCCTTATTGGTTCTATCTATTTCGCAAAATCTAATTACGACTCTGTAAAAGACAGAATCGCTCTTCAAGCTAGATACGATTCAATTAGATCAAACGTAAAGCAAGGACTTACGGATATTAGAGATGTTCAGTTAGAGTACAAAAAAGTAAAAGGAAAGTATGCCGAAAGTTTTGACTCATTGTTTTATTTCATCGAAAACGAAAAAACATTTGATATCAAGAAACAAGGAAGCACACCTGACGGAAGAATTGGAGAAGAATATTGGGCAAAGTTGGGTTACAAAAAAACAGATGCAGATTTCTTTGCTAAAACCGAAAGTTGGGATGAAGATGAAGCTGTAAAAGCAGGTGTTATTACAAAAGATACTGTTTGGAAACCGCTTATTGAAAAATTATTTGATATTGAAAGCAAAACTCAACGAAATAGAGCATACTCATTTATTGTAGATTCTCTACCTTACGTTAGAGGATACAAAAAAGGGACGCTACGCTACACCATGCAGGCAGATACTTTAGGCGATGGCTCGCCAGTCTTTTTAGCTAAAGAGCCAGAACCATTCCACATTATTGGAAAAGATAAAGACACCCTGCAAATTGGGTCGCTTACAGATGCTAAAACAAACGGAAACTGGGGTGAACGATAAAACATTTGCACATCCAACCATCGATTTAAACAATCCTGAAAACCTATCTCTCACCATAGAGATGGGTTTTTCTGATTTTAGCGCCTGTGTTTACAACCAAATACACCGCGAAATTTGCTATGCAGAAACCTTTTCTTTTACCACTTTAAACGACTTGAAAGAAAAATCAAAAGTGCTTTCTATAAAGTTTAACGATGTTGATATATTACTTTTTAACACGTTGTTTACTTGCATTCCAAATGCCATAAAAGAGGAACAAAGCAATGAAAAATTTCTTCAATTTAACTGCGGAGAAATGCCAAAAAATCATAGCGTGAAAGCAGAAGAAGT
Source organism: uncultured Flavobacteriales bacterium (assembly GCA_964455265.1). Taxonomy (GTDB): domain Bacteria; phylum Bacteroidota; class Bacteroidia; order Flavobacteriales_D; family Parvicellaceae; genus JBKHVV01. The sequence goes on along the minus strand of CAYVVI010000060.1, from coordinate 1,357 downwards.
AAATGCTTTACTCTGCTCAATTTTATATTATACGAATACAGATGTTGTTGATTTTTTTTCAGAGCAATTTAAGCATGCACAATTTTCGCATGTAGCCAAACGATTTTTAGAATTTACCATGAACTCATCCAACGATGATTTAAATGTTCATGTTTACAACAATCATATACTTATTAGTTATTTTAAAGATGGGCATCTTACATTTATAAATTCTTTAGAATATCAACATCATAACGATTTTATTTACTTGCTGCTCTTCACCTGTAAAGAACTTGGTTTAACACAACACGACACCACCATTAAGCTAAGTGGTTTTTACAACATAAGTTTAGAGAATGCGCTTCAAAACTATTTTAAAGACGTATATGGTCATCGTTCAGAAACAAATACTTCATCAATAATACCTTTATCATTTACTCCTTATTTCGCCTTAAGTTCAAACTACTAATGAGAATAATTAGCGGCAAATATAAAAGCAAACAATTTTTTCCGCCCAAAGGAATAAGCGCGCGCCCCACTACCGATTTTGCTAAAGAAGCATTGTTTAATGTGCTCAACAATTCCATAAACTTTTCTGAAGTGCGCGTATTAGATTTATTTTCTGGAACAGGAAGCATAAGCTATGAATTTGTTTCTAGAGGATGTACGCATATAACAGCCGTTGACCAAAGTTTAGAAACATATCGCTTTATAAAAAAAATGAATGCTGAATTAAATTGCAACATCAACATAATAAAGCACGATGTTTTTAAATTTTTAGCAAAATCAAAAAACATGATGTTCGATGTGATTTTTGCAGACCCGCCTTATGCCCTACCCAACATTCATCTATTGCCTAAATTAGTATTTGAACAACAATTATTACAACCAAATGGCGTTCTAATCGTAGAACATGACAGCCATACCGATTTATCTAAATTAGATAACTTTGTGGAATGCAGAAACTACGGAAAAGTACATTTTTCGTTTTTTCAACTTAAAAACTAAGTACTATGCAACAAAAAATTGGTGTATTTCCTGGCTCCTTCGACCCTATTACAAAAGGGCATGAATCGGTTATTTTAAAAGCGCTTCTGCTATTTGACAAGCTATACATTGCCATTGGCGAAAACGCTGAAAAGAAAAACTTGTTTTCTGTTGAGCAACGGGTAAAGTGGATAAACGATTGCTTTAAAGACTACCCTCAATTAGAAGTAAAAACTTACAAAGGATTAACAGTAGATTTTTGCAAAGAGATAAGTGCTCAATTTTTAGTGCGAGGCATTCGAAATGCCATCGACTTTGAATTTGAAAAAGGCATTGCCGATGTAAATAAAAAACTATCGGGTATCGAAACAGTGTTCTTCATCGCAGATTC
>CAYVVI010000059.1:6219-9439 GCA_964455265.1 uncultured Flavobacteriales bacterium | reverse complement strand
ATCCTGAAACGATTGACTACATCATCATGGCACATAATTTTGGCGATGTAAAAAAAGGAACCATACAGTCGGATATGTTGCCAAGTTTAGCGTGTAGGGTAAAACATTTGTTGAAAATAAAAAATCCTAACTGCGTGGCGTACGATGTGTTGTTTGGTTGCCCTGGTTGGATTGAGGGCATGATACAAGCCAAGGCGTTTATTCAGGCAGGAATGGCAAAAACATGTTTGGTAATTGGCGCAGAAACTCTTTCAAGGGTGGTAGATCATCACGATAGAGACAGCATGATTTTTTCGGATGGTGCAGGCGCAACCATTCTTTCGGTTTCTGATGAAGATGGCGGTATTTTAGCTCATCAAACAGCCACGCATGCTTATGACGAGGCCAACTACTTATACTTTGGTAAATCAAACAAAAAAGACTTAGACCCAAATGTGCGCTATATAAAAATGGCGGGTAGAAAAATTTACGAATTTGCCATTGTAAACGTGCCTAAAGCGATGAAATCGTGTTGGGATAAAACAGGTTTGCCTGTGGAGAAAATTACTAAAATACTTATCCATCAAGCCAACGAAAAAATGGATGAAGCCATTGTACAGCGCTTTTACAAGTTATACGGCCAAACAGCCCCCGAAGGCATAATGCCTATGAACATTCAAACACTAGGTAACTCAAGCGTGGCTACGGTGCCTACGCTATACCATATGATTATAAAAGGCGAACTGGAAAACCATTCTCTTAAAAAAGGTGATTACATCCTGTTTGCATCGGTTGGTGCGGGAATGCACATCAATGCTATTGCCTATCAGGTGTAGAATTTGTTTACTTCTTTATATTCTCCAGCTTAAACAAAAACGCGTACTCCAAAGCGGTTTCTTTAAGTGATTCAAAGCGCCCCGAGGCACCACCATGACCTACTTCCATATTGCACTTCATTAGCAAAAGGTTGTTGTCGGTTTTTAAATCTCTTAGTTTAGCCACCCATTTTGCCGGCTCCCAATATTGTACTTGGCTATCCCAGTAACCTGTTGTTACCAACATGTTCGGGTAATTTTGAGCTTTCACATTATCGTACGGAGAGTAAGACAACATATAGTCGTAATATTCTTTTTCTTTCGGATTTCCCCATTCGTCAAATTCGCCTGTGGTTAACGGAATGGTTTCGTCTAACATGGTGTTGATGACATCTACAAACGGCACTTGCGCTACTATTCCGTTAAACAAATCTGGTCGCATATTTACTACCGCCCCCATTAGTAATCCGCCTGCGCTACCACCTTGAGCGTACAAATGTTCTGGTGAGGTATATTTTTTATCAATTAAGAATTCTGCACAGTTGATAAAATCAGTAAAGGTATTTTTCTTTTTCAACAATTTACCGTCTTCGTACCATTGGCGTCCCATGTCTTCGCCACCACGAATGTGTGCTATAGCAAATACAAATCCTCTGTCTAAAAGAGATAATCGTACCGAGCTAAAGTAAACGTCCATACTCGCCCCGTAAGAGCCGTAGCCGTAAAGCAACGTAGGGTTGCTGCCATCTAGCTTAATGCCTTTTTTATAAACTAAAGAAACTGGTATCATGGTGCCGTCATCTGCTTTTGCAAAATAGCGTTTGGCTTCGTAGTTGTTTTTGTCAAACTTCCCCCCCAACACTTGTTGTTCTTTAAGTAAAACAAGCTCTTTGGTCTCCATATTGTAATCAAACGTTGAGCTTGGCGTGGTAAAAGACGAATACCCATAGCGTAAAATGTTGGTGTTGTATTCTAAATTGGTGCTTGAGTATATGCTATACGCTTCTTCGTTGAGTTTTAAATAGTGCTCGGTGTTGTTCTTTTTGTTCATGATGCGCAAATGGTTTAATCCCCCCGTGCGCTCATCTACCACCATAAAATCTTTAAAAATTTCAATGTCTTCTATGCGTGTTTCAATTCTGTGCGGAATTTCTTCTTTCCAGTTTTCTTTGCTTGGCTTAGCAATAGGCGTAGAAACCAACTTGAAATTAGTTGCTCCATTGTGATTGGTTACAATGTAAAATTTATCTTCAAAATCTTCTACAGAATATTCCAAACCACGTTCACGTTTTTGAATAAGTTTAAACTCTTCTGTGGGTTTGTTGGCGTCTAAAAATCTCGTTTCATCACTCATGGTGCTTGACGAACCAACCATTATAAACCGGCCAGATTTTGTGCGATAAGCATAGGCATAAAATGTTTCGTCTTTTTCTTCGTAAACAAGTTTATCTTCCGAAAGAGGTGTTCCTAAAGTGTGTCTAAATATTTGATTAGAGCGCAAGGTAACGGGGTCATTTTTGGTGTAAAAAATCGTTTTGTTATCGTTTGCCCAAGCCACGCCACCAGTGGTGTTCGGAATGGTTTCGGCTAAAAATTCTCCTGTTTCTAAATTTTTAAAACGTATGGTGTATTGGCGTCTAGACACTTTGTCTTCGCCAAAAGCCAAAAGCTTGTTGTTGGGGCTAACGCTTAGTCCAGCAGCAGAATAATAGGCGTTGCCTTCAGCTAGTTCGTTTACGTTAAGCATAATTTCTTCGGCTGCTTCAAGGGTTTCCTTTTTGCGTGAATGAATAGGATATTCTTTGCCCTTTTCATAGCGCGTGATATAAAAATAGCCATTCAATTTATAGGGAACACTCTCGTCATCTTCTTTAATACGCCCCTTCATTTCTTCAAATAGATTTTTTTGAAACTCTTCGGTGTGCTTCATAACAGCTTCTGTGTAGGCATTTTCTGCGTTTAAATAATCCAACACATCTTGCGTTTGTTGGTCGGCAGAGTCTGCTTCTTTTTGTTCATCGCTTAAGCGCATCCAAAAGTAGTTGTCTATTCGTGTGTTACCGTGTTCGGTAAATTCTTGAGGCATTTTTTTAGCCACGGGAGGAGTTACATTCATATCGCAATTACAATCTTTTTCTGAGCAAGCAACTACGGCTGCTGCCATAAGTGGTAAAATAATTTTTTTCATGTTTTTTCGGTTTATTTTGTTTACCCCCTGTTTTTTCGCTCCGCTACAAAACTGTCCCCCTAAATTAGGGGGACAATAGGGGTTTATTTTTTAGTTTTCAATTTTGCAAAATCTTTTGCAAAGTACGTTAAAATTATATCGGCACCTGCACGCTTTATGCTTAGTAGCATTTCATTCATACATGCATCGTAGTTGAGCCATCCTTTTTGGGCGGCAGCATGCAACATAGCATATTCGC
>CAYVVI010000059.1:0-6119 GCA_964455265.1 uncultured Flavobacteriales bacterium | reverse complement strand
GCATCGTAGTTGAGCCATCCTTTTTGGGCGGCAGCATGCAACATAGCATATTCGCCACTTACATTGTAAGCGGCAATGGGCAATTCAAATTCTTGTTTTAACACATGAATAACATCTAAATAAGCTAAGGCGGGTTTTACCATCAGCATGTCTGCGCCTTCTAATTCGTCTAAACGCGCTTCAATAAGTGCTTCCGTTTTATTGGCGGGGTCCATTTGGTAGGTTTTTTTATCTCCGCTTTTTGGTGCAGATTCTAAAGCGTCTCTAAATGGTCCATAAAACGCACTGGCGTATTTTGCCGAATAAGACATAATGCTTGTTTCGGTAAAACCATTGTCGTCTAATTCTTCGCGCAAATAACCCACGCGCCCATCCATCATATCAGAAGGACCAATGATGTCAATGCCCGCTTCGGCTTGCGCCAATGCCATTTTTGCTAAAATGGGCAGCGTTTCATCGTTTATAATTTTCCCGTTTTGCACCAAGCCATCGTGTCCATCTGATGAGTAGGGGTCCATTGCCACATCACTCATTAAACAAATTTGCGGAAACTGTTTTTTCAGTTCTTTTATGGCTTTCAAATAAAAGTTTTTGCTGCTGTAACTATACGTGGCTTTTTTATCTTTTAAGCTATCCTCAACACTAGGAAACAAAACAAATGAATGTATGCCCAGCTTAATGCATTGCTCTACTTCTTTAGTTAGCAAGTCTAACGACCAGCGGTAAATATTAGGCAGCGATTTGATGGTTTGTTTTTGGTTTTTACCATCCACTAAAAACAATGGATAGATAAGATTATCGGTAGTTACCGCTGTTTCTCGCACCATACTGCGTATGGCTTCCGATTTTCTATTTCTTCTGGGGCGTTGGTGCATTTTGTATTAATTTAATCTTCCGTAAAAATATTATTATCTGCCGAGCTTTCTTCATACCCAACATCTTTTTTCAAGTTTTTGCCTTCGGCAGCCGCTACGGCTAATTGGTCGCAACGTTCGTTGTATCTATTACCTGCATGTCCTTTCAACCACACAAATTTAACCTTGTGTTTGGGGAAAATTTGCAAAAATCTGCGCCACAAATCGGGGTTTTTTTTGTTTTTAAATCCTTTTTTTGCCCAGCCAAACACCCATTTTTTTTCTACGGCTTCTACTACATATTTCGAGTCGGAATAGACCACCGCCTCTTGCCCTTCGCCCTTCAAGGTTTCTAAAGCAATGATAACACTTAGCAACTCCATGCGGTTGTTGGTGGTGTGGGCAAAACCATCCGAAAGTTCTTTGTAATGTTTGCCGTCTTTGGTCATCAACACCGCCCCATAGCCGCCAGGTCCAGGGTTGCCTTTTGCAGCACCATCGGTATAAATAATGATGCTCATATCAAAAGTTGTTGTATGATTTCGGGATAGTGTTTTAGTTCTAGCTCGCGCACTTTTTGTTCGATGGTTTCGGGAGTGTCGTCTTCGTTTAGCTCAACCTTAAATTGAGCAATGATGTTTCCTTCATCGTAATGTTCGTTTACATAATGAATGGTGATACCGGTTTCGGTTTCTTTTGCTTCATACACCGCTTGATGAACGTGCTTGCCATACATGCCTTTACCGCCAAACTTAGGCAATAACGCAGGGTGGATGTTGATGATTTTATTGGGAAAAGCCGCTACTAATTCTTGGGGTATTTTTAATAAAAAACCCGCCAACACAATGATGTCTGGTTCTGTGTTTTTTAATGTTTCTACCGTTTCTGTAGGCAATGACTCTTTTGTGCAAACTAACACTGGTATATCGCAATTATTAGCGTACAATGCGGCTCCGCAATCGGGTTTATTGGTTACCAGTAACAACACCTCGGCATCTTTATTAAGAGAAAAATAACGATGGATATTTATAAGATTGCTTCCTGCTCCTGAACAAAAAATTACTATTTTTTTTGTGTTATTCATTTGTGCTGCTTTGTGCTGCTTGTTAGCGTGCAAAATTAACATTTGGTGCCACGCTAGGGCAATATTGCGACAAATAATTGTATTTCAGCATAATTTAATGAGTAATTAATCTTTTTATTTTCAAGTTACTAACCCTCTTTTGTAGATAGTTTATGAGAATTCTTTTTGAAATTCTAAAGAATAGTTTTTTCTTTGCACCCTGAACTAATTAAAAACAGAGAAAAATGTCTGACGTTAAATCAAAAGTAGTGTCTATTATTGTAGACAAATTAGGTGTAGATGAAGCAGAAGTTACTAGCGAAGCAAGCTTCACTAACGACCTTGGTGCTGATTCATTAGACACCGTAGAGCTAATCATGGAATTCGAAAAAGAATTTAACATCGCTATTCCAGACGATCAAGCTGAAAAAATTCAAACCGTTGGCGAAGCTGTTGCTTACATTGAAGCAAACAAGTAATTTTTAATTTTCTTACGTTCTAAACGTTCATTTTTAACTTCTATGGAGCTAAAAAGAGTTGTAATTACAGGGATGGGTGCGCTTACTCCCATTGGAAATAATTTGGCCGACTATTGGAACGGCTTGGTTAATGGCGTGAGTGGTGCTGCCCCAATTACAAAGTTTGATGCTTCTAAATTTAAAACTCAATTTGCCTGCGAGGTAAAGGGATTTAATGCCGAGGAGTTTATTGAGCGCAAAGAAATCAGAAAATTAGACCCATTTTGTCAATACGCCCTAGTGGTGGTTGATGAGGCCGTAAAAGACTCCGGTCTTGATATGGATGCCATAGATAAAGACAAGGCCGGAGTTATTTGGGGCTCGGGAATTGGGGGCTTAAAAACCTTCCAAGACGAGTGTTTTGAGTTTGAGCGTGGCGATGGCACCCCTCGCTTCAATCCTTTCTTTATTCCTAAAATGATTGTGGATATTGTCGCTGGGCACATTTCAATTAAATATGGATTAAGAGGTCCAAATTTTGTTACCGTTTCGGCTTGTGCTTCTTCCACCAATGCTTTAGTAGATGCCTTTAATTACATTCGCTTAGGAAAAGTTGATGTGGTTATATCTGGTGGCTCAGAGGCAGCGGTAAACCAAGCTGGTGTTGGGGGGTTTAATGCCCTACACGCTCTTTCAACACGCAACGATTCTCCTGAAACAGCTTCTCGTCCGTTTGATAAAACCCGAGACGGCTTTGTGTTAGGCGAAGGTGCGGGAGCATTGATTTTAGAAGAATACGAACACGCTGTTAAAAGAGGCGCGAGAATCTATTGTGAAGTGGTGGGCGCAGGATTAACTGCTGATGCCTATCACATGACAGCCCCTCATCCTGATGGTTTGGGCGCTATAAACGTAATGCAACAAGCGCTTGACGAAGCTGGCTTAAGCACCTCAGACATTGATTACATTAATGTTCACGGAACATCTACTCCTTTAGGCGATGTGGCAGAAACAAAAGCTATTAAAGCCGTTTTTGGAGAAGATGCATATAAGTTAAACATCAGCTCTACAAAGTCGATGACTGGGCACTTATTGGGTGCTGCGGGTGCTATTGAGGCCATCGCTTGTGTTAAAGCTATTGAAACGGGCATCATTCCTCCTACCATCAACTTTGGAGAAGAAGACCCTGAGATTGATTACAAACTAAACTTGACGCTAAACAAAGCACAAAAACGTGAGGTTAGAGCAGCTTTAAGCAATACGTTTGGTTTTGGCGGACATAATGTGTCTATCATCGTAAAAAAACTGTAAGCCCTTGGCTTTTTGGTCATCTTTAAAAAATAAAGACGAAGTTTCTTCTTTTATTACCTCTTGTTTTGGGCTAAAACCCAAAAATCTCGATTTATACAAAGTAGCTTTTACGCACAGCTCTGTGGCAAGTGCCCGTTCTGGCAACAATGAGCGTTTAGAGTTTTTGGGGGATTCTATTTTAGACAGCATTGTGGCCGAATATCTTTACAAAAACTACCCTCATAAAAATGAAGGCGAGTTAACTCAAATGAAAGCGAGTATTGTAAGTAGAGATACGCTAAACAATATTGGCAAACAACTTGAACTATCTAAATACATTAAAAAAACCCGCAGCAAACAGCCCAATCGCTCTTTAGATGGCAATACATTTGAGGCACTTCTAGGTGCTTTGTTTTTAGACCACGGCTATACCAAAACACAAAAAGTTGTGTCAAAAATTATTGAAAAATATGTAGACCTCAACACTGTTGAAAAAGCAGAAACGGACTACAAAAGCAAGCTGTATCAGTGGTGTCAAAAACACAAAAAACAATTAGAAACGCGTTTTACGAGCTATGAAGAAAAAGGTGAGCTGTTTTACAAAGCCACTCTTTTTATTGACGATCGGCTTGTAGGCAGCGGAACAGCTATATCTAAAAAATTAGCAGAAAAATTAGCCGCAGAAAACACCTTTACTACGGATGCGTTGAGTAAAGTTTCTGTTAAAAATTAAGTCAACACTATTTTCGTTGGCTTGGGTTCATGGGTTGTTGAGTTTTTATTTTCCTCCCCCTGCCCCCTCACAGAGGGGGATATAGGGGTTAATAGTAAATGGTTTCTTTATACTCTGTTAAAGAGGTAGGTAAAAACACACTGTCTATTTTGGTTTGGAAGGTAGCGCCACCATCTCCACTAAACTCTAATTTATACCGCAAGTAACGGTCGCCTAAAACGGTTACAGGGTTACCATCAATGCCATTGTATCTAAAAGGTCCTTCTCCGTCATACTCTTTTGTTGGGCGAAAATTATAGTTCTCATTCATATTGTCATAAGAAAGTAAAGAGATTTTTATTACATCCGTACTCTTAGGTGTAGAAGAGTTTTTTTGGAAGTAGCCGTTGAATAAGGCGGTGCCTTCTAGTTGCAGGTTTAGTTGCTTTACCCCCGATGAAACACCACAAACTACTTCGCTGCCATCGTTGGGGTTTACCCAACGGTAGCCCAGCTTGCCTCCTATCAACAGTCCACTGCTCTTTTCAGTTTCTATTTTTACTCTATAATTTCCCTTAGCATCGCTTATGCCTACTACTTGTACTATACTTGGGTCGTTTCTGTCTAGGTTGTCCCGAAGCCATATTTCTGCGCCTTCTATGGGTTGTCCGTTGGCTTTGTTGGTAACTACTCCACTTATATCGAAAAGGTGCTTACGCTTGCATGAAGTGGTAGTGGCTAAAGCCACCGTTATTAGTAGATAGCTTATTAGTTGGGTTGGTTTCATGGTATCGTTTTTAGACCCCTCTGTGTCTCCCCTAAATTAGGGATATTAGTTTTGTGGCTGGTATAAACTTATGCTAAGCTATTCTATACTAACCACATTAACAAATTTTTTTGCAAAAACTTTAGGTAAAGTTTCTGTTAAAAATTAAGGCGCATTTTCAGCGGGCTTGATTTATCTGTACCTTTGGTCTTGCTATGAAGTCGAAAATATCCTTGTTTGATGACGAAGAAATCAATTTTTTTGATTTTAGCTTAATTGGCGTTAGCTGCCACTTAAAAGATTATGAACTATGCTGGAATATAAACAAGCAACTGGGCTTTAATTTGGTAAAACAACGACAAGACATTGAAATTAGTGTAAAAAAAACAATATCAAAGCACCCTTTTTATACCTTTGTTACCGAAGATGGTTTCGTTAGCTATTGGCTAATAAAAAATCGCACCACAGGGCTTTTGGTGCCTGAGCAGCCAAATGCGGATTATTTTTTAAAAATTGAAGGGGATATTTCCTCTCATGATTTGGTAAGTAATTTAAAAGATGTTCCGGGCATACTTACAGCTTTTGTGGTAGATGTAAACAAACTTAAATCGAAAGAAAATTTTTTATTTTAATATGACACGTAAAACAAAAATAGTAGCCACACTTGGCCCTGCTTCTTCAGGAAAAGATGTGCTTAAAGAAATGATTTTGCAGGGGTTAAACGTATGCCGTTTAAACTTTTCGCACGGTTCTTATGATGACCACGCCAAAACCCTTGAAACCATTAGAGAAATAGATAAAGAATTGGGCAAACACACCGCCATTTTAGTTGACTTACAGGGGCCCAAAATTCGTGTGGGAGAGATGGAAAACAATGGGGTAGAGTTGGTAAATGGCGCTGAGTTTTCGTTTGTTACTGGCGAGCGCATTGTAGGCACCAAAGAGCGCGCTTACATGAGCTATCAAACCTTTCCGA
>CAYVVI010000058.1:5774-9448 GCA_964455265.1 uncultured Flavobacteriales bacterium | reverse complement strand
GGGGCGATGATGTCAATGCCTAAATGTCCATCATATTTGTTGAAGGAGTTGCTTAGTTTGCCGTCTACGGGTCTAAATAAAAGCACGTTGGCTAAATCGAAGCGCGCGCCTTGTGGCAGTGGGCGAGATAGGTTTAGGCGCTCCTCTTCTGCCACCATTAAGCGCAATAAAGAATCTTCTTGAGACGAAGTAAATTCAACATTTGTGGTTTGCCCTGATAAGTCCACAGAATCTGAAGGAAGCGTTGTTACTTTGCCTTGGATGGTGGACAAAATATTATTTATGTAGGCGTCCTTTTGTTCGATTTCTACTAAAAGTTTGTCTAAACGTTCAAGGTTTTCTCTGTCTAGGCGTTCCGTTCTAAACTCTTCTTGCTTGGTAGGATAGCCAGGAATAGAATACTTAAAGGGTGTATAAGCAATTATAGCATAGGTAGCCAAGGATATGGTGAACACCAACAAAACCATTACCACAAAAACATTCATGCGTGTTAGCTGCCATTTTCTTTTTTCTTCAAACGTAAACGGATTAATAACAACAATACGATACGGTCGTCTTAGTTTTAACCAAAGCATCTGTAACTTTTTCCCCAACCGTATTTTGTTTTCGCTCATTAATTAGTGTTGATAATGGTTTTATTTACACAAATATCGATAAAATAAAATATTTTTGCCTTATAGTAGTTAAAGGTATTTGTGCTAAAAGTAAAAAAAGTTGGGTTATTGTATCTATCGACAATTCTTTTGTTGGGCGTTTGGCAATGCTCTACCGAGAAAAATCGTTTTATAAATCGCACATATCACAACACTACCGCTCATTATAACGGCTATTTCAATGCGCGAGAAGCAATTAAAGAACAGTTAAAAAACTACCGAAACGGCTTTAAGGATAATTACGAAGAGGTGTTGCCTGTAATTGTTTATGCCAACGAAAATGACTCTAAGAACTTTTATGCCGTTATGGATACGTCCATAAAAAAATGCGCCACCGTAATTAAACGACACTCAATGCCCGAAAAAAAAACGGGAAGTTACAAAAACACAGAATGGGGCAAATGGATTGACAACAATTGGATGATGATTGGTGTTGCTCGATTTCATAAGCACGAGTTTGAACAAGCAGAAGAAATCTTTAAGTACGTTACCAACACCTATCCCGAAGACGAAAACTACAATTGGTCTCGCTTGTGGCTTGCCAACACCTACATTGAGGCGGAAAATTATAACGCGGCCAACAGGGTTTTGCTAGACATCCAATCGGAAATAGATGCGCTTGAAGCTGAAAAAGAAAGTAAGAAGGGAAAAGGCGATAAAGGCGTTAAGGGGTATTCTGTAAAAACAGTAAAAAGCAAAAAATCTTCTTCATCAAAAAAAACAGAAGAAGAAATAAAACGCCCCAAACTCACTAAAACATTTATTCGAGAGAAAAAACTTACGGAAGCGCATTTATATGTAAAATCTAAAGAATACAAAAAGGGAATTACAGCGCTTGAGGAAACAATTCCTTTGGTAAAAAACAAACGCACAAAGGCGCGTCTTCATTTTGTATTGGCACAGCTTTATCAAGAGGAAGGAAATTTTGTAAAGGCAAGCAACAACTACCAAAAGGTTGGTAAATACAATCCGCCTTACGAAATGGCGTTTTATGCCCAAATAAATCAGGTGTTTGTATCTTCTGGCGGCAACACTAATGCGCTGCGCGCAAAACTCATTCGCTTAGCTAAAGACCCAAAAAACGCAGAGTATTTAGGCATGATTTATTATGCGCTTGGCGAACTTGATTTTGCCGAAAAAAAGGAAGAAAAAAGTATCGATTACTTTAAATTATCTGCTTACAACAGTAAGTCGAATAAAGACAAAAGTAAACCCTATATTCGATTGGCAGATATTTATTTTAACAACAAAAAGTATGTGCCCGCCCAAAGTTACTACGACAGCACGCTTAGCGTTATAACTGATGCTCATAGTAGATATAGAGAAGTAGAGTCGCGAAACAAAAGCTTAACCGAGCTAGTTTACCATTTAAATCACATAGATTTTCAAGATAGCGTGCGTTATTTGGCCGATAATTTTTCAGAAAAAGACATCATAAAAAAAATTGACAAAATCATAGCACAAAAAAAACGCGAAGACGAAGAAAATAATCAACAAGCCATTTTGCCAAGTATGCTTACCAACAATCCTTCTATTGTAATACCAAGTGGGCCAGGTGGTGTTACGTTTTGGGCGTTTGACGACAACTTAAGAACACAGGGCTTCAACGATTTTAAACGTAATTGGGGCAACAGAGTTAATGAGGATAATTGGCGAAGAAGCGACAAATCATCTTCATTAAATTTTGGAAATACAGAAGAAGCAGAAGTGGATTCTACAGGCACAAAATTGGAATACACCGTAGAATATTATCTTAAAAACATTCCGCTTACACCCGAACAACGCGCCTATTCTGACAGCTTATTAATCGCAAGTTATTTTGGAGCGGGCTCCGTTTATAAATTTGGCCTAAGAGACTATCCTGAAGCGATAAAAATGTTTGGTCTTCTTACTCAGCAATTCCCCTCGTCAGACCTCGCTGCGGCTGCACATTTTAATCTATATCTTATTTATAACGAGCAAAGCAATTCGTCTGCTGCCAACGAACAAAAAAATATTATTTTATCATCCTTTCCAGATACAGAATATGCGCGCATTTTACGCGACCCAAACTACCTAGCCAACAAACAAAAGGAATTGGCTGTGGCCAAAACAAATTACGAGATTTTATTAAATGATTTCAATCAAAAACAATACGGTTTAGTACTAGAAAAAACCAACGGATTTGCTGAAAAGCCAGATACATTAAATCCTTATATGTGCAATTCGCTGTATTTGCGCGCATCGTCTATTGGTTACTTGTTGCCTAATAAAGACTCTGTGGCTTCATACGAAAAAGCACTTGAGCAAGTGTTGTCGGTTTGCGGAAACAACGCTACATCTGAGTTGGCTCAAAACACATTAGATATTATTAGAAAAACAACCTCCGAACGACAAACACAAATTGGTGGAGGAAAATACAGCTATGATGTTAGCGCTTCGCATTTGTTTGTGTATGTTCACGAGAGCGGCTCTGGTGGGGTAAATCCAGTAAAAGTTGCGCTTTCTGATTTTTCTACGGCCTCGTTTAGTACGCTTTCGCTAAGTGTTGCAAGCGCTATTTATTCTCAAGAAAAACAATTGGTAATCGTAAAATCGTTTAAAAACAAAAAGGAAGCAGAGTCTTTTATTGGTGCGTTTGTAGCAAACAAAGACAAGTTAACCGCTTACAACGCGGGAGATAATTTTTTTATTATTAGTCAGCCCAACTACGTTTCTCTTTACAAAGAAAAAGATTTAGACGGTTACTTAATTTTCTACAAGAAAAACTACAAAAAATAGCTTTCGTATTTTGCTGAACAATCTTTATTTTTGAGCCCTCAAAACACAACAACCGTAAATTATGGGAAGAGCATTTGAATACCGAAGAGCAGCAAAAGAAAAACGCTGGGACAAAATGTCTCGCATATTTCCAAAACTTTCTAAAGCCATAACCATTGCGGCTAAGGAGGGAAGCAGCGACCCCGAATCGAATTCCAAATTGCGTTTGGCCATTCAAAATGCTAAGGCACAAAACATGCCTAAAGACAATATTGATGCGGC
>CAYVVI010000058.1:1957-5674 GCA_964455265.1 uncultured Flavobacteriales bacterium | reverse complement strand
GCTGGTTTAGAAGAAATTCAAGCAAACGAAAACATGGTTTATGTTTATGGAGATTATACCAATTTTGGCTCGCTGAACAAGGCGTTTGAAGACTTGGGCATAAAAATACTTAAAGCATCTTTACAGCGCATTCCAAATACTCCTCAAGAATTTACCGAAGACCAACTAAACGACATTGAAACGCTTATTGACAAGCTCGAGGAAGACGATGATGTGCAAGGCGTGTTTACTAACGTTGCTTAATCGTTAAGAATACTAAACTTCTCCTGTTATTCCTTCCGTAACGTTCATTACGTGGTCGCCAATTTTTTCGCAAAGAGAATATAAATCGGCATAAACCATTCCGCTTTTGATGTTGTATTCTCCTGCTTCTATGCTTTGTAGGTGTTCTTTTCTTAGATTATTGCGCAGTTCATCAATTTGTGCTTCTGCCGAGCGAGCAGAGTCTTGATTTACTTCTTCGTATTCTTTATCCAAGTTGGCAATCATAATGTCTATGGCATTATCCACTTTTGATAAGATGTCTAATATGTTGTTGCGTTGCTCAGGTAAAAAGAAAACTTTTTCTTCTTGTTTTCTTTGCAGCACTTTCGACATTTGAAACACCACATCTCCTATGGTTTCCATTTCATCAATCACGCGCAACATGATGCGCACCTTACCCGAAGTTTCGTGCGATAATTCTCCTTCAGAAACTTGGCGTAAGTATTCGGCTATTTCAATTTCAATTTTGTCTGTAATGTTTTCGTACTTGTCAATTCTTTCGTGAAGGGCGTCAATTTTCTTTTGGTCTGTTTCAGTCATTAAATCCGTAACAAAACCCAACATTTTTTTGGTTATTTTACCAAACTTAACGGTTTCCTTTTTGGCTTCAATGATAGAAAGCTCTGGTGTGCCCATCATTCCTGTAGAAATATATTCCAAGTGGTGTTGTTCGTCTTCGCTTCCCTTTGATGGTACTGCCTTTATGGAAAGCTTTTCTATAAATCCAACAAACCAAATTAATAGCAGCGTATTGATAATGTTAAACGCTATGTGAAACGTGGTTAATCCCCATTTTATAGACTCTGTTCCAACAAACGGACTTGGATTGCCCGAATCAACAATATACCAATCAATGGCTTTTAAAAAGGGGGTAAACACCATAAACATCCACACAACGCCTATCACATTGAATAAAAAGTGCGCCCTAGCCGCGCGCTTAGCATGAACATTAGCAATAATAGCAGCAAGGTTAGCTGTAATTGTGGTGCCTATATTTTCTCCCAACACAATGGCTGCGGCCATGTCAAATTGTATCATTCCTTTATCGCATAGCACAAGCGTAAGAGCTATTGCTGCGCTTGATGACTGAACGATAATTGTAAGAAGCGTTCCAATAACAATAAACAACAGCGTAGACAGGGCGCCATACCCGTTTAAAGACTCTAAAAATGCCATTGCCTCCGCATCTAGCTGTGGGATTGAGTTTTTCAATGCGTCAAGACCCATAAATAAAAGGGCAAACCCAATTAGCGTTTCTCCTAAAGATTTAAGCTGGTCTTTTTTAGCAAACAAAAACGGAAACCCGATGGCAATAACAGGAATGGCATACGAAGCAATACTCATTTTTGAAAATCCAAAAACAGTTATCAAGACGGCTGTCATGGTGGTTCCAATGTTGGCGCCCATAATAACGCCAATGGCTTGGCGCAAACTTAACAACCCCGCATTAACAAAACTTACCACCATTACCGTAGTAGCTGATGAACTTTGTATAATACTTGTAACACTAAACCCTGTAAATACCCCCAAAAAACGATTGCGGGTCATTACGCTTAATATTTTACGAAGATTTTGACCTGCCGCTTTTTGAATACCCTCGCTCATTACTTTCATCCCGAAAATGAAAAAACCAAGAGAACCAATTAGTTTAAGTACTTCAAAAATGCCAAATTCAGAGTCGGCCATGGGTGTGATGGTGTTTAATTTTTTACAAAGGTAGGTCTCTCTTTTCCTCCAATGTTAAGAAAATGTTAAGGATTCCTTGGGGTGAAAAAAACCAGCTAAAAAACAAAAACCCTCCTGTTTGTTTTGGAGGGTTTTAGTGGAGAATATCGGAGTCGAACCGATGACCTCTTGCATGCCATGCAAGCGCTCTAGCCAACTGAGCTAATCCCCCAAATTTTCTACAAAGATAATTGGTTTTTTCTATTTATTTAGGAAGAATGCTCTTGTTTCATTGGCTTATTAGTTGCTCTATATATTTTCTGCTTTTTTTACGTTTGATGTCCCGTTCTCTTTTTTGTGCTAATGTTCTTGTTGTAAAAGTTTCAAAATATACTTGTCGCCAATCTGATGCTTTGGATGTAAATTTGGAAAGCCCGTTATTGTGTTGTTCCAGTCGTTGTCTTAAATTTTCGGTAGAACCAATATAGAAACGGTTTAATTTTTCAGAATATAAAATGTAGACGAAGTACATTAAAAAAGCAATTGAGAAAGAAGGTTGTTTTTCTATGATTATATGCTGTAATGTTAATGTGTCTATGACCTCTTCCCCGAACACTTTCGGGGCATGCAAGCGTTCCGAAAGCATTCGGAACCAACTGAGCTAATCCCCCAAATGTTCTTTGCGAAGAAACATAATTTTTAGAATTCTGCCAACTCGAAATCTATTTGCTTTTTAACAATATCAACGGCTTTTACCCTAATTGTAATTTCATCTCCTAGTCCAAATGTTCGACCTTTTCTTTGACCGATTGCTAATAATTTTTCTGCATCAAAATAGTAATAATCATCGTCTATCGTGTTTAAACGAATAAGCCCCTCGCACTTGCTGTCGCTTAATTCTACAAAAATCCCCCATTCAGTGACGCCTGAAATTTTTCCGCTAAATGACAGTCCTATTTTGTCTTCTAAAAACTTAATTTGCATAAATTTTATAGATGCACGCTCGGCATCAACAGCCAATTTTTCTGTACCTGAAATGTGTTTGCACACGCCTTCTAACAAATCTAGCTTATAGTGTATTTTTTCGTTGTTGAGTTTTTGCTCTAAAATGCGATGCACCATCAAATCTGCATAACGCCTAATGGGTGATGTAAAATGCGTGTAGTAATCAAAAGCCAAACCATAGTGACCAATATTGTTTGGGCTATAAATCGCTTTAGCCATAGATTTTATGCACATGGGTGCAATAATGTGCTCATCGTTATTTTTTCGCGCCTCTTCCAAAACTTTATTGAGCGCATACGAAATGGGCTTGTTTTTTTCTTCTTTTATGGAATAGCCAAAGCGTGCTAAATATTTTCTTAGGTCTTCTAATTTTTCTTGGTTGGGCTGGTCGTGAATACGGTAAACGAAAGGCCAAATAATTTTGTTTTTTTCTGGTTTTCCAATGTATTCAGCCACTGCTTTGTTGGCCAATAGCATAAACTCTTCTATGAGTTTGTTTGTGTCTTGCGATTGTTTTTCAAACACATCAACGGGCTTGCCTTGTTCGTCTAAGCGGAATTTTACTTCCGTGCTCATTATGTCTAGAGCGCCTTTGTCTAGGCGCTTTTTGCGGTGAATTTTTGCAAAGGCATTAAGCAATACTAGCTCTTCTAAAAAAGGTCCGTTTTGTGTGTTGATGACTTCTTGGGCTTCTTCGTAAGAAAAACGTTTATCTGAATTAATAATGGTTTTGCCCAACCACACGCTAAGAATTTCGGCATGTTCGTTCATTTTAAAAATGGC
>CAYVVI010000058.1:0-1857 GCA_964455265.1 uncultured Flavobacteriales bacterium | reverse complement strand
AATACTTCTATTACTTCTCCGTAAGGATTGTCCACTTTATCTGGCCAGTCTACTAATTTTATAACAACTTTTTGTCCGTCTTTTGCTCCATTTAGGCGCTCTTTATGAATGTAAAAATCTACGTGTACCTTGCGGTTGTCGGGTACAAAAAACGCAAAGTTTTTGCTTGCTTGAATGGTGCCAACAAATTGTGTTTTGTTGCGATTCAAAACCTCTAACACTTCTGCCTCAAATCTTCCTGCTTTATTCTTGCTTAGTTTTCTCACAGAAACCGTATCGCCAACCAATGCGTTTTTCGATTTTTGTGGCTTTATGATGTATTCTATTTCTGTGCCTTCGAGCTTTACGAAAGCTCTTCCGTTGGGTGTAAAATCTATAATTCCTTGCTCGGTGCTGGGATTGGTGTTATAGGTATAGCGCTCTTTTGATGTTGCTATTATTACTCCGTGCCCAACCAATTCGTTTAACACTTGTGAAAGTTGGTCTTTTAAAAATGCGTCTCGTATGTTTAACACTGACGCTACTTGCTTTAAACTCATTTCGGCATCGGGCTGTGTTTTAAATAAAAACTGCACGGCTTTTTGCAAACGCGATTTAACTTTATTTTCTTTTTTCTGTTTCTTCATTTATCTCGTAAAAATAAACTTATTTCGGCTGATGTTGTAAACATTATTGGTTAATATTCTGTTTTATTAATTGAAAGAAGTTTAACTTTGTTAAAACAAAATAGCGTTATGAATAAGAAAATAGAAGCGGCATTAAACAAACAAATAGAGATTGAAGCAGCGTCATCTCAGTTTTATTTAGCCATGGCATCTTGGGCTGAAACTCATGGGTTGGGCGGTACATCAAATTTTTTATATATGCACTCTGACGAAGAGCGCGTACACATGCTTAAGTTGATTAAGTTTGTAAACGAACGAGGCGGAAAAGCTGTAATTCCTGCGCTTAAACAACCGCCAAAAGAATTTAGTAGCTTAGTAGATATTTTCGAGAGTTTGCTGCAACACGAAACGTTTGTTACTAAAACCATCAACGAAGTAGTTGATGTGTGCTTAAAAGAAAAAGATTACACCACGCACAACTTTATGCAGTGGTATGTTGCCGAGCAACTAGAAGAAGAAGCGTTGGCGCGCACCATTATGGATAAGCTTAAGTTAATTGGTAACGATAAAGGCGGGTTGTACTTATTTGATAGGGATTTAGAGGCGATTAGAGCACAAGCTGCTGCCAAAAATAATCCGGCATAACAATGCCTTTTTTGCTTGTTTTTTTAGCGTCTAGGTTATCTTCTTTACCCTGGGAAAACGTTTGGTTTTGGGTAATTTTTAGTGTTTCTGGGTTTTTAATTACGCTGGGGTTTATTCGTTACAGAAACATTATTCAGCGAAGAAGAGAAACGTATCTAGAATCCGAAGTGTTTGCGCGTATTCAAGAAATTGAAGCGCAAAAACAAGAAATTGAAGCGCAAAAAAGACTTCTCGAAGAGGAAAAACAAAAATCAGACAAGCTTCTTTACCAAATTCTTCCTGATGAAATTGCTGACGAGTTAAAGCACACGGGCAAATCAAAAATTCGTTTGTACAGAGAGGTTTCCGTAATGTTTACCGACTTTAAGGGGTTTACCCAAATAGCCGAAAACATGACACCAGAAGAATTGGTAAGTCGATTAGAAAATCACTTTATCAACTTCGACAGAATTACTTCAAAGCACCTTATCACGCCTATAAAAACAGTTGGCGACTCGTATATGGCTGCGGGTGGCGTTCCGCTTAGAAATAAAGAACATGCGGTTCAAATAGTGTTGACTTCATTAGAAATTCAAGACTATATGGAGAAGCGCAAAGAAGTTGCCAG
>CAYVVI010000057.1:5729-9482 GCA_964455265.1 uncultured Flavobacteriales bacterium | reverse complement strand
CCATGTCTAACATGGCTTGTACACCTTTGTTTTTGAATGAAGAACCGCACATCATTGGCACAATTTTCATTGCTATAGTTGCTTTTCTTAAAGCATCTAATATTTCTCTTTCGCTAATTGAATTAGGATCTTCGAAAAATTTCTCCATCAAAGAATCGTCAAATTCAGCAACAGCTTCTAATAACTGCTCTCTGAACATTAACGCTTCTTCTTTCATATCATCTGGAATTGGAACTTCAGTAAAGGTCATCCCTTTATCGTCTTCATTCCAAACAATACCACGGAAGTTAATTAAGTCAACAACACCTTTAAAGTGCTCTTCGTTACCAATTGGTAATTGAAGTGGTACAGCATTGCTACCTAACATAGTTTTTACTTGTTGGCATACTTTCAAGAAATCTGCACCTTGACGGTCCATTTTGTTTACAAAACCAATTCTTGAAACGTTATAGTTATCGGCAAGTCTCCAGTTAGTTTCAGATTGTGGCTCTACACCATCAACTGCACTAAATAAGAACACTAAACCATCTAATACTCTTAATGAACGGTTCACCTCAACAGTAAAGTCAACGTGACCTGGGGTATCAATAATGTTTACGTGATATTTTGTACCTCTATAGTTCCAGTAAACAGTTGTAGCAGCAGAAGTAATGGTAATACCTCTTTCTTGCTCTTGTGCCATCCAGTCCATAGTAGCTGCACCATCGTGCACCTCACCTATTTTATGGCTAACACCCGAATAGTAAAGGATACGCTCTGTGGTGGTGGTTTTACCAGCATCAATATGCGCTGCAATTCCAATGTTTCTTGTATATCTTAAATCTCTTGCCATGTTCCTTTACTCAATTAAAATCTAAAGTGAGAGAATGCTTTGTTAGCTTCTGCCATCTTGTGAACGTCTTCTTTCTTTTTAAATGCAGCACCTTCACCTTTTGCAGCAGCAAGAACTTCAGAAGCTAATTTTTGGCTCATTGTTTTTTCATTACGCTTTCTAGAGTATCCAATTAACCATTTCATTGCCATTGATTCTTTTCTTGAATCTCTGATTGGAGATGGTATTTGGAAAGTTGCTCCACCTACTCTGCGGCTTCTAACCTCAACAGATGGTGTAACGTTTTCTAAAGCACGTTTAAATACTTCGATGGCTTGTTCGTCAGCATTTTTCTTAGCTACAATATCAAGTGCATCATAGAAAATATCGTAAGCGATGCTTTTTTTACCATCGTACATTAGGTTATTTACAAACTTAGTAACCAGAACCTCTTTAAATTTAGGATCTGGTAATACCATCGGTTTTTTTGCTGTTCTTCTTCTCATTGCTAATTATAATACCTATATGTTATTTCTTTTTAGTTGCCGCTGCAGCACCTTTTTTAGGTCTCTTAGTACCGTATTTAGATCTTCTTTGGTTTCTTCCTTCAACACCAGATGTATCTAACGCTCCTCTAACGATGTGATAACGCACCCCTGGTAGGTCCTTTACTCTTCCACCTCTTACTAATACTATTGAGTGCTCTTGTAAGTTGTGACCTTCGCCTCCAATGTATGCGTTCACCTCTTTCCCATTAGTTAGTCTTACCCTTGCTACTTTTCTCATAGCAGAGTTTGGCTTTTTAGGAGTAGTGGTATAAACTCTCACGCAAACACCTCTTCTTTGAGGGCATGATGCAAGTGCCAAAGACTTGCTAACATTAGGGGTTTGAAGCCTTCCTTTCCTTACTAATTGCTGAATTGTTGGCATATTTTTTTATTCGTTTCTTGTGTGTACTTTACTTAATTTGGGGCTGCAAAGATACATTTAAAATGTAAATAAACAATTATTTGTTATTTTTTTTCATCAATTCTTAACACAAAAAATAACCGCCACCCTTCTGGGTAGCGGTTATCTAAGTTATAATCGTATTAAAGTGCTTATTACTTGGCTCTTACGAGTGTTAAGCTACCTGTATATTCTTTACCTTCGTATACTTTACCATCTGCCCCAACACCTGTAAAGATGAAATAATAGGTGCCTTCTGGTACTGGTTCTCCTTTGTATTTACCATCCCATGCTGGTCCTTCATACAAGAGCTGACCCCAACGATTGAATATTTGTAGGTTCTCTGACACCAAGTTTTCTGAACGGGCTTTAAACAACTCGTTTAGGCCTTGTCCATCTGGAGAGAAACCATTTGGTAATTCAACTGATGAACCTTCTATAACTGTTATCTCTAAAGTTGCCGTAGCTGGACAGCCATTTTCAGTTATGGTAAGTGTTACCAAATACGTACCCACCTCTGTATAGGTAAATGTTGGATTTTCTGTACTTGAATCTTCTGCACCATCTGTTTCAAAGTCCCAGCTAAAGGTATCGCCATCTCCAGTGTTTGTGAAAACTACCTCAAGAGGAGCTACACCATTATCTGGGGTAGCTGTAAACGATGCTGTAGGATCTGTAACAATAACAAATGTTGATGAACTATTTCCTGTATTTGTACAGTTAAAATCTGTTACAGTTGTTAGAGTAAAGGTCCCTCCTCCAGCTGGAGATGTAAACACTAATGGATTGCTTGAGGTTGTAGCACTAACACCATTAAGGGTGTATGTCCAAGGGCCAACCCCTGTAAAACTTACAATCAAGTCAGGCAATTCCTCTCCTTCGCAAATAGCTGATTTTGTGCCAGTAATAGTAGCGGTAGGAAGGGTGTTGATAGTGAAAGTTACATCAATATTGTTAACACAACCTCCATCTACAACTGTAACATTTACTGATTGACCATTACTAATTGTTTGAGTATTTCCTCCAGACCAAGTATAGCTATCGCCTCCTGTATAAACCGAATTATTGTAGGCAGTTAAATCTACACCTGTTGTTTGTCCGCTTCCAAATGTATCTTCACACAAAACTGGTGCTGGGTTGTTTAATGCAATATTATCAACTATTGTAACTGTAATTGTAGCCACATCATTTGCGCATGGTGCTACACCTGAAACAGTGTATGTAAATGTGTAAACGCCTGTACTAAGACCACTTGGATTGAATATTCCTGTTGCAGAAGTAAACTGTCCGCTTGGTGTTGTTGATGTTTCTGCCCATGTACCGCCTAAATCGTTATTAGCTAAATAACCATTTAAGTCTTCTGGTGTGGTAGATGATGCACAAATTTGAAATGCATTGTCATCTCCTGCTGTAACTTCTTGTTCAACTTGAACTGCAAAATTGGCAACATCATCTGCACATGGAGCTGCGCCATCTACTGTATAAGTAAATGTATAGGTTCCTGCTGCCAATCCACTTGCATCAAATACACCTGTTGTAGTGTTAAACTGACCGCTAGAGGTAGTCTCCTCCCAAACTCCTGTTACATTGTTTCCAATCAATAGAGTATTTAAATCTAAAGTACTGCCTGATGTGTTACAAATTGGGTTTGTAAGATCATCGTTTCCTGCAGTAACTTGGCTGTTAACAGTAAATGTAACATCAATATTATTTACACAGTTTCCAGACGTTACTTCAACGTTGATACTCCCTCCGTTGGTTATGGTTTGTGTGTTGCCACCAGCCCAAACATAAGACGAACCGCCTGCAAATACACTATTGTTATATTGTGTTAAGTCATGGTTGGTTACTTGTCCGCTACCAAAAGCATCCTCACACAATACTGGTGCTGGGTTATTTAAGGTAATGGTACTTGTAACAGAGTATGTAACAGTTGCTGTGTTAGTACATCCATTTAAGGTTACTTCTACAATGTATACATCTCCATTATTAAC
>CAYVVI010000057.1:0-5629 GCA_964455265.1 uncultured Flavobacteriales bacterium | reverse complement strand
TGTAACCGTTGTACCAGACACGTTAATATTAACTCCCGAAGGTAGTCCTGTTACTCCTGCGCCAGTTGCTCCTCCTCCAATTGTCATTGTAATATTAGGAGATAATGGCTCATTTATACATACCGTTTGATTTGAACCAGCGGTTATAGTGTGATTAGGATTAACAGTAATAGTACCAGTTGCTTGAGCAGTAGCACATGAGTTACCTGTAGTTGTTATAGTATAGTTAAATGTTCCACTAACTGTTGGTGTTCCACTAATAGTTACAGTAGTGCCCGAAACATTTGCAGTAACCCCTGTTGGTAGGTTAGAAGCATTTACTCCGGTGGCACCTCCGCCAATAGTTAAAACAATATCTGTAATTGCAACACCTTGGCAAACTGTTTGGCTTGAACCAGAGGTAATTGTATGAATAGGCACAATGGTAACTATCTCTGTATCTGAACAGCCATTAATATCTGTATAGGTAACTTCAACATCTCCTAAAGACACAGCTGAAACAACTCCAGTAACTGGGTCGATAGTTGCTGATCCTGTAAGATTGGTGAGTACCCATGCATCTGTAGTTGCGGGTGTATTTGTTGCGTTAAGGTCAGTTGTTGCGCCTTCACAAACTGTTAATGTTCCTGAAATAATAGGAAGTGGATTTACAGTAATTGTAAAGTTAATTGGCGAGCCAACACATCCTGCTAAAGATGGAGTAACTGTAATAGTAGTTGTTCCAGCTGCAGATGGTGTAAATGAAGCTATGCTTCCAGAACCACTTGCTGCTAAACCAATATTATCGCCAGATGTTGTCCAAGAGTATGTTGCAGAACCACCAGCACTTCCAGTAAAATTAACTGTAGTTGTTGTAGCTCCTAAACAGATTACTTGATTAGATACTGCATTTACAGAAGGCGTAACATTTACAGTAACCGTCTCAGAATCTGAACAACCGTTTATATCCGTATAAGTAATTGTTACAGTACCTGCATCTAAACCAGAAACTAAACCTGTACTACTTACAGTTGCAATTGTAATATCAGATGATGTCCAAGCATTCGTTACTGCAGGAGTATTTGTTGCAGAAAGTTGTGTTGTTAATCCTTCACAAACAGTTAGGGTACCCGAAATTATTGGCAAAGGATTTATTATAACTACTGCGCTTCCACTTGAGTTTCCAGTACAATTTTGATCAGAAACAGCAGTCACAGTGTACGTTCCAGCACCTGGATTACTGATTGTAAATGGAGAAGAGCTAATGCCTGTAACATTTGTTGATGTTGTACCATTGCTATATGTTATATTAAATGGTCCTGCACCAGTAAGTGTTATTACTACATCAGGAGGAGTTTGTCCTTGGCAAACTGTTCCTCCACCAGATACAGTAGCTGTAGGTAATGGCAAGAATGTAACTGTAGCAGTTCCACTTCCTGAACCAACACAATCTCCGTCTTGTATAGAAACAATTGCGTACGTACCAGCCCCAGGATTGGTTATGGTATACGTTGAGTTAGGGAATCCAGTAGAAACAACAACTGGAGCTTGATTGGTTCCATTTATTGAGTAAACCAATGTATATGGAGAAACCGTTCCTCCACTTAAAGTGAACACTATGTCGGGAGCATTTGTGCCAGTACAAACTGTACCTCCTCCGCTTATAGAAGCAGAAACACCACAAGCACAGTTTTGACTTCCACTTACAACTTGTGGATTACAGTTAGCTGCATCCGAAACAGTAAATGAATAGCTAGCGCCAGAAGTAATATCGTTACTAACAAAAGTGCTTCCTGTTAATGTTCCAGCACCACCCGTTACAGAATATGATCCTGGATCTCCGCCAGTAATATCAAAACTTACGGTATAAACACCGCCATTACAAACAACTTGAAGATTGGTAACGGCAATAAGTGGGTTAATAGTAATTACTGCAGAACCCGAAACATTACCAACACAATTTGCATCACTTACAGATAATAAAGTAAACGTACCTGCACTTGACGTATTAAATGTGTATGGGGAAGTCATAATACCAGTTACATTAGTAGTGTTTGTTCCATCGGTATACGAGATACTCCATGGTGCAGAACCTGTTAAAGCAACTGATACAGTAGCAGATTGACCACTACAAATAGATTGCGTACCACTAATTGTAGCGGTTGGTAAAGGATTTACTGTAATTTGTACAGCTCTTGAACTTGTGCAACCAAATGCATCTGTAGAACTTAATGTATATGTGGTTGTAGACGTTGGCGATACCGTAGGACTTAATGTTGAAGAATTAGTCATGTTGGTTGTTGGGCTCCAATTGTAGTTTACAATAGAATTTGGGTCTCTTAAAACTACCGACCAAGAAACCAAACTACCAGTTCCACCACCACCGCCTCTGTTATCTGCTACTTTAATTGTCCATGCTGTATTAGAATTACCCCCCGCTGCATTGATAGCATCTATAACTGATTGAGGAAAGCAATATGTTGCAGTTCCGCTTACGTTTGGAAGAGGTAAAGGTGTATAATTATATGTTACTCCATTTACAGTAATTGTAACCGCATCAGGAGTAGGGCCTCTACCAATATCGCTATGGTTTCCATGATTAATTGTGAAACAAATAGATTGTAACATATTTGTACCTAATGTTGTGGTCAACATCCCTGTTGAGTTAATAACATTAGTAAGCCCATTAGCATCATTATTGGGTATCGCGGTATTAACATTATTACTAAATGCCCTATCATTAAAAGGTGTTCCAAGAACAATAGTAGCGTTAAGATTTACGCTTTGTCCTTGGCAAATTGATGCACTTGCTGGATCAATAGAAATTACAGGTCCAGAGTTTAAATTAACCCTTTGAGAGGCAACACTAACACAACCATCTGCAGAAGTTGTTGTCAAAGAAATAAGATAATCTCCTGTAGAAGTATAAGTAGTAGAGCCAGGATTTGCAGAAGTTGATGTTTGTCCATTACCAAAATCCCATTCTTGCGAAACCGCACCAACAGTTGTGTTCGTAATATTTACGTTTAATGGAACCGAACAAGATGTTGCTGGATTTATTGAAAACTGTGCTGTTGGACACAATTTAAACGTTCCGTTACCCCACTCAAAATTAAAACCTGTGTTATTGTTACAAAAATTATCAATAATTATAGCATATGTCCTTCCGGCAGTAACAGTAATAGGAGCTGAGAATTCACCTGTACCACCTGCTTTCATACCAAAAGGTGCGGCAACCTGAGCACAATTGGTAACTCCGTTTGCATAATTATAATTACATGCAACCTGAGTACCAGGGCACCCACTAGTAATATCGTAAACAGCCCAATCAAATTCAGTTGGAACTAATGGAGTTCCTGTCCATTCTAGTGTGCCTGTTTCGCAAACTGAAAATTTAAAATAAGCATCTTTTTTTACAGCTGCACCAAAACACCCTGGTCTAAATCCACTTGCAGAAAAACCCGACATAGAAGGTACATCAAAGTTATTATAGCTACAAATTGTTGTTGCTTCTCCACAGATGTTTCCAGGTGTTGGCGCTGGTGGTACTGACTCTATACACACTTCAAATGTTCCATCAGTACCATTGGTCTCAACAGAAACCCAAACTTGCGTGCCAACTTGCAAACCTGTAGTTGCTACAGAAGGATTTGAGCCCGTTGCGTTACTACACACTTCATACGTTCCGCTAGCACAACCAGTAGAGATTATGGTTACAACCAAATCCGTTGCGGGAGTGGCACCATTAGGGGTTACCGTTATAGTGTTATTTCCTCCTGCTACAATATAGGTAAACCATACTTCATTTCCAGCGGCTCCTGTATCACAAGCGTTTAGAATATTATCACTTGTAGCACCTACGTTAGTGCTATTAAAACATATAGAGCCAGAAGCTGGGAGTGCAACAGCTTGTGCATTGGTACAAGCATCGTTTACAAGCTGCGCAAATGCTATTTGAGTAAAAAATAGCGTTGAGAGTATAAGTAGTAATTTATTTTTCATAGTCAATTATTTAAATGATTCAACATTTACAAACTCTTCCTTAAGTGGCTTAAAGCTTGGGGAATTTATTTCTGAAAATGGGAGTATTTTAACTCTTACCATAGTTCCCAATTGCACATAAGATAGCTGGTTTTCTTTTCTGTTTTCAGTAACAATTTGGTGTAAATTAGCTGGAATAAGCGGATTTTGTCTTCCAATAATTTCTAACTGGTAAGTCCCATTTATTTTTGATGCAGGTGTCTCCGTTCCTTTCGGGTTGTTGCTTTGAGCAAAAAGATGAGTAGAAAGTGCTATCATAGAGATGGCCACTAAATATTTCTTCATGATTTTATGGTTTTTATTTTTTCAAACTACAACAAATATACAACTTTCTAATTTTTGGATACTATTTAAAACAAAAAAACCGCCTCATTGTCATGAGACGGTTTAATTTAACTATAAAAGTGTTCCTTATTATTTGGCTCTTACAAGGGTTAAGCTGCCTGTATATTCTTTGCCTTCGTAAACTACGCCATCAACACCTACGCCAGTAAATACATAGTAGTAAGTACCTTCGGCTACGGGTTGTCCGTTATATGTTCCATCCCATGCTGGACCTTCATACAATAACTGACCCCAACGGTTGAATATTTGGAAACTTTCAGACACCAAGTTTTCTGAACGCGCTTTAAACAACTCATTAAGCCCCTGACCATCTGGTGAGAAGCCATTTGGAATTTCTACAGAAGAACCTCCAACCACAGTAATTTCCATACTTGTAGTGGCAGGACAACCATTTTCTGTAATGGTAAGCGTTACGGTATAAGTGCCTAAATTAACATAAGTGTTAGATGTGTTTTCTGTGGTAGCATCTACCGTTCCGTCTGTTTCAAAATCCCAGCTAAAAGTATCTCCACTCCCAGTGTTGGTGAAAACAACTTCTAATGGTGTTGCACCAGTTTCTGGAGTAGCTATAAAGCTAGCAACAGGGGTAGTAATGTTTATTGTTGTTGAAGAACTATTACCCGAATTTGTACAGTTAGCATCGGTTACTGTGGTTACTGTATAAGTACCACCTGTAGTTGGCGTGATAACTTCTGGGTTATTGGATGTTGTTGTTTGTACTCCGTTTAATGTATATGTCCAATCAGTAGTGCCAGTAAAGCTTATGCTAAGCGTTGGCAAAGCATCGCCAGCACAAATATTAGTTCCACCTGTTATTGTTGCTGTTGGAAGGGCAAGTACTTCTACTACTTCCGTAGAAGAGTTTGCACATGCTCCACTTGTAGCATATTGAACAGTATAACTTGCTCCAGCAACTCCACCAGTAATTACACCTGTTGTTGAGTTGATTGTTGCACCATCTCCTGGAGCAGGGTTAAAGCTAAACGTACCACCTGCTGTAACTATATTAGCCGGACCATTTGTAGAACCTGCACAATAATCAGCAAACGTAAAGGAAGCATCGTCTAATGCCGTAACTGTAATTTGTTCTGTAGACTGATTAACACAACCATTCACGGTGATATCATAAGTAATTGTATAAGGACCACCTATTCCAGCTATTGTGGGGTCGAAAGTTGTGCCGCTTACACCTGAACCACTAAATGTACCACCTGATTGATTTGGTGTTAGTGTTATTGATCCTGCTGTTAAACATATAGATGAC
>CAYVVI010000056.1:5620-9805 GCA_964455265.1 uncultured Flavobacteriales bacterium | reverse complement strand
GTCCAAAAATCTTGATTGGTGTTTAGGTTGGCCATATCGTAGCCATCGGGGCGAGATTTGCTATATACCACATAGGTAGCAACAACAGCTTCGCCAACATAACAAGAATTTTTATTTAACTCTATGCGGGCAAATAACTCGCTTTCATCAGTTGTGTTGGCGTTGCCTTCTTCAACGATTATTTTTACCGTATTGCTTTGGTAAGTTGCACCATTAACTTCAATTTTTCCAGCAGGAATAATAAATTCTCCTTTTTTTAAGGGTTGCAATAAATAAGAAGTAGAGTAGGAAGCTATCCTTGTCATTTTGCCGTTTACATAACTAATAGATGTGTTGGATGAAATTCCACCACCACGCAACACTTTAAAATCTTTAAATTCTGGTAGGATAAATTTTCCTTGCTCGTTTGATTCAATAGTGTATTGCACGTATTCGCCTAACCGAACCGATTCTGTATTTACAAAGCTTTTTACTTCAACTTGAGCGTTTGTAATTATGCTAAATAAGAATGCTATTAGAGTTAAAAACTTTTTCATTACCAGTCTTTATCTGTTTTTGTGGGTGTGCCTTGTTCTTTTTTTATGTTGATTTTTTTAAGCAATTGCTTCTCTTTGTTCTCCAATGCTTTTAAATCTTGCATGGCTTGATTTTTATTCATGCCACCTTGTGGTTGTTGCTTTCTAGATGAGTCGTCTTTTTTGTCGTTGTTTTGTTGGTCTTTGTTTTTGTCTTTATTCTCATCTTTATTTTTTTGCTCTTGGTCTTTATCTTTTTTATCGTTTTGTTGCTGCTGTTGTTGGTTCTGATTTTGATTTTCTTCTTTCAAAATTTTCTCAGCTAATTCTGTAAGTTTTTTATCGTTTTTATACTCATTCAAACCCTGCTCAATGGTTTTTAGGGCGTCTATTTTTTTGCTTTCTACATAGTGCTTAGAGGCCTCATTAAAATAATCAGTGGCCGATTTTTTAGATTGTGCCTGAGCAAATCCAGCAATTAGAAAACATACTATGTATAGTGTGTGTTTAATTGCCATGCTTTTCAATTATTTCTGTAATGTCTTTCAATTTACCGATAAGCTCGTTAAAGTTGCTCACGGTTTCGTCTTTTTTCTGTGCATCTTCCAAAAGCTTATAAGCTGCCTTAAATTGATTTTCTTTTATCAAACTAAGTGCTTTTTCTTTTGTTTTTAAAGCAAACTCTGTGGGTTCTTTTTTCTTATCGTCTTTTTTGTTTTGCTTATCTTTTTTTTCTTCAAACAATAATTTAAGTGTGTAGATATAATTGTATTGTGCTGAATCATTTTTGTAGTAATAATTTAATGCTTGCTTGTAGCTACCTAAGGCATTGTTTAAAATTGTTTTTCTTGATTTTATCAAGGTATCGTTCTCTTTCAATACAGAATCTTTTGCAATGGTGTTACGTATTTTGCTTTGAATGTCTTCACCCATAGATTGAGCAATGGAGTCGGCTAGTTGTAAATTTTTGTCAAGTTGTTGTTGGCTAATTTTATAACTCATTAACCAGCTATTACCTAGGTTGTGCCAAATGTTTGATTTTGTAATGGAGTCTTTGGCAAAATTTGCACTTAGCTCAAAATACCTTAGTGCACTATCAGGTTGTTGAAGTTTTAAAAACGTATTACCAGCGTTGAAATAGCTTGTGTAATTACTATCAACATAGCTATTCGCTTTAATAAAGTGGGTGAGTGCCGCTGTATAATTTAGCGTATCAAAATGAGTATTTCCTAAACTCATTTGTTCTGCAAATTTTGCGGTGTTAATTTTTCCGCAACTTGCAAATGCACTTGCCAATAGCGCTATGTAGATGTACTTACGCATGGTTTAGTTTTCGTTCGTTTATCGCAATACTTAGTAAAAACAATAGAATGGCAGGAGCTAAAAACCATTGAAATTTATCATCATACAATTGAAATTCTTTTTTACCGTAAGCATTTTTTTGAAGTTTATTGAGTTCTTCTAAAACGTCATTTAAACCAAAATTACTGGCACTTTCTTTTGCGTAACTTCCATTACCCGTTGAAACTATTTGCTGTAAAGCCTCTTCGTTTAATTTTGTAAGAACAGTGTTACCGTTGCTGTCTTTTTTGTTACCTAAAAACTTTCCCGATTTATATACTGGAATTGGTGAACCATTTACCGATCCTACACCAATAGCATTTAAAATAACGCCCATTTCACTTGCTTTACTAGCCATTTCTAAAGCACCTTCTTCATGGTCTTCACCATCAGAAATTATAACAATGGCTTTTTGTGTAGGTGAGTTAAAATCAAAACTATTTAAGGATATTTCAATAGCGTTGCCAATAGCTGTTCCTTGTGAATAAATCATATCGGTAGATATGGTAGATAAGAATAGTTTTGCGGCAGAATAATCGGATGTAATGGGTAACTGTGTAAATGCCTTTCCAGCGAAAACAACAATACCAAGTCTATCGCCATGTAAGTTTTTGGTTAAATCTTCAATAGCACGTTTAGCAATATCTAAGCGGGTTTGGCTATCGCTTAAATCTTTAGCCAGCATACTGTTGGATATATCTAACGCTACAATTATATCAATACCTTTTACTTCAGATGTTTTTTCGCTGCTACCAAATTGCGGATTGGCGTATGCTACAAACAG
The DNA here is from genome assembly GCA_964455265.1 of uncultured Flavobacteriales bacterium. Classification (GTDB taxonomy): domain Bacteria; phylum Bacteroidota; class Bacteroidia; order Flavobacteriales_D; family Parvicellaceae; genus JBKHVV01. The sequence continues at coordinate 7,165 of CAYVVI010000056.1, read as the reverse complement.
TAGCGATAGCGCTATAAAAAAGCTGCTAGATTTTATACTTGCTTTTGTAGTAGAAATTTTGAAGCTACTTTTTGTCAAAAGCGAAGGCATTGACCATTTGTTGTAAACTCTATTTTTCCATACAAGATTCAATACATATAGAATAAATGCAATAGCAATCAACCATACATAATTGAGAGTATCTGGACGCTCCAAGCGGTATTCTTGATAATTGCTTTTTAGAAAAATGTTTGTCAAATACACCACAATCCAAAACATCAATAGAGGTATTGCTGTGCTAAGCACTATCCAAATAAGTCTGTATGTTATTTTGCTGCTCATTAAAAGGATAATCCTTTGAATAAAAATTTACTTAATACAAATTCTATTGCCAACATTAATAATCCTGCATAAATAAATAAATACGCCATTTCTGGGAGGTCAACAATTAATTCTGTGGTGTTTAATTTTTGTTTTTCTAATGCATCAATTTCGTTGTATATCTCTTGTAATTTTTCCTGATTAGTTGCTCTTCGGTATTGCCCTCCTGTAATTTCTGCAATCTCTGTAAGTGTTTTTTCATCAATGCGTACTTCTACAAAATCGTAAATATAATCGCCCATAGGAGAAATAGCAACGGGCATTTTTACCCCGCCACTGTTAGAACCCACGCCAATGGTATAAACTCTAATGCCTAATTCTTTAGCGATTTCAGCAGCGGTAATTGGGTGCATGTTTCCGTGCGTATTTTCACCATCAGACAATAAAATAATTACTTTGCTTTTGGTATCACTTTCTTTCAGACGATTTATAGCTGTTGCCAAACCATAACCAATGGCAGTGCCACCTTCTACAGTTCCGTTTTTAACATTGCTAAATAATTCTACAACCATGTTGTAATCGGTGGTGAGTGGGCATTGCGTAAATGCTTCGCTGCCATAAACTACCAAGCCAATTCTATCGTTTTTGCGTTGCTTAATAAATTCTATGCCTACTTTTTTAGATGCCTCCAAACGGTTTGGTTGAAAATCGGTAGCCAACATACTGTTAGAAATATCCAGTGCGATAATTATGTCAATGCCTTCAACTTCATGCTGAATAATTTTATCAGAATTTTTGTGAATTTGCGGACGTGCAAGGGCTACAATAAATAAGCTTAGCGCGATTAATTTTAAAGAAAAGAAAAATGGCTTTAAAAATTTTAACCAAGCGTTGGGTTTTATAAATTCGATAGTTGGCAGTGTTATGCTGTCTGTTTTTTTTCTGTTGTAATACCAATAAATAGCAATTAAAATCGGAATGCTCAACAACAACCAAAACGCCCATTTAGAATGATATGTATAATTAAATATATCAGTCATGTATTGCTGGTTTTGTAGATAGAATAAATGCTTTTGCATCGTCTATCAAGCGTTCGTTTTCTTCTGGTGTGGGCTGTTCTTTTGCAAATTTTACCAAATCAGAAAGCGTAAGGAGCATCTTTAATTTGTCCTTTTGTTCTGTAGAAATTCTTTCACGTTTTAATAAATTTAACGTTTGTGAAGACGTTAACTCCAATGCATTTAT
>CAYVVI010000056.1:3039-5520 GCA_964455265.1 uncultured Flavobacteriales bacterium | reverse complement strand
TTTCACGTTTTAATAAATTTAACGTTTGTGAAGACGTTAACTCCAATGCATTTATACCGTAACGCTTGGCGATGTAATTTCTAATAGCATCAGTAATTTCTGTGTGGTGTTGCTTTATGTTTCCATTTAACCAAAGTTGTTTTGCTTTAATAGTATCTAGCAACACTAAAAATTCTTCATGAATTGGAAGTGCAGGTTTTAGTTGCTCCTCAACATCAACACTTTCTTTTTTCTTTTTAATGAAACGGTAAATACCAAATATCAATAGAGCTAATACTATCAGAATCCATCCATATCTTACTAAATAAAGTAGTATTTTTTGCCAAAAAGCAAGTGCCATAACTTCATTGAGATATGCTTCTTTTTCATCTGCGTTCATGTCTACACTTTGGTAGCTAACGTAAATTAATTTTGGTTTTGAAAAAATGGTGTCAACACCATTTACAGCGGCAAATGGGCCTAGCACTACATAGCTCGTGTCGTAAGTATTTGCGTATATATGGGTTGAAAAAATATCGGTATCTACTTTTCGTAAGCTATCGCTTTTCAGTAGGGTAAATTTTTGTTTTTGCTTGGTGTAAAAAGTGCTGTCTAATAATAATGGGGCAGAAGAGAAGTTATGAAATATAAGCGATATGTTAAGCGGTTCTCCTAAAACAGCAGAATCTCTATTTACTTCCATGCGCATAGATGCATTTTGAGCAAATACGCCAAAGCTTAGTAGTAAAAATAAATATGTTACACTGCGTTGTATCATCTGCGCTTCATCATGGCTATTAGTGGTTTCACATACGATTCTTGCGTAGAAATGGAGGCGTAATCAATACCATTTTTTCTAAATAATTCTTCTATATGATGGTAAAAGCGTTGCAACTCTTTAGCATACTTTATACGGTTGCTTTTAAAGGAAGTATTCATTGTAGTTAGCTCTCCTGTTTCTGGATTTACAAACTCTACAATGCCCATGTTTGGCAATGTGGTTTCTTTATCATCATAAATGCGTAATGCCACCGTATCGTGTTTTCTAGAGGTAATTTTCAATGCTTTTTCAAACGCAGGACTTAAAAAATCGCTCATCACAAATACAATGCTGCGTTTTTTTATGGTGTTTCTAAAAAACTGCAATGCCTTTTCAATATTGGTCTGCGTGCTTTTTGGTTGTAACTCTATCAACTCTCTTATGATGCGTAGAATATGTTTTTTTCCTTTTTTTGGAGGAATGAATAATTCAATCTCATCGCTAAAAAGTATCACGCCAATTTTATCATTATTTTGAATGGCCGAAAACGCCAAAGTTGCCGCAATTTCCGCCATCATTTCGCGCTTGGTTTGTGTTTGTGTTCCAAAACTTTCAGAAGCAGAAACGTCTATCAACAGCATCACCGTCATTTCACGTTCTTCCTCAAATACCTTTACATAAGGGTGGTTAAAGCGTGCAGTAACGTTCCAATCAATGGTGCGGATTTCATCGCCAGGCATGTATTCACGCACTTCGCTAAATGCCATGCCCTTGCCTTTAAAGGCAGTATGGTATTCTCCAGAGAACAATTGCGATGATAGTCCTCGGGTTTTTATTTCAATTTTTTTAACGCGTTTTAAAAGTTCTTTCGTCTCCACAACGTTTAGTTTACGGTACTTGAACTTTATTTAAGATGGTGTTGATGATGGTTTCTACATCAATTTCTTCGGCTTCGGCTTCGTAACTTAAGCCAATACGGTGACGCAACACATTGTGGCAAACAGTGCGCACATCTTCAGGTATCACATACCCTCTTCGATTGATAAACGCCAACGCTTTTGCTGCCAATGCCAAGTTGATACTTGCACGTGGCGAGCATCCGTATTCTATTAAATGTTTTAAGTTGTTTAAACCATACTCTTCTGGAGTACGCGTAGCATAAACAATATCTACAATGTAGCGTTCAATTTTTTCATCTAAATACACTTCTTTTACAACGGCTTTAGCGGCTTCAATTTTATCGGGTGAAAGAATTTGACTGGCTTTTGGAAAACCTTGCGCAGAAATGTTTTGACGAATAATTAATTGCTCTTCTAATTTTTGAGGATACTTCAACACCACTTTTAGCATAAATCTATCCACTTGTGCTTCGGGTAGGGGGTAGGTTCCTTCTTGTTCAATAGGGTTTTGGGTAGCCAATACTAAAAACGGTTTCGGCAATTTGTGTGATGTATCGCCAATGGTTACTTGGCGTTCTTGCATGGCTTCTAGTAAAGCACTTTGGACTTTTGCAGGGGCACGGTTAATTTCATCTGCCAAAATAAAATTGGCGAAAATAGGGCCTTTGCGTATGGTAAATTCTTCTTTTTTCTGATTGTAAATCATGGTACCCACCAAGTCGGCTGGTAACAAATCGGGCGTAAACTGAATGCGACTAAAATCTCCACCCACACAGGTAGCAAGTGTGTTTATAGCCAATGTTTTTGCCAGTCCTGGAACACCTTCTAACAGCACGTGTCCAT
>CAYVVI010000056.1:1188-2939 GCA_964455265.1 uncultured Flavobacteriales bacterium | reverse complement strand
AGTATATTCGCATTCCATAATTAGAGTAAAATGCAAGATCAAACACCATACGTACCGAAAAATAAAATAAGAATTGTAACTGCCGCTTCATTGTTCGATGGGCACGATGCTGCCATCAACATCATGCGCAGAATCATTCAAGCAACAGGATGTGAAGTGATTCACTTGGGGCACGACCGCAGCGTAGATGAAGTGGTAAATTGTGCCATTCAAGAAGATGCACAAGCCATTGCCATGACCAGCTACCAAGGCGGACACACAGAGTATTTAAAATACATGTACGATTTGTTGAAAGAGCGTGGCGCAGGGCACATCAAAATTTTTGCAGGTGGTGGTGGTACCATTTTACCTTCTGAAATTGAAGAGCTACAAGCGTATGGCATTGAGCGTATTTACCACCCAGACGATGGACGTGCTATGGGATTGCAAGGCATGATAAACGATTTAGTAAAACGCAGCGACTACCAAGTGGGCGATAAGCTAAACGGAGAAATAAATAAACTGGAAGAAAAATTTGTTCCTGCTATTGCACGTTTAATTAGTGCTGCTGAAAACTTCCCTGAACAAAGTAAAAAAGTATTGGACGAAGTTAGAGCTAAAGCTGAAAAAGTGAGTATTCCTGTTTTAGGAATCACTGGTACAGGAGGTGCAGGAAAATCTTCATTGGTAGATGAATTGGTAAGACGATTTTTATTGGATTTCCCAAATAAAACCATTGCCATAGTTTCTGTTGACCCTTCTAAACGCAAAACAGGTGGTGCTTTGTTGGGCGATAGAATTAGAATGAATGCCATTAACAATCCTAGAGTGTATATGCGTTCGTTGGCAACGCGTCAAAGCAATTTGGCGTTGAGCAAATATGTGGCTGAAGCTATTGAAGTATTGAAAGCTGCTAAATACGATTTAATCATTATTGAAACTTCGGGTATTGGGCAATCGGATACAGAAATTATGGACCATAGCGATGTGTCGTTGTATGTGATGACGCCTGAATTTGGAGCGGCTACGCAGTTAGAAAAAATCGACATGCTCGATTTTGCAGACATTGTAGCACTCAATAAATTTGATAAGCGTGGGGCGTTAGATGCCTTGCGTGATGTAAAAAAACAATACCGCAGAAATCATAATTTATGGGAAATTAAAGATGAAGAAATTCCTGTTTTTGGAACGATTGCCTCTCAGTTTAACGACCCAGGCATGAATACGCTTTACAAAGCGATAATGGATAAATTGGTAGAAAAAACCAAAGCAGATTTAGCGTCTAATTTTGTGGTAACAGATGAAATGTCTGAAAAAGTTTTTGTCATTCCTCCTGCTAGAACCCGCTATTTATCTGAAATTTCTGAAAACAACAGATCGTATGATAAATGGGTGAACGAACAAGTAGAAGTAGCAGAAAAATTGTATGGATTAAAAACAGCTATTAGTTCTATAAACCAGTTGAATGTTGCCGACAAAGACAATTTATTAAAAGGTTTGCAAAATTCATACGAGCAAATAAAACTCAACCTAGACCCTAAAAACATGCAAGTTATTGAAGGGTGGGAGAGTAAACTAAAAAAATACAAAGACCCTATTTATACCTTTAAAGTGCGTGATAAAGAATTGTCTATTCAAACACACACCGAATCGTTATCGCACTTGCAAATTCCAAAAGTTGCGCTGCCAAAATACAAAGGATGGGGCGATATTTTAAGATGGTCGTTGCAAGAAAATGTACCGGGTGAATTTCCTTACACGGCTGGATTATT
>CAYVVI010000056.1:0-1088 GCA_964455265.1 uncultured Flavobacteriales bacterium | reverse complement strand
GAGAAATACATTAAAGCCAACGGACTTGAAAAAGAAGTTGAGAAAAAAATAGAAGCCATTTATAAAAAGAAAGGCGCTAAACGTCCATCGTATCAAGGTGCGTTGCCCGAAGGTAACGATGGCTTGGGCTTAATGCTGTTGGGCGTTACAGGCGATGAAGTGTTGCCAAAAGAGGTGTACGAAAAAATAAAAACCGAAACATTAGCGCAAGTGCGTGGTACGGTTCAAGCCGATATTTTAAAAGAAGACCAAGCACAAAATACGTGCATATTTTCTACAGAATTTGCCTTGCGTTTAATGGGCGATGTGCAAGAATATTTCATCAAAAACAATGTGCGTAATTTTTATTCCGTTTCTATTTCTGGTTACCATATTTCTGAGGCAGGCGCTAACCCAATTACGCAGTTGGCATTAACGCTTTCTAACGGATTTACGTATGTAGAATATTACCTAAGCCGTGGCATGAGCATCAACGATTTTGGACCTAACTTATCGTTCTTTTTCTCGAATGGTATAGACCCTGAATATGCTGTAATTGGTAGAGTTGCTCGTAGAATTTGGGCAAAAGCATTGGCTAAAAAGTACGGAGCAAATGCCCGTGCGCAAATGTTAAAATACCACATTCAAACATCGGGGCGTTCATTGCACGCACAAGAAATTGATTTTAACGACATACGCACTACGTTGCAAGCATTGTATGCCATTTACGATAATTGCAATTCATTACACACCAATGCGTATGATGAAGCCATTACCACACCTACCGAAGAATCGGTGCGTAGAGCAATGGCGATTCAGTTAATCATTAACAAAGAGTTGGGCTTGGCTAAAAACGAAAACCCAATTCAGGGCTCGTTTATTATTGAAGAATTGACTGACTTGGTAGAAGAAGCGGTGTTGATAGAATTTGACCGCATTACAGAGCGTGGTGGTGTGTTGGGTGCCATGGAAACCATGTATCAGCGCAGTAAAATTCAAGAAGAATCGTTGTATTACGAAACCTTAAAACATACGGGTGAATTTCCTATTATTGGGGTGAACACATTTTTAAGTTCTAAAGGTTCGCCAACCATGTTGCCAAAAGAAGT
>CAYVVI010000055.1:5652-9992 GCA_964455265.1 uncultured Flavobacteriales bacterium | reverse complement strand
CATGGCAACAGATACTAAATCAGAAAAACAAAAAGCTTTACAAGCAACACTTGAGCGCTTAGATAAAACATACGGAAAAGGCACTGTAATGAAATTGGGCGGTGGTGCTATTGAAGAACTTGATGTTATTTCAACGGGTTCTTTAACGCTAGATTTGGCATTAGGTGTTGGTGGTTTTCCAAAAGGAAGAGTGATTGAAATTTATGGTCCAGAATCATCTGGTAAAACAACGTTAGCAATTCATGCTATTGCAGAAGTTCAAAAGAAAGGTGGTATTGCTGCTATTGTTGATGCGGAACATGCTTTCGACCAATTTTACGCACAAAAATTGGGTGTTAAAGTAGAAGATTTATTTATATCACAACCAGATAATGGTGAGCAAGCTCTTGAAATTGCAGACAATTTAATTCGTTCTGGAGCGATTGATTTATTAATTATTGACTCTGTAGCTGCACTTACTCCTAAAGCAGAAATTGAAGGCGAAATGGGCGATTCTCAAATGGGTTTACACGCGCGTTTGATGTCTAAAGCACTTAGAAAACTTACAGGAAGTATAAGCAAAGCCAATTGCTGTTGTATTTTTATTAACCAATTACGTGAAAAAATTGGTGTAATGTTTGGCAACCCAGAAACAACCACAGGTGGTAATGCTCTTAAATTTTACGCATCCATCCGTTTAGATATTAGACGTTCTACACAACTTAAAGACGGTGATGAAGTAATTGGAAACCGTACAAAAGTAAAAGTAGTTAAAAACAAAGTTGCGCCTCCATTCAGAAGCGCAGAATTTGACATTATGTATGGTCAAGGTATTTCTAAAGTAGGTGAAATTATTGACCTTGCTGTAGATTTAGGGATCATCAAAAAAAGTGGTTCGTGGTTTAGTTATGAAGATAACAAACTTGGTCAGGGAAGAGAATCTGTTAAATCATTACTTCAAGACAATGAAGGGTTAATGAAAGAACTAGAGCAAAAAATCAAAGATAAATTAAAGGAATAAATTGATTAAAAAGCCATTACATATATTCTGTATTCTTCTTGTAAGTTCACTACTTTTTTCTTGCGGAGATAAAAAAGAGCAGAAAAGTAAAGTAGTAGTAGAGACGGTGAATAGTGAAGATGCTGAGTTGGTTGAAATAAACAATCAAATAGCTCAAAACCCTGGTTCATCAAATGGATTTTATCGCAGGTCAAAGTATTATTCTAAAATTCAGGATTACAATAAAGCTATTGATGACATCAATAGAGCATTGCAAATTGACCCAGAAGTTGACTTCTTAAATGTAGAAAAAGCCAATATTCTTATGGCTCAAGGAAGATTTACAGATGCCGTAATTTATGCTGAAATTGCGTTGGATAATAATCCACAATATTATGAAGCGCATCTTCTCTTAGGTAAATTAAACTATTTGGGTGGAGATTACGATAAGGCCTTTAAACACTTAGACAATTCGTTAAAAATTGATAAGTACAAACCAGAACCTTATTTTATTAAAGGGATGGTTTTTGAAACACTTAAAGATTCCCTTAAAGCTGCTACATCTTATCAAACAGCTATTGAACAAGACGCTAATTATTTTTTAGCATACTACCAGTTGGCTGTACTTTATTTAAAACGCAAGCCAAACATGGCAATTCAGTATTTGGAAAGCGCCCACGAAATAATTCCAATAAACATGGATGTAATGCGCCTTTTGGGAACATTACATTTTGAGCAAGGTAACTACGATAGAGCGTATGAGCTTTATAGTAAAATGAAAGTTGCAGACCCTGGTTATGTAGAAACGTATTTATATTTAGCTCAAACCTACATCAATCGTTTGGACGATAACGCTTCAAAGCACACAAAAGATACCACATTAAACAAAGCCATATCTTTTTTAGATAAAGCTATCGAGTTGTATCCTAAATACACCGAAGCGCACTATTTAAGAGGTGCGTGTTATGAAGAGTTGGGACAAAAGTCAAAAGCCATTTTAGATTATCAAACATCCTTAGAGATAAATCCTCAATACGAGCCCTCCAATCAAGCATTGCGAGACATTGATAAGTAGCTGCTTTTCTTTTATCTATCAACAATAATTGTATAAGTTATTGTTTTAATTCTGTAATGCCCACTGGGCTTTAAAGCCGCACATTTACATAGTGAAAATTCATTCACGCTTCTAATAATAAATTCATGAAAAATGTAATTAAATTTTGCGTCATATTTCTGACGACCAGTATGTTTATTACCTCTTGTGGTTCTAGCATAACGTTAGCTAAACGCCAACATAATAAAGGATACTATGTATCTTATAACAAAAAATATTCTTCATCACCTAATAAACAAAAAGTCGAAAGTAATGATGAAACGGTAAACTCTAAAGCAGTAGAAGTTACAGTGGCAACACAATCAGTTGATGCTAATACAACGATTGTTTCAAACCAAACCGCATCAGCAAACTATGAAGAACCTATAAGCCCTTCAGTAGTTAAAACTCCTGCACCTGAAAATAAAGTAGAAAAAACCACTACTAACAAACCAAGAACAATTAAAGAAGTTAAAAATAAAATAAAGACAGCCATAACGTCATCGGAAGATGCTGAAAGCAGCGAAGGTTATAGTTTGCTATGGATTATCATTATTGTATTATTGATTTTGTGGGCACTTGGATTAATAGGCGGAATAGGTACAACAGGGTTGATACATATTCTTTTAGTAATTGCGCTTATACTTTTAATACTGTGGTTGCTTAAAGTTGTATAACATTACTTTAACCACTATTTAATTAACTCCAGCAGCTGTAAAAAGTTGCTGGAGTTTTTTTATTGAATCATGAATGCCAAAATAAAATTTTCGTATTCTGCATACCTTATTAGTGAATGAGTAAATGATGCACCAATCCGAACAAGGCACTGGCAAAAATCCATGTTATCATACCAACCTTGTAGCGGTATAAAGCGATAAATGAAACGATTATCCATCCAAGCGTAATGATGTCAAGTCCTGAAAGGGAAAGCTCTTTAGGAAATACGACTACCTTCCCTAAATAGATAGTGAGATTAAGAATTACACCCACTACTGCTGCGGTTACAAGCGAAAGAATTTCATTTATTTTTTTGTTTTCATGCGTTCGTTCGATAATTGGTGCACCAATAAAAATGAATAAAAAGCACGGTAAAAATGTGTAGAAAGTAGTTGTAAGCAATCCTAAAGTGCCCATAGCAAGTGAACTTCCAAAATAGTTATGCCCTGCCATAAAGCCCACAAATACCAATACCATAATTAGCGGACCAGGGGTTGTTTCGCCCAATGCTAAGCCATCTATCATTTCAAGATTGGTGAGCCAGTGAAATTTCTCTACACTTACTTGCGCCACATAAGGCAACGCTGCATAAGCTCCGCCAAAGGTTACAAATGCTGCTTGGGTAAAAAAGATGGATAGCTTTTTCCAAAAATCAAAATCGGAGGTGAAAAAGTAAAACCCAACAATGGGCAATGCCCACAGCATAATGGCTACGGCTAATTGTTTCCAAAAGCGCAACGGGTTAAACCCTACATTTTCTATCACCGTGTTTTTGTTAATGTAGTATTGGCTTTCGTCCACCTCTTGTTTGTTGGCGGTGTTGTTGTTTGAGTGAAAAAAAGAAGGAAAATATTTTCTGCTTATGGCGGCTAAAAGTATGGCGAACACTATAATTAACGGAAATGCTACATTGAAAAAGAAGATGGCAATAAAAGCTGCTATGGCTACAAAATAATGAAACGGACTAAGCAACGATTTTTTAGAAATTTTGATAAGCGCTAGTATTACAATGGCAATTACTGCGGGTTTTAAACCGTTGAACATAGCATAAATCCAAGGAACGTTACCAAAAGAAACGTAGATGGCGCTTAACCCCAAAAGGATGAACATAGAGGGTAACACAAATAAAATACCCGCCATTAAACCACCCAACGTGCCATGAAGCAACCAACCAATGTAGGTTGCCAACTGCTGTGCTTCTGGACCAGGCAACAACATACAGTAATTTAGCGCATGCAAAAATTTACTATCGCTAATCCATTTTTTTTTGTCCACCAAATATTCGTGCATGATGGCAATTTGCCCCGCAGGCCCGCCAAAACTGATAAATCCCAGCTTTGCCCAAAATTTCAACGCTTCTTTAAAAGATGGTTTTTGGTTCATTGTTTTTTTGTCTTCCAAATATACAAAACCCAGCCAATTTTTGGCAAACTAAAAAAGTATAATTGATTGAAGCGCTAATTATCTTGGCAACAAACTACAAATTTCTTGAATGCTTAAGTTTGTAGTAACGGTGTTGCTTAACACTACTGCTAATTGTTGTTTTGATGG
>CAYVVI010000055.1:0-5552 GCA_964455265.1 uncultured Flavobacteriales bacterium | reverse complement strand
TTAAGTTTGTAGTAACGGTGTTGCTTAACACTACTGCTAATTGTTGTTTTGATGGAATGCGAATAAAGTAGGTTTTGTAACCCTTCCACCAGCCCGTGTGAAACACAATATCGCCTTCTTCACGTTCTATAATTCTCCAACCATAGCCATATTTTTGGTCGTTTACTTGCGCATCAACTCTTGGTTTGTAAGCAGAGTCCTGATATGCTTGAGACAAAATACTTCCATCTAAAAGTGCTAAGTGAAAATTGAATAAATCTTTTGCGTTTGAAAAAATGCCTTTATCGCCCACACATCCGTTTAGGTAAATATCATCTTCTGGATGCTTACGCTCGTTGTGTCCCGTAGTTGGTGTGCACAATTCTTCACTGTTTGTTCTGTTATAAACACGAGAATGAAACATATTAGAACGTGTGAAAATTTCTTCATCCATGTAATCTTCAAAAGATTTACCTGAAACAACTTTAATAATTTCAGCCAATAAAATATAATTGGTGTTGGAGTATAGGTGTAGTTTTTTTCTTTTAGATACTGGTGGTTTTACTTTATTGATGATGGTAATTACATCTTCATTTTTTATGGTAGAATCTTTATCAGACCATATATAGCTAGGGTTATCACAAAAGTGAGTGTATTGCCCTAATCCAGATTTATGGGTTAGTAAATCTTCAATAGTAATGCCTTTGTAGGGAAACGGTTGGATAAACTTTTCAACAGAATCGGAAAGGGATAATTTTCCTTGTTGTACCAACTGCATTATAGCTATTGCTGTAAAAGGCTTTGAAGCAGATGCTAATTGAAATGTGTGTTCTAAAGTTAATGGTTCTTTAGGTTTAAAGCTTGCATAACCAAGTGCTTTGTGCGCTATTATGTGGTTTTTGTCTGCAAATAAAATCACTCCGTTGAAATGTCCCCATGCATTTAGTTTTGTAAAAAACATGTCAATGGTGTCCTTAAAGGGGGCGTAAATACTATCGAAATAAACGATGCTGTCAAATGCTTGTTTATTGGTCAACTCAGCCATTGGTTTGGGTTTTGTTGATTCGTTATTACAAGCAACACTCATCACCGCCAAAACACTAACTACAAAATAAATCTTCGTTCTCATTCTCGTTCTCATTCTCATTCTCATTCTTGCTCTCCTTTTACTATCCACCAACACGTTTTGTATTGTATCCTTCTTTAGTCAATAGTTCTATAATTTTTTCTCTAAAATCTCCTTGAATTAAAATCTCTCCATCCTTTGCCGAACCACCCACGCCACATTTATTTTTAAGTGTTTTTGCCAATTCGTTCAAATCGTCATGCGTTCCAACAAAACCTTGAATTAGCGTTACAGATTTCCCTGCCCGTTGTTTTTTGTCGAGCATTATTTTTAAATGCTGCTTATTCTTTGGAAGAGTCTCTTGAACAGAATCTTGCTCATAGCTATAGCTAAAGTAAGGATTGGTGGAATACACCACATTCAAGCGTTCTTTTTTCTTTGCCCCCATAAACGTTAAAAGTTTGTTGCGCCCAAAAATAATGAAACTACTGATGCTTATGCAGTAATTTTTTTAACATATTCAACGCATCTTGGTTGGGCTTTGCATTAATTGCATTGGTTATATGTTGTTTTTCCTTTTTGGTAAGATGCCAACTCAAGGACAACTGTTGTTCGGAACTTCCTAAATTAAACTCTACAATGTTTAGAGAATCTAACTCGTGAGAAAGTTGATAGAGTAAGCGGTCGTTGTTTTTGTTTTGTAAATTGAAATTCGCATAGAAAAATTTCATAGGAAGCATCAATTTACGAAGAGGGGAGTAGCTGGTTGATTGAACATTGTAATCATTGTCAACTATTTTTACAATTACAACTCCAGAAGTATTGGCATTAATCCATTCTCTGTTTTCAGTTAAATAATCCGTAAGAACTTTAATTCCAAAATTATCAATCAAACCTGCATCCATAATATTAAATCGTTGTGGAGTAGGTGAGGTAACAACAGGCATAATGTATGGAAATGTAGAACTCATACGCAACACAGACGATAGAGGAACAGAATCGATACCACTTATTTTATTGGCATCGTAAAACTGAGAGTTTTCAAAAAACAAATTATTGGATGCGCTAAATATAAGTTGCTCATTGGTAGAAATTATTGTTGGCGCATAAATCATTAATGGAATTTCTGCGGAAAATTCCTTTTGTTTGTAGTAAGCAAGGGGATGATGTAAACCACCTAAATTTTCTTCTAATTGTTTTTCAAAAATATAACCACGCTCTTTTCTTGTATCATTTTTATCAAATTTAAAACGCATCACCCAATCTCTTGTAGCTAAATAATACGCCAATGAGTTAAGTGCATCTTTAGATATGGTTTGTAAACGTTGTTCTTTTGTGCTTGATGAATTTTTAATATAATGTTCTTCTCTAAAGTAAGCAGCACCTATCAATCCACCTGATGAACCTGTAATAGCATGCAGTTGAGTAAAATCATCATTAGTAGAATAAATAGTCTCTAATACGTTTACTGTCCACATTGCAGAGCGAAGTCCACCTCCACTAACGGCAACTACCACTAGTTTAGGTTTTGTTACCGTTTGTTTTTGTTTCCAAGCGTTTAGTATTTCTATAGATGGAATTGATTTTCCCGTGGATATTTTTTCTGTATCACCATAATTAAGACCCGTAATCTGGCTTCCGTAATCAAGGATATCGCTTCGGTCGGTTAACGAATTAAACCCAATTACGAGGGCAATAGAAAGTGGAATTATCCAACCACCAATCCAAGAGTACACCGCGCTTACAATCATTAATAAGAAGGTCATCATTAGCATTAAACTTGCAGCAGCAGGAATAAACAACACATGGTTAGAGCCAAAAATACTTAGCACGACCAAACTCACAATAATAGAAATTTCAAAAATGGTAGCGTTTAGATGATTGCGATATAGAATTTGTTTAAGCTGTTCCTTTGTGTAGTGCGATACATCACGTGCTCTGTTTATTTCTGTTAATGAAGAAATGTACCAATCTACACGCTCTCTATTACTCACTAAAGCTCTTACATACCATTTAGTGGTAGAGTTTTGTAGCGTGGTCAATACAGGTTTTCTACCTCTTTTTTTAGGCAATTCGTCAAACTTAACTTTGTTTACTCTGAAAAAGAAAAATAATGACAACGAAAGAAATAAAAACAATCCTCCGTAAAAACCTGAAATGTTTTTTAATGCACCAAAAAAAGATAAAAACTCTTGTTGCTGTTGTGCCTTAATACTAAGAATGGTGTAAAAAACAACAAACACTAACGGAATGATAAAGTTGTTTAAACAAAATTTATAGAATGGGCGAGATAATGATGCGATAAATAAAAATCGTGGGGCAACCAATATGTAACTATAAATGTTAAATGCCATTATAAATCCACCTATCGAAAATCCTAAAATAGCGTAGGATAAAAAAGATAGCTCACCTAAATATTCAGGCGTTAAAAACAAATAATCAATACCATATTTTGGAAGAATGTTTTTAGAAGTAAGTCCAAACAGAATAAACCAGAAGACCAAAAACAATAAGTTTCTTTTGAAGTGAATAAACACCAACTTCACTGGAAAGAAGTTAACCAAAAACTTTAATATGTCGATTAATTTACTCATCAACGATAATCTCTTGTAAAATATACGTTACTAAAGGTATAAAGTTATTCGGTACAAAGAATATTTTATAGATTTATTTGCAACTTACACAAAATACAACATACATTTGCACCAGTTCTTTTAGAAATTGGCTTATCAAGAAAGGTGGAGGGACCGGCCCTACGAAACCTTAGCAACCGTTGCAAATTCTGTTTGTAATAGGTGCTAATTCCGCTTCGACTTAGTTGAAGAAAGATAACGAACGTACAAACTCTGTACAATCTAAAATCAAAAATCTTGATGAGTTGTTTTGAAGTGAACATTCGGGTTTAACCGATTTATGTTTGATTATTTTATGACTAAAAAACAACAAATAGACGCAATACTTACTAAGCAAATCTTAGTGTTAGATGGTGCTATGGGCACGATGATTCAACGCTATAAATTGGAAGAAGAAGACTTCCGTGGAGAGCGTTTTAAACATCATCCATGTTCGCTAAAAGGCAATAATGACTTGCTTTCCATCACGCGACCTGACATCATTAAAGAAATTCACAAACAGTATTTAGAGGCAGGCGCAAATATTTTAGAGACCAATACCTTTAGCGGTACATCCATCGCTATGGCAGATTACCAAATGGAAGATTTAGTGTTTGAACTCAATTATCAATCTGCCAAAATTGCTAGGGAAGCGATTGAAGATTTCAAAAAACAAAACCCTAATCATATTGCATTAATTGCTGGCTCCATCGGTCCAACCAACCGTACGGCATCATTGTCTCCAGATGTAAATAACCCTGGTTTTCGAGCCATATCGTACGATCAATTAGTAGATGCTTACTACGAGCAAGTAGATGGCTTGGTTCAAGGTGGGTCTGATATTTTATTGGTAGAAACCGTATTTGATACACTCAATGCCAAAGCAGCTTTGTTTGCCATCACTAAATATTTTGAAGACAAAAATATTGAGCTTCCGATCATGGTTTCGGGTACCATTACTGACGCAAGTGGTAGAACTTTATCAGGTCAAACAACCGAAGCATTTTTGACTTCAATTTCGCATTTACCATTATTAAGTGTAGGATTAAATTGCGCTTTGGGAGCGGAAGAATTACGTCCATATTTAAAAACGTTAGCCGAGAAAGCACATTTTAAAGTTTCCGCTCACCCCAATGCGGGTTTGCCCAACGAGTTTGGTCAATACGACCAATCGCCCGATTACATGGCGAAAGTGATTGAAGAATTTTTGCAAAATAACTTTGTGAACATCATCGGTGGCTGTTGTGGTACTTCTCCAGAGCACATCAAAGCGATTGCAGATGTTGCTAAAAAATATCCTCCAAGAAAATTACCTGAACCCTCAAAAAACCTTAAACTTTCAGGATTAGAGGTTTTAGAAGTTCGTCCCGAATCTAATTTTATAAACATTGGCGAACGCACGAATGTGGCAGGTTCTAAAGCATTTTTACGTTTAATTAAAGAAGAACAATTTGAAGAAGCGTTGGCTGTTGCGCGTGAGCAAGTAGAAGGTGGAGCGCAAATCATCGACATCAACATGGATGATGCCATGCTTGACGGCAAAGAATCAATGGTAAAATTTCTTCATTTGGTAGCTTCAGAGCCCGATATTTCGCGCATTCCTATAATGATAGATTCATCAAAATGGGAAATTGTAGAAGCAGCTTTAAAGTGCGTGCAAGGAAAGGGCGTGGTAAACTCCATTAGTTTAAAAGAGGGCGAAGAGGAATTTAAACAGCATGCTAAAACCATTCTTAAATATGGCGCTGCAGTAATTGTAATGGCTTTTGATGAAGTGGGGCAAGCCGATACGTATCAACGTAGAATTGATATTTGCAAGCGCAGTTACGATATTTTAGTGAATGAAGTAGGTTTTCCTCCGCAAGACATTATTTTCGACCCCAATATTTTTCCTG
>CAYVVI010000054.1:0-10205 GCA_964455265.1 uncultured Flavobacteriales bacterium | reverse complement strand
TAAACTTCTTAATAACTATATTTGTTTAACGATTAGAACTATTATGAGCGATTTAGAGAAAGGTAAAAAACTATTTGAAAACACCCTAATGAGTACTTTGGGCATGGAGCTTATTTCTGTTGAAAACGGAAAAGTAGTAGGCAAAATGCCTGTAGATGAACGAACGGTGCAACCATTTAGAATACTGCATGGGGGCGCAAGCGCTGCCTTGGCAGAAACCTTAGGAAGTTTGGGTAGTAATTTTATTTTGCAAGGCACAGGCAAGGTGGCTGTGGGCTTAGAAATAAATGCCAATCATATTAAATCTGCTAAAAGTGGAGTAGTTAACGGAGTGGCAGAATTAATTCATCAAGGAAGAACCACCCATGTTTGGAACATTACCATCACCAACGACAAAAATGAACTGGTTTGCCTTTCTCGTTTAACGATGTTAGTAAAAGAGCAAAATGGCTAAAATTATTTTAAATCAAAACTCAACGTTTGCACTTTATCGTTTGCCTCATTCTGAAGACATTTTTTTATTTCATTCTTCCAAATTTGAGCCCCTCAAAAAAATCCCAATTCACGATATTGAACATCACAAAGGTTTTGTAATTTCTGAATTTTTGTCAGATGGATTTTGTTATGTTGTAGAAGGGAGTACTTGTTCAATAAAAAATTTAAGTGAGATAAAATTAAGCACTGAACTACAAGAAATTGTGTTTGGAAATAAAAATGAAAAACCTCTCTATTTAGAGCGAGCAAATCATTTTGTAAATGCTTTTAATACCCGTTTTAAAAAGGCCATATTGTCACGAATAAAATCCGTAGATATTCCTGAAAATTTTTCTCCCATCAATGCTTTTTCGTCACTTTGCAAGCGCTTGCCCGATGCATTTGTTTACCTTCATCATACCCCTAAATTTGGCATGTGGATGGGTGCCACTCCAGAGCCATTATTGGTACAAGCAGACGATTGTTTTTTAACCGTTTCGTTAGCTGGCACTAAAAAACACTCTGATAAAATTGTTTGGGGAGTAAAAGAAATGGAAGAGCAAGAGTTTGTTACAGAGTACATTGAACAATTATTAAGCGATGCGGCTATTGGCTTCGAAAAGCAAAAAACGCAAACCATTAAAGCGGGTAAAATGGCACATCTAAAAACGGTATTTTACTTAAAGTCAGGATTTAATGTAGGAGAGTTATTAAATAAATTACATCCTACACCTGCAGTGTGTGGTTTGCCTAAAGATCAAGCGATGAGCTTGATAGCGGATGTAGAAGGATACAATCGTCAATTATATACTGGATTTGTAGGTCCGAATACCGACCAGTTAAAGGTTTTTGTAAACCTAAGATGTATGCAATTGTTTAAGAATAAGGCATTGATATATGTAGGTGGAGGTATCACTAAAAACTCTGACCCAGAACATGAATGGAACGAAACCGAACTAAAGGCAAGTACAATGCTAGAAGCGTTGGGAGTGATTGAGTGATTAAGAAATTAAAAATTACGATTTTGACTTTCGACTTTACAGACCTTTGACCTTTCGACTTTGATCCAATTTCCTAAAAACTACTCACTATTCACTATTCACTATTCACTAATCCTTACCTTTACCCCGTGATTTCAACCAATCCAATAGTAAAAGCACTAGTAGAAATATTTGCAGCCAAAGGCATTAAGCATTTTATTTTTTCACCTGGTTCGCGCAATGCACCTATTGCGGTGACTGTGTTTAATGACAATCGCTTTACTACTCGCGTAATTGCTGATGAGCGCAGCGCAGGGTTTGTGGCGCTTGGCATGGCTTTAGAATCGAAACAACCTGTTGTGTTGTGTTGTACGTCTGGCACGGCTTTGCTCAATTACGCACCTGCTGTCGCAGAAGCGCATTATCAAAATATTCCGCTTATCGTTTTATCTGCCGATAGACCTGAAGAGTTTATAGACCAAGGCGAAGGACAATCCATCAACCAAAAAAATGTTTTTGCCAACTACATCAATAAAAGTGTAAACCTACCTAGAGCCATTGCAGATAACGATGTGTTATGGTATGTAGAGCGAACCATTAACGAAGTGGTGGATGCTTATCATTCTCCAAAAGTTGGACCAGTACACATCAACGTACCTTTTGCAGAGCCACTCTACCAATTTGAAGATGCGAATAATACTTATCAAGCTAAAATAATTAACCGAACGACAACCGATGTGCGTCTTTCAGCTTCTGAGCAACAACGCTTAGAACAAGTGTGGAAAGCATCGTCCAAAAAACTCATCGTGTGCGGACAGATGCCTACGAATAAACGCCTTAATCATTTACTTGATAATTTAGCCAATGATACGTCTGTGTTGGTTTTGGCTGAAAATCTTTCTAACCTTTACAGTCAAAAATTTGTGAGTTGTACCGATAGAGTCATTGCATCTGTCAATACTACTAACATAGATACATTTGCGCCTGATTTATTCATTACTATTGGTGATGCGGTTGTGTCTAAACGTATCAAAACGATGTTGCGAAATATAAAACCACAGCATCATTGGGATGTGAACACGAATCATTTTCATTACGATACCTATCAGAGTTTAACAGAAAGTATACATGTTTTGCCAGAAGTTTTTTTCGAATCATTTATCAATCTCGAACCTTATCAAACATCAACGTTTGCAAACAAGTGGAAGACTTTAGATTATACCAATCAAGAAAAGCATCAAGCATTTCTTCAATCTGCACCTTATTCCGATTTTAAAGTATTTTCTATCATTCATGATTTTATTCCAGAAGGAGTAGCACTGCATTTATCCAACAGTTCTGTCATTCGCTATATGCAATTATTTGATTCATTGAAGAATGTTAACTACTATTCTAATCGCGGAGTGAGTGGCATTGAAGGAAGTACATCAACCGCTTTGGGTTGTTCTTTGGTGAATGATAAAGTAAATGTGCTCATCACGGGCGACATTAGTTTCTTTTACGATAGCAATGCCTTGTGGAATAAATACCTTCATCCAAAGTTTAAAATCATTATGATAAATAATTCTGGAGGTGGTATTTTCCGTTACATTCCTGGTCCTTCAGATACCAATATATTAGAAGAATTTTTTGAAGCAAAACAAAATTATTTTGCACGCGAAATATGCCACACCTTTGGCGTAGAGCATTTGTTAGCAACTGATGAAAATAGTTTAGAACGTCAATTAGAGGTGTTTCTCACCAACTTTGAACGACCCATGTTGTTAGAAGTAAAAACACCCTCAGAACTTAATCCTCAAATATTAAAAAATTACTTTAACCACTTAAAATAACCTACACAAATGAGCGCAATCAACTGGACTACCGTTAAAGAATACGAAGACATAACCTATAAAAAATGTGGTGGTGTGGCACGTATCGCTTTTAATCGCCCTGAAGTACGTAATGCGTTTCGTCCTAAAACGTTGTTTGAATTGGAAGAAGCATTGATAGATGCGCGTGAAGATGTGAAGATTGGCGTTGTGTTGCTTACAGGTGAAGGACCAAGCCCAAAAGATAGTGGCTGGGCATTTTGTAGCGGTGGCGACCAGCGTGTGCGTGGCGCTAAAGGTTATGAAGGTAAGGATGGTGTGCAACGCTTAAACGTGTTAGACATTCAACGTCTTATTCGTGTGATGAGTAAAGTGGTTATTTGCGTAGTTCCTGGTTGGGCAGTTGGTGGCGGACACAGCTTACACGTAGTTTGCGACTTGACCATTGCCAGTAAAGAACACGCCATTTTTATGCAGACCGATGCCAATGTAGCGAGTTTTGATGGTGGTTATGGTTCGGCTTATTTGGCAAAACAAGTAGGGCAGAAGCGTGCACGAGAAATTT
This sequence comes from uncultured Flavobacteriales bacterium, assembly GCA_964455265.1. GTDB lineage: Bacteria > Bacteroidota > Bacteroidia > Flavobacteriales_D > Parvicellaceae > JBKHVV01. The sequence goes on along the minus strand of CAYVVI010000054.1, from coordinate 6,375 downwards.
TCTTTTTGGCAAAACAGTACACCGCTCAAGAAGCTTTTGAAATGGGAATGGTAAACGCAGTTGTTCCGCATGATAAGTTAGAAGAAACCGCTTACGAGTGGGCACAAACTATTTTAAAGAAAAGCCCTACCGCTATACGTATGATTAAGTTTGCATTCAATCTTACAGATGATGGTATGATGGGGCAGCAAGTATTTGCAGGAGAAGCTACACGCTTGGCATATATGACAGCCGAAGCACAAGAAGGTCGTAACGCCTTCCTTGAAAAACGCGACCCAGACTTTAGCGAGTTTCCTTGGTTGTCGTTGTAGAAAGAATGCATCTTCATTAGTTATTGGCATTGAATTTGCCATTAATGAATCAACAGTTCACATTTAACGTTTAATAATTAGTGTTTACTAATAAACTTATGCTGCTTACTACAGCGTAATTTTAGAGCTTGAATAAGTTTATGGATATGAAGCGATATTTAATTTTAACTGCTTTAGTCTTGATGGCATCTGTGTTTTTTAATGCAGCTAGTGTAAATCAAGATAAAGCAAATACATTTCCTAGAGAAGTAAAACAACACTTTTTGGAGTTGCCGAACTATCCATGGGCCGATAGTATTTTTAAAACACTTACGGAAGAAGAGCGCATTGGACAACTGTTTATGGTGGCGGCATATTCTAACAAAGACCAAGCACACGTTTCTGAAATATCAAAACTTGTAAAAGACTATAAGATTGGCGGATTGATTTTTTTTCAAGGAGGACCAGTTCGTGAAGCCATTTTAACAAACCAATACCAACAGCTTGCAAGAGTACCTTTAATGATTTCTATTGATGGAGAATGGGGGCTTTCTATGCGTTTAGATAGTACTGTAATTTTTCCAAAACAAATGACCTTGGGTGCTATCCAAAATGATAGTTTGATTTATGAAATGGGCAAAGAAATTGCACTTCAATGCAAAAGAATAGGTATTCATGTTAACCTTGCACCAGTTGCAGATGTAAATAACAATCCTAATAATCCAGTTATAAATTACCGTTCGTTTGGAGAGAACAAATACAAAGTAGCTCAAAAAGCAATTATGTATATGAAGGGAATGCAAGACCAGTTTGTTATGGCAAACGCTAAGCATTTTCCTGGTCATGGCGATACAGACACAGATTCGCATTTGGCATTGCCTGTTATAAAACACTCTAAAGCAAGGATAGATTCTTTAGAATTATATCCATTTAAGCAAATGATGAAAGAAGGTTTGGGTAGTGTAATGGTTGCTCATTTATTTATTCCATCACTTGATTCTACAAAAAATACAGCTACCACACTTTCTCCAAATGTAGTGAATGGGCTGCTCAAAAACGATTTAGGATTTAAAGGTCTTGCTTTTACAGATGCTTTAAATATGAAAGGTGTTAGTTCTTTTTACCAACCTGGAGAAGTAGATTTAAAAGCTTTACTAGCAGGAAATGATGTCTTGTTGTTTGCAGAAGACGTACCTAAAGCTATTGGCTATATAAAGACAGCAATAAAGGAAGGTAAGATTTCTCAAAAGGAAATTGATAAACGTTGCTTGAAAATTCTAAAATCTAAAGAATGGTTGGGATTAAACAAGCAACAACCTGTTGTTTTAGATAGCATCTATTCTGATTTAAATAACGATGCTTCAGAAAAAATCAATAGAAAACTATATAAAGAAGCTTTAACTTTAATTAAAAATACTAAGGAGTTACTTCCGTTAAAGAGACTAGATACAACGAAAATTGCCACCTTAAATATTGGTGTAAATAAAGCAAGTGTTTTTTCTAAAACAGTTGATAAATATACAAAAGCAACGCATTTTTATTTGCCTTCAAATCCGTCTGAGGAAGAAATTCAACGCATTAAATCCCAATTAAAAAACTATAACACTGTACTTGTTTTATTAGGAGGTATGAATCAAAGACCAGGCAGTAACTTTGGAGTGAGTGCTTCTGTTGTAAACCTAATTGAACAATTGTCTTTATCCAATAATACGGTACTGTCTTTAATGGGAAATCCTTATGCTATAAAGAAACAGCCAATGTTAAGCAAAGCAACAAGTGTTATTGTTTGTTATGAAGGAAGACATTATACAGAAGAATTTGCAGCGCAATTAATTTTTGGAGGTGTTGAAGCCAAAGGAAAATTACCAGTTACAATATCTAACGAATTTCCAGAAGGACATGGATTCACAACATCTAAAACAAGAGTAAGCTATGTCAATCCAAAAGATTTGGGAATGAAAAAATCTCATTTTAAGCGCATAGATTCAATAGTAAATACAAGTATTAAGAATGGTGTTTTTCCTGGCTGTCAAATTGTAGCAATTAAAGATGGTCAAGTTTTTTTTGAAAAATCATACGGCTACTTAACGTATGATAAAAAAGTTGAGGTTACAGACACAACTATTTATGACATTGCATCTATTACAAAAATTGCTTCTTCAACTGCGGCCATTATGAAATACCATGAAATGGGAGAAATGTCTGTAGACTCATCACTTGGTTTTTTTTTACCCCAATTAGTTGAAGGAACGCCTTATGCGAATCTTCGCATTAAAGAAATGCTAGTACACCAAGCGGGATTAGTTCCGTTTATTCCTTTTTACACCAAAACATTAAAACTAAAATCTCCTAATCCAGAAATTTATTCTACGGTTCAAACACCTAAATTCAATGTTCAAGTTGCAGATAATTTATTTATTTCTGCCAGCTACAAAGACACTATTTTTAAGCAAATTTTGGCATCATCGCTTGGTAGCAAAACTTATAAATACAGTGATGTAGGGTATTATTTTACTCAAGAAATACTTCAGAATAAATCTGGCAAAGCGTTAAACATATTAGTAGATTCATTGTTTTACAAACCTATGGGATTAATGCGCATGGGATATTTACCGCTTAATAGATTTGAAAAAAACATCATTGCGCCAACCGAAAACGATAAATATTTTCGTCATCAATTAGTTCATGGTTATGTTCACGACCAAGGTGCAGCAATGATTGGTGGAGTTGCTGGTCATGCTGGCTTGTTTTCAAACGCTAGTGATTTAGCCATCTTTATGTACATGTTAAGTAACTATGGAACCTACGGAGGGGAACGCTATTTAAAAGAAGAAACTGTGAAGTTTTTTACATCTTCTCCATTTGCTGAAAGTGGTAATCGCAGAGGATTAGGATTTGATAAACCTGTTAGGAGTGGCACTGGAGGCCCAACCTGCGATGGTTGCGCATCTTTAAGCAGCTTTGGACATAGTGGTTTCACAGGCACCATAACATGGGCAGACCCAGAAAATGGATTGGTGTATGTTTTTTTGAGCAACAGAGTTAACCCAAGTGCAGAGAACAACAAATTACTATCGCTTGGTGTTAGAACTAAAATTCAACAAATATTATACGATGCCATAAACGATACAAAACCAGTTAAAAAGAAAAAATGAATATAGGCATAGTATTATATCCTACCTATGGAGGTAGTGGAGTAGTGGCAACAGAATTAGGCAAGTATTTGGCGTCAAAAGGTCATAACGTACATTTCATTAGTTATAGCCGCCCAGTTAGGTTAGATGAATTCTCTAACAATATTTTTTACCACGAAGTAAACGTTTCGGATTATCCTTTATTTACCTATTCGCCTTATGAATTGGCGCTTACAAGTATGTTAGTAGATGTGGTTAAATACGAAAAATTAGATATTTTACATGTGCATTATGCCATTCCACATGCTTCGGCAGCATATTTGGCAAAACATATTTTACAATCACAAGGTATTACTATTCCTTACGTTACTACACTACACGGAACAGACATTACATTAGTTGGTAAAGACCCCTCTTTTGAACCTGTAATTACCTTTGCCATCAACGAATCGGATGCAGTTACAGCTGTTTCTCAAAGTCTACAACAAGAAACGTATAAATTTTTTGATGTAAAAAGAGAAGTGCTTGTAATTCCGAACTTCATTTGTTTAGATGAGTACAAGCTTTCAAATGATTGTGAAGCCAAAAAAGTGTATGCTCCTAATAAAGAAAAAGTACTCATTCATATTTCAAATTTTAGAGAAGTAAAACGCGTAACCGATGTAGTTAAAGTATTTGAAAAGGTAAGAGAACACATTCCATCAAAGTTAATTTTTGTAGGCGATGGTCCTGATAAGAGTAAGGTTGAACGTATGTGTAGAGACTTACACATGTGTGATGATATTAAATTTTTGGGACCTCAAAAGTCAACCACCGAAATTTTATCACTTTCAGATTTATTTGTTTTGCCATCAGAAACAGAAAGCTTTGGACTCGCAGCATTAGAAGCAATGGCATGTGGAGTGCCTGTTGTGGCATCAAATACTGGAGGAATACCCGAAGTGGTAGAACATGGATTTAGCGGTTTGCTCAACAATGTTGGCGATACAGATACTATGGCTAAAAATGCCATCGAAATTCTATCAGATTTAGAAAACTACAAGAAAAATGCCCGTATATCTGCCGAAAAATTTGACATTCATATAGTAATAGATAAATACATCAAGCTTTACGAGTCTTTAATAATTAAAGAAACAAACTCCATTACCTAATACTCTAACTTAATTAAGACATAGGTTATTTTTACTTCAAATTAGTTTAATTTGGCTCAATATTTGGTATTTATAGTGAAAATAGATTAATTTTAAATTCTAAAATTCAATAAAATGAAAGCACTTATACTATCGGTTTCTTTGATGATGACTTTTATAACGGCTACTTCACAGGAAGTTGTAAAACCATCTCACGCTGCTTGGGACAATCTCCTTAAAAATAATGTTAATGTTCAAGGAAATGTAAACTATGAAGGATTTAAGCGTAGTAAGTCTGAACTTGAAAGCTACTTAACACATTTAAAAGAAGCAGCTCCAGTTGACGAATGGACCAAAGAAGCTAAATTGGCGTATTGGCTAAACGCATACAATGCATATATAGTTAAAACGGTTGTAGATAATTACCCCATAAAAAGCATAAAAGACGTGAAAGGTGCTTTTGACAACAAAGTGGTTTTGGTTGGCGAAAAAACATATTCTCTAAATGATGTAGAAGGAATGCTAAGAAAAATGAAAGACCCACGCGTTCATTTTGGTTTAACAAAAGGAGCCATGTCATCTCCTAAACTTTCTCAAATTGCCTTTACTGAAGAAAATTTAGATAAACGCTTAGACGCTTTGGCTATTAATTTTTTGAACGATAGAGCAAAAAATCAAATCGCAACTGAAGCAATAAAAATTAGCGAAATTTTCAAAACGTATTCAAAAGATTTCCCTTCAAAAGGTGGCTTTATTGAATTTTTAAACGCTTATGCTCGTGAAGATATTGACGCAAAAGCAAAAATATCATACATGGAGTTTAATTGGAATTTGAATAAGTAATGTTCTATTATTTTGTTTTAATTAATGCGGGTCTTTGAGTTCTTTCATGATAGCAGACCACTCCTTTTTTAAAGAAGTGAAATACCATGCTTTTTCTAGTTTTTGTTTTATCTGTCCAAGGTTCACCCCCATGAAGCAGATTTGCATGCCAAACTAATAAGTCGCCTTTTTTGGGAGTGAAAACTTCTTTTTTTAGATTATTCTCTTTTAGTTTTTTACCAATCATCTTTTCATATTCTGAATAATCTTTTTCTCCTATAAATAAAGTATTTCCGTTGTTGTCGTAGTCGCTATTTAAGTAGTAGGGCAGTTTATGACTTCCTGGGTAGTAATGAAGTGCACCACTTTCAGGAGTAATATCTTCCAAAGCTATCCAAACACCCAATAAACCTCCTAACGGAAAAGTTGTCATGTGTATGCTATCCGAATGAGTCTCCTGCTCACTTCCGTTTATAAAATTTATACTTTGAAACAACACAGAATCTCCTCCGATTAGAACATCGAGCAACTCTTTTAGATGTTCATTTTTGCCTATACTATTTAAAAAAGGTGACTTATGTATTGCAAACATTATTTTGTTCTGATACTTGAATGTAATATGTTTTTTTGCTAATAAATCTTGAATTTCGGAATTGACTTTATCAACTTCATCATTACTTAGAAAGTTTTTTATTACACAATACCCTTGATTGTTATAATTAAATATACTTTGCTTTCTTTCTTCATCCCCGTTTTTGAAAAGAGAGCATTCTTGCAATTTATCTCCATCAATTTCTTTTTCAACCAAAGAAATGTTTTTGAAATCTTTACTTGATACTGGAGAAAAGTAAAATTTTCTCACTCCATATTTTTTATATAGCGGTATATTATGCTTTAATTGATTTCTATGAAATAAATTGTAGATGATGTATGATAATTTAAGTCTTTGAAGTATTGATATCATAGTTTATAGTTTTAAAACTCCATCTCTCCCGAAAA
>CAYVVI010000053.1:0-10791 GCA_964455265.1 uncultured Flavobacteriales bacterium | reverse complement strand
TTTAGAAGATGATACAACAGGAAAGTAGATTAGCAGTAGCCGACAACAGCGGAGCCAAAGAAGTGTTGTGCATTAGAGTACTTGGCGGTACAGGCAGAAGATATGCCTCTGTAGGTGACCAAATAGTAGTATCCGTAAAAAACGCACTTCCATCAGGAAACGTAAAAAAAGGATCCGTATCTAAAGCTGTAATCGTAAGAACAAAAAAAGAAGTAAGAAGACAAGACGGTTCATACATCTCGTTTGATGATAACGCAGTAGTACTTCTTAACAACACGGGCGAAATGAGAGGCACACGTATTTTTGGCCCAGTTGCTAGAGAATTGCGTGAAAGACAATTTATGAAAATAGTTTCATTAGCACCAGAGGTTTTGTAAGCCCAAATAATTAAGAATCATGCAAAAGAAATTACATATCAAAAAAGAAGACACAGTATTGGTTATTGCTGGGTCTGCTAAAGGCAAAAAAGGCAAAGTTCTTTCTGTAGACAGAGAGAAAAACAGAGCCATTGTAGAAGGCCTTAACAAAATTAAAAAACACACAAAACCACAAACAAGTAAGGCAAGCCCTGAAGGTGGTATTGTAGAAAAAGAAGCAAGCATTCACATTTCTAACCTAATGGTAGTAGAACCTAAAACAGGAAACGCCACCAGAGTTGGAAGAAAGCTTAATGATAAAGGTAAATTAGTTAGATATTCTAAAAAATCAGGGGAGGTAATTGAGTAATGAGTTACGAGCCAAGACTTAAAGCAACTTACAACGCTGAAATCAAAAAACAGCTTTCCGATAAATTCGGGTACAAGTCAATTATGCAAGTACCAAAAATCGAAAAGATTGTTATCAGCCAAGGTGTCGGTGCAGCAGTAGCAGACAAAAAAATGATAGACTCTGCTGTAAACGATCAAACAATAATTGCTGGACAAAAAGCAGTGTCTACAATTTCTAAGAAAGACGTTTCAAACTTCAAACTTAGAAAAGGAGTACCCATTGGTACAAAAGTAACACTGAGAAAAGACAGAATGTACGAGTTTTTAGACCGTTTAATTTCTGTTGCTCTTCCACGTACACGCGATTTCAAAGGCGTTAGCGCAAAAGGATTCGATGGTAGAGGAAACTTCACCATGGGTGTAAAAGAGCAAATCATTTTCCCAGAAATTGACATTGATAAAGTAAACAAAATTTTAGGGATGGACATCACAATTGTGACTTCTGCTAAAACTAACGAAGAAGCAAAAGCTCTGTTAGAAGCATTCGGATTCCCATTCACAAAAAAATAATATAAAGGTTTAGAACGATGGCAAAAGAATCAATGAAAGCAAGAGAGCGCAAGAGAGAACGTCTTGTAGCGCTATATGCAGAAAGAAGAGAAGCCCTTAAAGCAGCTGGTGATTGGGACGCTTTACAAAAGCTTCCTAAAAACTCTTCTAAAGTTAGATTACACAACAGATGTCAACTAACAGGAAGACCAAGAGGATATATCAGACAATTTGGTATTTCTCGTGTAACATTCAGAGAAATGGCATTATCAGGATTAATCCCTGGAGTAAAAAAAGCAAGCTGGTAGTAACTTAATAAAATTAAAACGTAATGTACAGCGATCCAATATCAGATTACTTAACGCGAGTAAGAAACGCAGTAAAAGCAAACCACAAAGTGGTAGAAATACCTGCATCTAACTTGAAGAAAGAAATAACAAAAATCCTTTTCGACAAAGGATACATATTAAACTTTAAGTTTGTTGAAGACGACAAACAAGGCCTAATTAAAATCGCCTTAAAGTATGACCAACTTTCAAAAAAACCTGCCATCACCAAGCTTGAAAGAGCATCAAGACCAGGTTTAAGAAGATACAAAGGAGCAGACGAGTTGCCTAAAGTTCTTAACGGACTTGGTATTGCCATCCTTTCAACTTCTAAAGGAGTGATTACAGATAAAGAAGCTAAAAACTTAAACGTAGGTGGCGAAGTAATTTGCTACGTATATTAATAAATAAACTGGAGGACAAAAGAAATGTCTAGAATAGGAAAAGCACCCATCAGTTTACCAAAAGGAATAGAAGTAACAGTTTCTCCCGAAAATGTTATAACAGTTAAAGGTAAACTAGGCGAACTTACAGAGCGCATAGATGCAGGCATGGTGGTAAAAATTGAAGATGGCGTAATAACCATTGAAAGACCATCAGAAGAAAAAGAAATGAAAGCCAAACATGGTTTGTACAGAGCGCTTATAAACAACATGATAGTTGGAGTAAGTGAAGGCTACAAAAAAGAAATGGAACTAATAGGTGTTGGTTATAGAGCCAACGCCAACGGACAACGCTTAGAGCTTGCCTTAGGTTATTCACACCCAATCGTGTTTGAACTACCTAAAGAAGTAAAGTTAGAAACAGAAGCAAACAAAGGGGAAGCACCTCTTATTCGCTTAACTTCTTCTGATAAACAACTTATAGGACAAGTAGCAGCAAAAATCCGTTCGTTCAGAAAACCTGAACCTTACAAAGGAAAAGGTATTAAGTTCAAAGGGGAACAATTAAGAAGAAAAGCAGGAAAATCTGCAGGTAAAAAATAGTTAATACTTTGTAACGATGGCATTTTCTAAATTAAAGAGAAGATTAAAAATTAAAAAGAGAGTTAGACGCGTTGTAAAAGGTACAGCCGAAAGACCAAGACTCTCTGTGTATAGAAGCAACAAGCAAATCTATGCTCAATTGGTAGATGATTTAACAGGCAAAACAATTGTTGCAGCTTCTTCATACAAGAACAAAGCAGCAGAAGGCAAACCTAAATCAGAACAAGCTAAAATTGTTGGTAAAGAGATTGCTGAAAAAGCACAAAAAGCAGGTATCAGTGCAGCTACTTTCGACAGAAATGGCTACCTATATCACGGAAGAGTTAAAAACTTAGCCGAAGGTGCTAGAGAAGCAGGTCTAACCATTTAAAAAAGTAAATGATGAAACAAGTAAAGTCAGTTGACATAGAATTAAAAGATAAGTTAGTTGCCGTAAACCGTGTAACCAAAGTTACTAAAGGTGGTAGAACATTCAGCTTTTCAGCAATCGTTGTTGTAGGAAACGAAAACGGCATTGTAGGTCATGGTTTAGGTAAATCTTTAGAAGTTACAGATGCCATTACAAAAGGCATCGAAGACGCTAAGAAAAACTTAATCAAAGTTCCCATTCGTAAAGGAACGGTACCTCACGCACAGTTAGGTAAGTTCTCTGGAGCGAAGGTTTATATCAAACCAGCTACCAATGGTACAGGAGTTATTGCAGGTGGTGCTATGCGTGCCGTTTTAGAAAGCGTTGGAATTAAAGACGTGTTAGCAAAATCTTTAGGTTCGTCAAACCCACATAACGTAGTAAAAGCTACCATTTCTGCACTTTCTCAAATGAGAGACGCTAGCTCTGTAGCTAAACAAAGAGGTATTGAATTAGATAGAGTATTTAACGGATAACCATCAATAACAATGGCAACAATTAAAATAAAATACGTTAAAAGCGTAATTAAAAGACCAAAACGCCAAAAGCAAACTCTAGAGGCATTAGGTTTTAAAAAGCTTAATCAAACCATCGAAAAGGAAGCAACTCCTGAAATAATGGGTATGGTTAAGAAGTTAGAGCACTTGCTTAAAATAGTTGAATAATATAAACAGATTAAGATACAAGTTAAAATGGACTTAAGTAATTTAAAACCAGCAGATGGCTCAACTAAATCGAGCAAAAGAGTAGGTAGAGGACAAGGATCAGGTAAAGGTGGAACTTCTACAAGAGGTCACAAAGGTGCCAAGTCTCGTTCTGGTTACAGCAAAAAAATCGGATTTGAAGGTGGTCAAATGCCACTTCAAAGACGTGTGCCTAAGTTTGGTTTCAAAAACGTAAATAGAGTAGAGTTTAAAGGTATTAACCTTGACACCATACAAATCATTGCAAGCAAAAACAGCTTATCTGAAGTGTCTGTTGATACATTAATTCAGAATGGTTTAATCTCTAAAAACGATAAAATTAAAATTTTAGGTAGAGGAGAAGTAAGTACTAAAATAGATGTTAAAGCACATGCTTTTTCAGCTTCAGCTAAAGCAGCTATCGAAGCTAAAGGCGGTAAAGCGGAAACCATCTAATTTTAAAACCGGATGAAGAACTTTTTTGAAACAATAAGAAATATTTGGGCGATAGAAGACTTAAGGAAGCGTATCATTACCACGCTAACTTTAATTCTAATATACAGAGTAGGGTCGTATGTTATTCTTCCAGGAGTAAATACAGATGCCCTATCATCTGGTAATGCCAGTGGATTAATAGATTTGATTAACATTTTTGCAGGTGGAGCATTCTCTAGAGCATCCGTATTTGCATTAGGAATTATGCCTTACATCTCTGCATCAATCATCATGCAGTTGGCAGGTATAGCGATACCAACCATACAAAAACTGCAAAGAGAAGGAGAAAGTGGAAGAAACAAAATTAACTCATGGACAAGAATTTTAACCATAGTTATTTGTGCATTTCAAGCACCAACTTACATTGCCACGTATGTTCAAGATGCAGCCGTTGATTCAGGTGCGTTTTGGATGATTTCTTCAGTAATTGTTCTAATAGCAGGTACCATGTTTGTGGTGTGGTTAGGAGAAAGAATAACTGAAAAAGGTATTGGTAACGGTGTTTCATTATTGATTATGATTGGTATTATTGCCAACCTTCCAAGAGCTTTTGCAGAAGAATTAATTGCAAAAACACAAGGAGCTGGTGACTACCTTTTCTTATTAATTGAAATAGTTTTGTTGTTACTAGTTATCATGTTCACCATTTTACTAGTACAAGGCACAAGACGTATTCCTATCCAACACGCAAAGCGTATTGTAGGTAGAGGCACCAAACAAGTACAAGTGGGTGGCCAACGCCAGTACTTACCGTTAAAAGTAAATGCTGCTGGTGTAATGCCAATCATCTTTGCACAAGCCATTATGATTGTACCAGGTATTGCATTTTCAGGAACTACCTTTGGAGCAACATTCTCTAACGTACAAGGGTTTTGGTACAACCTAACCTTAGCAATAATGATTATATTGTTTACATACTTCTACACAGCAGTAACTGTAAACCCTAACCAAATTGCAGACGAGTTAAAACGTTCAGGTGGTTTTATACCAGGTGTAAAACCAGGTAAAAAAACCTCAGAATACATAGACCATTTGTTGTCTAGAATTACATTGCCTGGTTCAATATTCCTTGCCTTGGTAGCTATTTTACCTGCCTTTGCGATGATACTAGGAATTAAACAACAGTTTGCACTGTTTTACGGAGGAACTTCTTTATTAATTATGGTTGGTGTAGTGTTAGATACCCTACAGCAAATAGAAAGCCACTTATTAAGCCGTCATTATGATGGATTAATGAAAGGAGGAAGAATTAAAGGAAGAGGTTCAAATATGCCTGCAGTTGGGCAAGCATTTTAATTGAAGTTATGGTCTTTTTAAAGACTGACGAAGAAATAGAGTTAATAAGAGAAAGTTCTTTACTTGTTGGTAAAACATTAGCAGAAGTTGCTAAGTACATTAAACCCGGAGTAACCACTCTTGAGCTAGATAAAATAGCCGAAGAGTTTATTAGAGATAATAAAGCAGTACCAGGTTTTAAAGGATATGGAGGTTTTCCAAATTCTTTATGTACTTCAGTAAACGAAGCAGTTGTTCACGGAATTCCAAATGCAGTTCCATTGAAAAGTGGAGACATTGTTTCAGTAGATTGTGGTGTACTAAAGAATGGATTTTACGGAGATTCTGCCTACACATTTGAAGTAGGAGAAGTATCAGAAGAAGTGAAAAAACTTCTTCAAGTTACTAAAGAGTGTCTAGAATTTTCAGTACAAGCAGCTATAGAAGGCAACCGAATCGGAGATATTGGCTTTGCCTGTCAGCAAAATGCAGAAAAGCATGGCTACGGAGTAGTAAGAGAGCTAGTAGGGCATGGTTTAGGAAAAGAATTGCACGAAGAGCCCCAAGTACCTAACTACGGCAGAAGAGGCAACGGAATGAAACTAAAAAAAGGAATGGTGTTGGCCATTGAGCCCATGATTAACTTGGGTAAAAAGGAAGTGAAACAATTAAAAGACGGATGGACCATTGTAACGGCAGACGGCAAACCATCGGCACACTTTGAGCACGATGTAGCCATAGCCAAAGGCCAACCAATTGTTTTATCAACGTTTGAGTATATTGAACAAGTTTTGAAGAGTAAAAATTAAGAATACAATAAACAAAAATAGATGGCTAAACAGGCATCAATAGAACAAGACGGAACAATAATAGAAGCACTTTCTAACGCAATGTTTAGAGTAGAGTTGGCCAATGGTCATATTATCACTGCTCACATTTCAGGGAAAATGCGCATGCACTACATAAAAATATTACCAGGAGATAAAATTAAAGTTGAAATGTCTCCATACGATTTAACCAAAGGAAGAATTAGTTACAGATATAAATAACGAAAGATGAAAGTAAGAGCATCAATTAAAAAAAGATCAGCTGAGTGCAAAATCGTAAGACGCAAAGGCAGATTGTATGTAATAAACAAGAAGAACCCGAAATTTAAACAACGTCAGGGATAAAATTATTTTACTATTATGGCAAGAATCGCTGGAATTGATTTACCAAAAAACAAAAGAGGGGTTATAGGTTTAACCTACATCTACGGTATTGGCAAGAGCACTGCTTCTGAGATTTTGAAAAAAGCTCAAATAAGCGAAGACATTAAAGTGCAGGACTGGAATGACGACCACTTGGCCGCTATCCGTAAAATTATCACTGAACAAGTGAAAGTGGAAGGTGCGCTAAGATCTGAAACCCAATTAAACATCAAGCGATTGATGGATATTGGTTGCTACAGAGGTGTTCGTCACAGAGCTGGCTTACCACTTAGAGGTCAAAGAACCAAAAACAACTCTAGAACTAGAAAAGGTAAAAAGAAAACAGTTGCAAACAAGAAAAAAGCAACTAAGTAATAAATAACGCACATGGCAAAAACAAACGCAAAGAAGAAGAAAAATGTAAAAGTGGAGTCTGCTGGTCAGGCACACATTAACGCTTCGTTCAACAACGTGATTATTTCACTTACCAACAACAATGGTGAAGTAATATCTTGGTCATCTGCAGGTAAAATGGGCTTTAGAGGTTCTAAAAAGAACACTCCGTATGCTGCCCAAGTTGCTGCTGAAGATTGCTCAAAAGAAGCTTACGAATACGGCTTAAGAAAAGTAAAAGTATTTGTAAAAGGTCCAGGACAAGGTAGAGAATCTGCCATCCGTTCACTAAACAATTCAGGTATTGAAGTGTTAGAGATAGTTGACGTAACTCCACTACCTCACAACGGATGTCGTCCTCCAAAACGAAGAAGAGTATAGTAAATAAACCACATCTAAAAGCAATGGTTGTCGAAGGATAGATAGACCTTAATTCACACCGCTTTTAGAATAAACAACACATAAAACAAAGCAAAACAATGGCTAGGTACAGAGGTCCAAAATCAAAAGTTGCCAGACGATTCAGAGAACCAATATTCGGTCCTGACAAGGCACTAGAAAAGAAAAACTATGGTCCCGGACAACACGGACAAACCAAAAAACGCGCTAAACAATCTGAATACGCAATTCAGTTAGCCGAAAAACAAAAAGCAAAATACATCTATGGTATTTTAGAACGACAATTCTCTAACTTGTTCGAGAAAGCTTCTAGAAAAACAGGTATTACAGGTGAAAACTTGTTGCGCTTATGCGAAACAAGATTAGACAATGTAGTGTATCGCTTAGGCATAGCGCCAACTAGACGCGCTGCCAGACAGTTGGTAACACACCGTCACATCACCGTTAACGGAGAAATCCTTAACATTCCATCATACGCCCTTAAAGTAGGCGATGTTGTGGCTGTAAGAGAGAAATCAAAATCTCTTGAGTTGATTGCAAATTCATTAGCATCAGCGTCACAAAAACACGAATGGTTACAATGGAACGATGACCAAAAATCAGGAACAATTGCTGCACTTCCAGAAAGAGCACAAATTGCTGAAAACATTAAAGAACAATTAATAGTAGAGCTTTACTCTAAATAATAGTGTAGGCCTTAACCTTTTAAAAAGATACAAACAATGGCAATACTAGATTTTCAAAAACCGGACAAGGTAATCATGATTAACTCAAACGACAACCACGGTCAATTTGAGTTCAGACCATTAGAACCGGGATACGGTATTACAGTTGGGAATGCTTTAAGAAGAATTCTCCTTTCATCGCTTGAAGGTCATGCAATCACTTCTATTAAAATAGAAGGTGTAGACCACGAGTTCTCTACCATTAAAGGCGTAACAGAAGACGTAACCGAAATGATCTTAAACCTAAAACAAGTTAGATTTAAGAGACAAATAACCGAAACTCCATCTGAAACATTTACCGTTACCATTGCTGGTAAAGATAAATTAACAGCTGGCGACTTAGGTAAATTTACCACTGCGTTTCAAGTACTAAACACAGACCACGTAATTTGCCACATGGATTCGTCAGTTAAAATCCAAATGGAAATAACCATTTCTAAAGGAAGAGGATATGTACCTGCAGAAGAAAATAAAAACAATTCTTCTTCTAAAGGAACCATCTTTACCGATGCTATTTTTACACCAATCAAAAATGTAAAATACAACATCGAAAACTTCCGCGTTGAGCAAAAAACCGACTACGAGAAATTAAACATCGAAATTGATACAGACGGTTCTATCCACCCGAAAGATGCATTAAAAGAAGCAGCTAAAATTTTGATTCACCACTTCATGTTGTTCTCTGATGAGAGAATTACCTTAGAAGACGAAACAAAATCTGAAGTAGAAGAATTTGATGAATCATCACTTCACATGCGTCAGTTGCTTAAAACCAGATTGGTTGATATGGACCTTTCTGTAAGAGCGCTTAACTGCTTAAAAGCAGCCGATGTAGATACACTTGGTGAATTGGTATCGTTCAACAAAGCAGACCTTTTAAAATTCAGAAATTTTGGTAAAAAATCATTAACCGAATTAGACGAATTAGTAGAAGCTAAAGGTTTATCTTTCGGTATGAACGTATCAAAGTATAAATTAGATAAAGATTAGTATTGCAGTTTATTGGTTATAACACTTAAACTCTAAACACGAAATAACAATGAGACACGGAAATAAAATAAATCACTTAGGTAGAAAATATGGTCATAGAAAGGCAATGCTTTCTAACATGGCTTGTTCTCTCATCGAGCATAAGAGAATTAAAACTACCTTGGCTAAGGCGAAAGAATTGAAAAAATTTGTAGAGCCCCTTATCACCAAATCTAAAGAAGACGAAACGCACTCTAGAAGAGTAGTGTTTAGCTACCTTAACAGCAAAGAAGCAGTAAGCGAATTGTTTAGAACGGTAGCACCTAAAACTAGAGAACGCAATGGTGGATATACCAGAATTATTAAGTTAGCTCCACGTTTAGGTGATGCAGCCGAAATGTGCTACATAGAGTTGGTTGACTTCAACGAACTGATGTTAGCTGAAAAAGAAGGTGCTAAAAAATCTACAGCTAAGAAAAGCCGTAGAGGAGGAGCCAAAAAAGCCGCTACAACTACAGCCGCTCCAGAAGCTAGCGCACCTGCTGCCGATGCAACACCAGAAGCACCTGCAGAAGACGCTGAAACAAAAGAATAATAGTGTACGCTATATAACTAAGAAAAAGACAACCCAAAAGGTTGTCTTTTTTTTATCCCCCTCATGGAGGGGGCAGGGGGAGGTAACTACCAAAAAACATCGCTCACGCTGTGCGTGAGGATATGCACTTGGTGTGTGAGTAATTCCCCTCTTGAGAGGGGTTAGGGGTGTGTTAATTTAACGTTTTGCAGCTACCCGAAGGGCGGGACTTTTACCACAAAACTTGATTTGAAAAACTAATGTTTGTTTAACCACAAAACTGTCTTTGGAACACGAAACCCCGCCTTTTGGGTAGGTGCTGTTAGCAGGCGTTGTTTTCACTATTCTCATTGTTACTCTTGCAGTCGAAAAGGAATCCATTTGTCTTTTGTGTTTTTTCTTTCTGCCCCAACTCCTAATGGCATTTCATACAAGTCATTTATTGTCGAGTCGATTTCCGTGGCTTGTTTTAAAGAAATTATTTTGGCATTAGCTTCTGTATGGTCGTCTTGTCCACAAAGAAACTGCCACGAACCATCTTCTTTGTCGTGTGCAGCATATAGTATTGGTCTTTGTTTACTTAAAACGTGGTCACATACAAAGCAAGCCGTGTTTTCGGCTTCATTAAATTTATATTCTGTCTTGTTTGTGTCGCTTTTCTTTTGTCCAAATAAATTAAACATAGTTAAAGTTATTAGAGTTGATAATAGTGTTTTCTTCATTCTGTTGTCGTTTTTTTACAATGCCTGCTAACTTATTTATATACGAACAAAATGTTCGCATATACAACCAATTTTGGGTAGATTGGCGAACAAACTGTTCGTGTTGTGTCTCACAATGTAAAGATTTATTATTCATAAAAAATCAAATGGTGACGTTATTTTTTGAATGCTTTTAGTGCTAAAATGGGTATAAATTTCATTTACTTTCATCAAATATACAAAATCTCAATAAACAAAAAGCCCCTTTTTCGGAGGGACTTTTTAGGGTTAAAATCTAAACCCAAAAGTATTTAAAAATTGTAGTTGGTTGTAGTTGGTGGTACTAACGTTTACCAAGTTAGGGTCGTATAGGTAGTAGTCTTCGCTCCAAGTAGTGTTGGCAAACGCCA
>CAYVVI010000052.1:0-11119 GCA_964455265.1 uncultured Flavobacteriales bacterium | reverse complement strand
GCTAGTAAAACCCCTTTGAAGCCTTTGCCTATGAAAAAACTAATTGTTAACCTTGGCACAAAGGTAAATACTATTCTCGAATAACAAAATATTTTCGCAATATTTTTTCAATTATTTTTAGTTTTTCCGAAAAATAAAGGGTTTTAGAATGGCTACTATTGAAAAAAAGAATCCGTATAAAACCTCAAAAGGGGCTCACTATTGCTAGTGAAACCCCTCTTGAAGACTTTGCCTATGAAAAAACTAATTGTTAACCTGATGCAAAGGTAAGTCTTATTCTTGAATAAGAAAATAATTTTGCAACTTTTTTTAAATTATTTTTAGTTTTTGAGGAAAATCAATGGATTGAGAAGCGACTAAACAACTTAAAACGAACTGTATAAAACCTCAAAAGGGGCTACTATTGCTAGTAAACCCCTTTTGAAGACTTTGCCTATGAAAAAACTAATTGTTAACCTTGGTACAAATGTAAATATTATTCCTAAATAATATTTGTCTTTTTTGTGACTTTTTTAAAAAATACAAAAGCCCTAAGAATTTCTTAGGGCTTTGGGTTGCGCTTCCTCTTGCGTCTTGAACCTTAAATATAACGGTCTAATAACCATTTGTATAATTTTTTTTACACGCTTTTTTGGGGTAAAACAGAAACATTTTGAAACTTTATATTAAGCTCTTTTACAACATAAGCAACTCTGTTTTGTTGTCTATTCCTAATTCTAACATCGTCTTTGTGAAAGACTGATTAAAGGTTTATACCTGCCCGAAAGGTGTAACTTTTTATACAAGACTGATTTGAAATACTAATTTTTGTTAAGCATTAAACTGTCTTTGGAACAAGAAACCAATCTCTAAGGCATATAATATTATTGTTATTAATTTAATATTTCACCATCTTTCATTTCTATAATTCTATCACTTTTTTTCGCAAAATCATCATCATGAGTTACTGCTATTATGGTTTGCCCATAGCTTTTAGTAAGATCTTGAAAAATATTAAAAACTATATCGGTGTTTTTGCTGTCTAAATTTCCTGTGGGTTCATCGCCCATAATTATTATTGGGTCGTTTATTAAGGATCTTGCAATAGCTACCCGTTGTTGTTGTCCGCCAGAAAGTTTGCTGGCTGGTTTTAGTGCTTGGTCTTCTAGTCCTAAAATTTTTAATTTTTCGTATGCTTTTTGCTCAATTTCATTTTCTGACAAATTGCCTAGTTTTAATGCGGGTATCATTACATTTTTTAAACAAGAGAATTCGGCTAACAAATAATGAAACTGAAAAACGAAACCAATTTTTTCGTTTCTCAATTCGGCTAATTTGTCTTTGCTTAGTCCTGTGGTAAGTTGGTTATCAATAAATAATTTCCCCGTATAGTCGGTATCCATTGTAGACAGTATATACAACAATGTAGATTTTCCGCTTCCAGATTTTCCAATCATTGATAAAAATTCACCTTTTCTTACTTCAAACTGTATGTTTTTTAGTACTTGAAAATCGATTGGGTCGTGAAAATATTTATCAATATTTTCTGTTTTTAAGATCGTATTCATGTCCTATTTTCTAAAAATTTCTACTGGGTCTATATTTGCAGCTTTTTTAGCAGGAATGTACCCAGCAAAGAAAGTAATTACTAATCCGATTACAATGCCTTGTGAAAATTTTGTAGGCTCGTAATCTATCGGAAAGTAGCCAATATCGCCACCCAAATAGACTCTTTTTAAAATGGCAATTAAAATGGTTGCCATAATAACACCGCCAACAACTCCCATTATTCCGATAGAAATGGCTTGTGTTACAAAAATCCTAATTACATCTTTACCTTTAAATCCTATGGCTTTTAAAATTGCAATGTCATTTATTTTTTGTGAAACGGTCATGTTCAAAATATTATAAATACCAAAACCCGCGACCAATAAAATTGTGAGGGAAACAAAAGTGATTATCATTTTTCTCATCTTGTTTGTAGCCATCAGTGTTTCGTTGGCCTGTTTCCAACCTTCTGCTTTGTATCCTGTAATTTGGGTTAATTTTGTGGCTATATATTCTGCTTTTTCAGGATCGGTTACATTTACATTAATATCTGTAATGTATGAATTTCCTTGTTTTAATATTTGTTGAGAAGCCGATAAATTGATATACGATTTTGTTTTATCTGTTAAAGAATTGTTGGTTTTAAAAATTCCAATAATTTTAAAAGTTCTGTTGATACCTTTTGAGGAAGTTAAATTTATATTATCACTTACCGTTCCATTAATTTTTTCAGCAATGCCGCTTCCAATTATAATACCGTTAGGATTTGATTTCAATAAATCAAAATTTCCTTCTACCATAAAGGATTTTATATCATACATCAAATTGGCTTCATCTGGCTTTATGCCCACTGCAAGCCCAGAAATTTGGGAATTCCCATTGTTGTAAAACACATTGGTATTAACTTGTGGTGAGGCAACAGTTACTTCTTTTTGTTTCAAAATAGTTTCAATTACCAATTTTGGATTTATAATGGTGTTATTATTCGGAACAACTTTTGGATTGATAATTATAAACTTTTCGTCTATACTTTTTGGCAAAATTTTACTTATTTCATCATCTTTATATACCCGTATGTGCGAAGTATTTCTAAATACAGAAATATTGGAGCTTTTGTCAAAGCCAACCAACAAGCTGTTCATAAATATATAGACCGACATTCCTAATAAAACACCTAAAACCGCAACAGCAGTAAGTTTTTTATTAGAAAAAATATAGGTTTTTGAAATAACACTATTAATATTCACAATTATGGTTTTAAAGGCAATAAAAATTCTTCTTTACTTATTCCCTCAAGCACTTCAACGTAATCTGAAGAAATGATTCCCGTTTTTATGATTACGGGGTGCTCTTTCCCTTTCACATTTACTTTATTGCCGTAGCCCAAAAATTCTCTCGGAATTAACAATGCATTTTTCTTCTCGCCTACCAAAACATTTGCTTCTAATTGCGTTCCAAAAAGAGAAGAATTTAACTCAGTGTCAAATGTAACTTTGCAAATAAATGATTGTGTTTGCTCATCAAATGCTGAAAGAATTTCAGAAATTTTTCCGCTAATAATTTTATTTTTATCGGTATTAAGTTGGATAAAAACCGTTTGACCTATTTTTATTTTTCCAATATTATTTTCATCAACATTTAAAATGGCTTCTACTTTTTGTTCATCGGCAATAACTGCAATTACATCGCCTTTACGAACATAATCTCCTTTTGTCTTTAATTTTTTAATGACAGTTCCGCTTTCTGTTACAATTATTTGATTATATTTTTGAATAGATTGACTATTTTGCGCTTGGCCTTTTGCCGCAATCTGTTGCGCTTTTGCTATTTGCAAAACTTGTAATTTTTGTTTTTGTAACGCGTTTAGATTAGCTAATGAATTTTTAAGATTTAATTGAGCGTTTTCGTATTCTACTTTGGTCCCAATGTCTTGCATCCTTAATTTTTCATATCGTTCTGCCTGAATTTTATCATGCTTGTATTTGCTTTCAGCAAATTGAATATTTTGTTCCAATTGTTGAATTTGAGGAGCATTTAATGTAAGGTTTTCATTTGCAATAACTAGTTGTTCTTTAGCGATTTGTGTGTTTATTTCATTTGTTTTGTTATCTACATTTGCCAAAACAGTTCCCTTAAAAACCTTGTTTCCTACTTCAAAATCTGCATTAAGCAACACGCCTTCAGTTTGTGCTGTAAGATTATACACATTATCCCACTCCAATTGACCTGAAGCAAACACTAATTCCTTAATGTCTTGATTTATAGGTTTTACAGCGTTTTCATTATTACAAGAATTGAGAAGAAGTAAGGAAAGTAAAGCAGAAAGAATAGTTATTGCTTTCATTTCTTAATTATTTTATCAATAATAAATTACTGTCTTCAATACCGTCAACCCAATGTTTTACATTCGGTTCAATTTTCACAAAATCTCCAGACAACAGAGTGATTTTATTGCCTTTTTCGTCTTCGTAAATAGCATTGCCCAAAACACAAATAAGCAGGGCAGGCACTTTGGTAATATGCTCCTTCAGCTGGCTTCCTTTTAATATTTGCAGAGAAATCACTTTGCCTTCAATAGTAGGAAATATCATGTTGGTTTGTACACCAATACTATCCTTGTGTAGTTCTTTTAAATTCATTTTGTTTGTATTTATATTTTGAGAAAAAGAGATTTGGCTTGATAACACTAAGCCAACGATAGGTGCTAATTTTAAAATTTTCATTATTTATTTTTTATAAGAGTTAATAATTGTGTCATTGTTTTCATTCCATTTTGTTCTATATCAAAACTAAAGTTTGACATTTTCCATTTGAGCATTTGCAGTCGAAAAGACCCCATAATGAAATGAACAATATAATCTGGATCTGTATTTTTTATGAATAAATTATGTTGTTGTCCGTTTGTGATTATGGTTTTAAAGGTTTTTGAATTATTTTGCATCAATGTTTGAATATTTTGTTTTATGTCTTCTGAACTATCCATCAATCCCTCGGATAAAACAATAATAATGAAATGAGGATTTTTTTTAAAAAACTGAAACTGGCTTTTAAAAAGCGTGATATATTTTTCATCTTCGCTAGTATTAGTTATCAAAATTTGCTCAAATCTTTGATTTATGTTTTTTGATAAATATTGTATTAAAAGTAAAACTATAGCTTCTTTATCTTTAAAATGGCGATATAAAGCACTTTCAGAAAAGCCCATTTCTTTAGCTAGATTTTTGGTGGTTAGTCCCGTAATACCTTTGTCCATTAATATTTTTCCAGAAGCTTCTAAAATTTCAATTTGTCGATCTGTAATGTCGAATTTCATGTTTTCATGTTGGTTAGTGAATATTCACTCTGCAAAGTTACAAATTATTTATACGTTGCAAGTTTATTTTAAACTATTAATTGAAATAGTGCGTTAGTTATAGTCAAATAAATTACTGATAACGGCACCTGCCTTGACGAATGTTGGGATTTTCACTACTAATGTTGATGTGGAGAACCAAACTTTGATTAACCAGAAATATGTCTGCTAATTTCAACGCT
This sequence comes from uncultured Flavobacteriales bacterium, assembly GCA_964455265.1. GTDB lineage: Bacteria > Bacteroidota > Bacteroidia > Flavobacteriales_D > Parvicellaceae > JBKHVV01. The sequence continues at coordinate 6,058 of CAYVVI010000052.1, read as the reverse complement.
CTAATATTACCCTTATACAATTTCCTCAGATTTTTGATGCTCTAAGTTATTAATCTTTACTTTAACCTCTTGTTATGTATTGATTTATGTGGAGTTCTCCGAAAATAGTAGATAATCAAGAAAAATTGTCTCCTATTGGAACTTGTAAAAATATATAACTGCCTGAAAATGAGAAAAGAGCTTGGAAACCAAGCTCTTTTCTAGATAATTATGCGCTTCCTCTTGGGCTCGAACCAAGGACCCCCTGATTAACAGTCAAGTGCTCTAACCGACTGAGCTAAGGAAGCGTGTGCTTTAGTTAAAAGCGGCTGCAATATTACAGCAAAGTTTGAAATTATACAATATCTTTGCACAAAATTTAAAAATTCTATCCCATCATGAACATCTTAGCCGTTGGTACTGTTGCGTTTGACGCCATTGAAACTCCGTTTGGAAAAACCGATAAAATTGTTGGAGGCGCATGCACCTACTTGAGCATTGCCGCATCTTACCTAGGAAATACCGTTAAAATTGTATCGGTAGTGGGTGAAGATTTTCCGCAAGAAAAAATTGATGAATTGCAAAAACGCAACATCGTTACCGAAGGTTTGCAAATAAAAAAAGGTGAAAAAACATTTTTTTGGTCGGGCAAGTACCACATGGACATGAATACGCGCGATACGTTAGACACACAGCTAAACGTATTGGCCGATTTTAATCCGATTGTTCCAGAAAGCTATCAAGATTGCGAGTATTTAATGTTGGGCAACCTTACGCCTGCTTTACAGCTCAACGTGATAAAACAAATGAAAAAACGCCCCAAGTTGATTGTGCTTGACACGATGAACTTTTGGATGGAAGTGGCTTTAGACGATTTGAAAAAAGTATTGAAAGAAATTGATGTGCTGACTATAAACGATGAAGAAGCGCGCATTTTATCTGGAGAATATTCTTTAGTGAAAGCAGCTCGAAAAGTACTAGATATGGGCCCTAAATATCTTATCATTAAAAAAGGTGAGCACGGTGCATTGTTGTTCGATAACGAAAGTTTGTTCTATGCTCCTGCGCTTCCTTTAGAAGATGTGTTTGACCCAACTGGTGCAGGCGACACCTTTGCGGGTGGCTTTATTGGTTACTTAGCAAAAACCGATGACATTTCTTTCGAAAACATGAAACGTGGTGTGATTATGGGCTCTGCCCTGGCTTCGTTTACGGTAGAACAGTTTGGCACCAATCGTTTAGAAACACTTACGCAAGATGAAATAAACAATCGCGTAGCGCAGTTCTCTTCGTTAGTAGAATTTGAGTTTTAACTCTCTACTTTTGCCGCTGCTCTTTTTCTGTTTTTAATAATGCCATTGAGCATAATTACGCCTATTACAATGGCTGCGCCTATGTAAAATTGAGTGGGCATTTTTTCTGTTTCGCTATAAAAAATAAGCGCCATAATAATGGCATAAATGGGTTCCATATTTATTGCCAACACTACAGTAAATGGCGACAATTCTTTCATCACATTGGCAGATACCAAAAATGCCCATGCAGTACAAATACTTCCCAGCACAATAATGGCGAGCATGTAATTAAACTCATAGCTGATAAACGTAATGGGCATTGAACCCTCTTTAAACATCATAAAAATAGTTAGCAACACAAAACCCGTAAACAGTTGCACCGTAGAGGCCTTTAGCGCACTGTACTGACGCACCATTTTGGCATTCATAACAGAAAACAAAGCGCTTAAAAATGCAGAAAATACGCCCACGCCAATGGCAAAATTATACTCTGACGATACACCTTCAAAAATATAACCCACGCCCACAATTACCAACACCCCCATAATACTTTCGGTGTGGTCGAATTTACGCTTAAACATAAGGGGTTCTAATATGGCGGTAAAAATAGTGGCCGTACTCATGCACACCAATGCAATAGAAATATTACTTAAATGAATAGCCGCAAAAAAAGTGAGCCAGTGGGCGGTAATAATAACGCCCAGTGTTGTGGCATACACATAGGTGTTGCCCTTCCATGGTTTGCCCACTTGTTTTTTTTGAATGTAGCGCACATACCACCACATCAACAACATGGCAGCAACAGCAATATACATGCGGTTCCACACAATGTCAAAGGCATCAATAATTGGGCTGGTAGAATCTTGCAAATAGCGCCCTATAACGCCCGTAAAGCCCCAAATGAGCACGGTGGTATGCAGTAGAATATAGTTTTTGTACTTTGCTAACACACCGCAAAGGTGGGAAATAAAATAATGCCTATTTTAATTCTATTAAAAAAGGGTTAGTTGTGCTTTGGGTGTTTTCAGAAATTTCGATAGTGTTCGTGTTTTTCTTGCTCAAAACAGTTCTTTCAATTGCAACTCCTGTGTTATTTGAATATGTGTTTGATTGGCTAGAGTATTCTGTGACTTTAACACAAAGACTTCCTGAAGCAAAAAAATTAAGTGGTTTTACATTGTAAGTTAAAACAAACGTATTTGATGTTGAGTTTGGCAAAACAGAAATTTTATTATCCCCATTACACCAATCTATCGAAACACTATTTAATGTATAATTGGTAGTGTTCTTAACAACAAATGTATACTCTGTTTTTTTGGAACAAGAAAAGGTAATTGTCATAAAAAAAAGAAAAGCAAAAAATAGAATCTGTTTGTTCATGAGTTCTTTTTAATGTTTCAAATATAATCATATCCCATCCAACAACCCTAACTCGTTGTAGCTATACGCTATGGAGATGTTGTAAAAGCCCTGTGCCTCCAATTCTTTTTTAGTAGAAAGACCAATCACAATTATTTTTTTTGCAGGGCTAAGCGTATTGTGTTTTAAAAACCCGCGCACGTTGGATGGGCTTGTAAAAATGTAGGTGTCGGCCTCTACGTTTTCTTTGAAATTTTCTTCTGTATGGTATGCTTCAACATTTATAACCGCAGCGTTTGGTAAGGACTTTTGTATGGTTTGCAAACTCACATTAGAAATAGGAAACAGTACTTTTTCGTTAGGCATTAGCTGATTTAAAAATTGCTTAGCCACTTCTGTGGTTTCGCCATCGCCAATAAAATGAATGTGTTTCACAAACGCTTGCAACGCTTTGGCGGTGCCAATTCCAACGGCTGCATATTTTTTAGAAACATCTTTTACGTGTTGCGAAAAAAAAGCGTTGACAGCATTTTTAGACGTGAAAAATACCCAATCGTAGTGCTCGGGTAAAGAAAATACTTGATGCGTAATCTTAATACACGATTTAGCAATTAAGGTGTGCCCAAATGAGTCGGAAAATTTTTTGAGTAATGATGTTTCCTCTACTTCACGAGAGAGGAAGATGCGCTGTGGAGTGCTTTTTTTTTTAAGTCGCTCAACACGGTATTGATGAGTTCTTCAGCATTGCTGTGCGTGCGGTACAAGCGTACGGGCGTGCTTTCCCAAGTATCTGCGGCAGACACCCACACATGAAATTCGTTGTTGATGTGTTCGCAATACGCGCCCAACGGCAACTGGCAACCACCATCTAAACGATTAAGTATAGTGCGCTCTACATGAATACACGCTGCCACATCGCTGTGGTTAAGTTGCGAAATGATTTGCTTTGTAGTGCTATCGTTTTCTCTTACTTGATACGCCAAAACGCCTTGCGCAGGCGCTGGTATAAATTCTTTAGGAGATAATTCTTCTACATGAAAATCGCTTAAATCAATTTGCAATCTATCTACACCGGCTTTTGCCAACATAATCGCATCGTAATTGCCATCACGTAATTTTTGAATACGTGTAGGTACGTTGCCACGCAAATCGTTTAATGAAATGTCTTCTCTAAAAAACAACAATTGGTTTTTTCTGCGTGCAGATGAAGTGCCAACAACCGCATTTTTTTTCAGTGAAAATGTTTGCGCTGTATCCACCGCTTCTTTTCTAATCAACAACACATCGCTTGGATTTTCTCTATACGAAACCGCAGCAATAGCAAGCTCTTTAGGTGGTGTGGTTTCTAAGTCTTTATGCGAGTGAACGGCTAAATCTACTTGGTTTGATAGTAAGGCCTCTTCAATTTCTTTGGTGAAAAACCCTTTGCCTTCCATCTTATCAAAACTTAGGTTTTGAATTTTATCGCCTTGTGTTTTGATGATGTTTATCTCTACTTCAATACCCAATTTTTCGAGATTGGCTTTGGTAAAATACGCTTGCCAAAGTGCTAGTTCACTTCCTCTTGTTCCTATGGTAATTTTTTGAGACAATTTTTTCTTGTTTTCTGTCAGTTCGAGTGCCCTGAATTTATTGAAGGGCGTATCGAGAACTATTCATTATTATTTTGAAGAATCTACTTCCAATAAAATTTGTTTCGCCATTTTCATGGGTACACTCACGTATTTTTTCTCAACGTAGCTAAGTATTTTATCCAATACTTCTTTCGAGTTCGCGTCTAATCCTTCTAGTTCTTTTTGGAACACAACCTCCATGGCGTTTTTCTTAATTTCCTTAACCTTTTCAGGTACTTCGCGCATGGCAACTTCTACTTTACGTTGCTTAAATAGTTGTTTAAAATCGGCCAATTGCTGGCTAATAATTTTATCGCATTTATAAAGTTCTTTTGAGCGTTGCTTTAAGTTTTTATCTGCTACTTCTTTTAATTCGTTAATAGACAATAATTCGATGTTGTGTTTCCCTAAAAGGTCAGGGTCAACATCGTTGGGGATGGCTAAATCTACAATTACTTTGCGCTCGGTATCGCCATTTAAAATAGCGGTATAAAGCTCGTTTGTAAGTATGGGTAAGGTAGATGATGTACATGTTAAAATCACATCAAAATGTGCTCTATGATTTTTTAGTTCGGTTAGCGGATAGGCTTTGCCGCCTAATTCTTCTGCAAATTCTTCAGCTCTTGAAATGGTGCGGTTGTAAATAGAAAAGTTTTTACAGCCATGTTTTTTCAGAAAACGCGCCATGGTTTTGTTGGTTTTTCCAGAACCAATCACCAAGAAATTTGAATTTTTATTAATGCTGTGTTGTCTTAGTTCTTTATACGCCAAAGACACCACCGAAACGGGGTTTTTAGAAATAGATGTTTCTGTGTAAATCTCTTTCGCTACTACAATGGTTTGCTTAATGAGTAAGCGAATAAAATCGCCTGTTAATCCTATTTTATGACACAATTCAAATGCGGCTCTTACTTGGGTGATGATTTCGCGTTCGCCAATTACTAAGGAATCTATAGACGATGCTACTCTAAACAAATGTTCTACTGCGTTTTCGCCTTCATATACCGATGCTTTTTGAGCGGCAAACATCAACTCTGTTTCTCTCCATTGTGGATTGAACGCCATGAAGAAATTGAGTAAAAACTCATCGTCTAAAAGTTGGTTGGATGTAAAAATAAATTCAACTCTATTGCATGTTGACATGTACATCAACTCAGAAAGAGATAGCTCTTGTTTTAAACGAAAAAGGGTGCTCTCAAGAGATGTGTCATCTACATGAAAACGCCCAATTTCATTGAGTTCTAAATTTTTGTGCGTTAGCGCTATTATCTTAAGATGTTTTAACTCCACCTATCTCCCTACTTGTTTGTAGAGCAAATTTGCGGGTTATGCGCTAGTTTATTGTCATAGAATTGTCAGAATGTTAGTCGTGCATACTAAACGACTCCATAAACTTGGTGGTGAAGTCGCCTTGCAAGAACTTTTCATTCTTCATCAATTTCTGATGGAACGGAATGGTGGTTTTTACCCCTTCTACAATGTATTCGCTAAGTGCTCTATCCATTTTAGCAATGGCTTCTTCACGCGTTTGTGCAACGGTTATAAGTTTAGCAATCATCGAATCGTAGTTAGGCGGAATGGTATAACTCGCATATACGTGTGTGTCGATGCGAATTCCGTGTCCTCCTGGTTCATGGTATTCTAAAATTTTTCCTGGTGAAGGACGGAAATCATTATACGGGTCTTCTGCATTGATACGGCACTGAATGGCGTGCAAATGTGGTTCGTAATCTTTACCAGAAATGCTTTCACCTTCTGCAATTTTTATTTGCTCTTTTATCAAGTCGTAATCGATTACTTCTTCGGTAATGG
>CAYVVI010000051.1:0-11536 GCA_964455265.1 uncultured Flavobacteriales bacterium | reverse complement strand
ACAACTTTTGATGACTTTCGTTTTTTTGAACCAGAACAAGAAAATCTAATAGCTTCTGGAAGAAGGTGGTTTGGAAGTAGATTTGGAGCTGTAAATTCCGCAGAATTTTCGTTTAATTTTCCTAACATAAATAAATCCAATAATGTTGAAATTAGAACACGATTTTTAGGGCGTTCGTTTGTAAATGCAACATCTTACAAAGTATCTGAAACAAACTCTGGTTTTTCTTCAAACTCTAGTAATATTTCAACGGTTCCTAATTCAGAATATGCTCCATTTGCTCGCGAATCGTATAATGTTTTTAATTTTCTGCCAACTTCAGATCAAATAAATTTATCCATTACATTTAATAAATTTTCAGACCCATCAGCCGAAGGATGGATTGATTTTATTCAAGTTTTAGCCAACCGAAATTTGAGAATGTCCAGCAATCAAATGAGTTTTTTATCACTTCAATCTGTTACAGCTGGTAGCGTTTCAAAATTCATATTGAGTAATGCTCAAGAAGTATCCGAAATATGGGATATTACTGACCCAACAAATGCTTCATCAATTAGTTTTACAAACCTCACTTCAACAAAAGAATTTGTTGTATCAACAGAAGAACTTAAGCGCTTTGTAGCGATTACATCTAATCATAATTTCCCTACTCCTGTTTATTCTAAAAAGGTAGTAAATCAAAACCTTCATGGGTTAGGATACGCAGATTTAATCATTGTTGCCCACAAAGAATTTATGTCTGAAGCCAGTGAGCTAAAATCAATTCACGAACAATTAGGAAGTATCGTTCATTTAGTTGAGCAGGAACAAGTGTTTAATGAGTTCTCATCTGGAATGCCTGATGTTACAGCCATTCGACTGTTTATGAAAATGTTTTACGATAGGGCAACAACCGCTAATGAAGTACCAAAAAATCTTTTATTATTTGGGGATGGTTCTTATGACAACCGTAATAAACTTCAGCCCAACACAAATTTTATTATAACCTTCGAATCAGAAGAATCTCTAATTCCAACCAACACGTATACTTCTGACGATTATTTTGTAACACTCTCTGATAATGAAATTTTTAGAAATTCAGATTTGATAGACATGGGAGTAGGAAGATTTCCTGTTAAATCAAAGTCAGAAGCTCAAACGGCAGTAAACAAAGTTAGAAGTTATGTTACAAATGTTTCAGCAAACACAGAGCAAATACCACAGTATTATTCAACACTTAAAGATTGGAGAACAATGGTAGCACTTCTTGCAGATGACGAAGACAATTCAGCATTTATTGAAGACTCTGAAAATATTTACGATAGAGCTCAACAAACAGCCCCAGAATTAAATATTCAAAAAATTTACATGGATGCCTATAAGCAAGAAAAAACACCTGGCGGGCAGCGCTATCCTCAAGTAGAAGATGATTTAAGAAATAGGGTAGAAAACGGTGCATTGTTATTAAATTTTGTTGGGCATGGTGGCACATCTGGTTGGACGCAAGAACGTGTGCTTAATACCACTACAATTTCAGAGTGGACTAATAAAGACAAGATGCCTGTATTTATGACAGCCACCTGTGAATTTAGTCGATGGGATAACCCCAGAAGAACATCAGGAGGTGAGCTTGCATTTTTAAACCCAAATGGAGCAGCTATTGCTTTATTTACAACAACTAGAGTTGTTTTTGCATCTCAAAATAGCAGACTCATAAATTTCTTTTTTGACTCGGTGTTTGTTCGTCAAAATTTAGAACCACAAACATTAGGTTCTATCTATATGAAAACAAAAAATGCCTATGCCAATTTTTCTGTAACTGATATTGAATTTAGAAAATTCTCTTTACTTGGTGACCCCGCGTTAAAATTAGCCATTCCGCAACATAAATTGGAGTTAACGCATCTTAACGATAAGCTCATTACAGACTCCTCATTAGATACATTAAAAGCACTTTCAAAAGTAACCATAAAAGGTGTTGTTAAAACTCAAAACAATGTTGTTATGAATGATTTTAATGGCATAGCTTATGTAAGTGTTTATGACAAAAAAAGAATTACTCAAAATTTACAAAACGACCCTAGTTCAACGATAAAACAATTTGAAGTCCAAAATAACATCCTATTTAAAGGAAGAGTGAGTGTTAAAAATGGCCTTTTTGAATCTACGTTTATTGTACCGAAAGATATAGACTATCAGTTTGGAAAAGGAAGAGTAAGTATGTATGGTGAAAATGGTGAAGAAGATGGTTTAGGATATTCTGATTCTCTTTATGTTGGCGGTATTGATGAAAATGCTCCTGAAGATAAAATTGGTCCAGAAATAAAACTCTACTTAAACGATTCCACCTTTGTTTATGGCAGTATGACTAACGAAAACCCTATTCTTATTGCTAAATTATTTGACGAAAGCGGGTTGAATACAGTTGGAAATGGAGTAGGGCACGACTTATCTTTAATATTAGATAACAACTCATCTATCCCAATTATTTTAAATGAACTTTATGAAGCAGAATTAGACAACTATCAGAAAGGGCAAGTAAGATATAATTTTAATGATTTAGAACCAGGGCCACATACGCTTACTTTAAAAGCATATGATGTTTATAACAATCCATCATCTGCAACGTTAGAATTTGTTGTAGTTAAAAAAGAAGAGTTGGCACTAGACCACGTGCTAAACTATCCTAATCCTTTTACAACCAGTACGCAGTTTATGTTTGAGCATAACCAAGCAGAAACCTATTTAAGAGTGCGTATTGAAATTTTCACCATAACCGGAAAACTTGTAAAAACTATAAAAACCAATGCCAAAACCAACGGCTTTAGAATTGAGCCAATACATTGGAATGGTAGAGATGAATTTGGTGATAAAATAGCCAGAGGAGTTTATGTGTACAAAGTTTCTGTTGAAAATTTACAAGGAGAATCCGTTGAAAAAATAGAAAAATTGGTAATTTTGAACTAGAAACACAATAAATGTATTTTATTTGTGTTCTCTCTTATAATTTTAGATTAATTCCTTTATAGATAATGACATTAAAACACATAACACTTGGAGCTTGCGCAGCACTAATTTTGTCTCAATCGGTTTTTGCTCAAACGACTAATACCATTAGCGGTCGTGAGGATGGCTCAGAATTAAACACCATCACAACAGCAGTGCCTTTCTTGCTTATTTCTCCAGATTCGAGAGCTGGAGCTATGGGAGATGCTGGTGTTGCTTCAACTCCTGACATGTATTCCAATCATTGGAATGCTTCTAAACTTGCTTTTATTGATGAAGACGCAGGAATAGCCATGTCATTCACTCCTTGGTTAAGAAGCATAACCAACGACATGTATTTAGCATACTTATCAGGATTTAAAAAAATAGACGACAATCAAACAATTGGCGCATCGTTGCGCTATTTCAATTTAGGAACGATTAATCTTACAGATATTCAAAACAATCCATTAGGAGATTATTCGCCAATGGAAATGGCTTTTGATGTTTCTTATGCACGCAAATTATCTGAAAATTTTTCGGGTGCAGTAAGTTTAAGATATATTTTCTCAAACATTTCTCGTATACCTGTTGTAGGTGGTCAAGATGAAGCGGGCCAGTCTGTTGCTGCAGATGTGTCTGGTTTCTACAACTCTAACGAATTTGATTTGGGTGGATACAAATCGAGATTTTCTGCTGGTTTAAACATCTCAAACATTGGTTCAAAAATGTCTTATAGCTCAACTAAAGAAAGAGATTTTTTACCAACCAACATGCGTTTAGGTTCTGCATTGAAAATGGAATTAGATGAGTACAATGCATTTGGCTTTATGCTAGATTTTAATAAACTTTTAGTTCCTACAAATCCATTAAGATTTTCTGATGGTACCATTGCTTCAGGTAGAGACAACAATGTGGGTGTGGCAGCAGGGATTTTCAATTCATTTGTAGATGCTCCAGGATATGGTATTTACGATGAAGATGATGAATTTGTTGGTATAGAAAGTGGTTCAAAATTTAAAGAAGAACTAAGCGAAATAAATATCTCTTTAGGTTTAGAATACTTGTATGCTCAAAAATTTGCGGTAAGAGCAGGTTGGTTTAACGAAGCATATTCTAAAGGAAACAGAAAATTTATAAGCATGGGCGCAGGGTTTAGATTTAGTAAGTTTGAATTAGACTTATCGTATCTAGTTTCACTTACACAAGCAAGTCCATTAGCAAATACCGTTAGAGTTTCGTTCCAGTTTCACTTCAACGAACCTAATTCTTAGTAGTTTTTGCAGCAAAAACTCTTCTAATCCATCTAGGTAAAACAATTGCCCCTATAAATAAATAAGGGTAGTAGGATATCAATCTCCAAAGTAGAGCCAGACCGCTTTCTAGCCCATTTGGAACAAACTCTTTTAAGAACCCTAAAAAGGTAAGTTCTGCAACCCCACTTCCTCCAGGTGTTGGGCTAACTAGCATTACAATCCACATGACTAGTTGGCGAGCATATATCAGTAAATTATCCGTAAACGGACTATTTAATTTGTTTACAGCAAATGCTAAAATAATAAAGTTAAGTACCCAATAGCGCGCAGTCCATGATAAGAAAGTAGCTAGAAATGCTTTTAACCAATGCGAAACTTTTTTGCTTCTAATCTCTTTTGATGCTTCGATTATTTCTTGTCCAGTTTGAGAAGCTTTTACACGCCATTTTCTCATAAATGGAAGTTTAAAAATGGCAAGTAATATCCACTTAAATCCTCTTGGTTTAAAAATCAATGCGTAGGATATTATAATAACGTACAACACAATAATTGCGTAGCTTAAATAAAAAATACCTTTGGTATTTAGTTCATAACCAAATACACTAAAATTTAAGCTCATGGGAAATAGCGCAGCTTCACCAACCAGCCAAAACAATAGTGGAACCATGAGCACAAAAAACAACTCATCCATTAAGGCAGTTATAAGAACAATGGCTGAGCTTTTTCCAAGATTAATTCCTTCTTTATTTACGATAAACATGGCAACAGCAGAGCCACCAACAACAGATGGTGTGATGGCAGAAGCAAATTCCCAAAGCATTATTACGTCAAAGCAATTGCGCCAAGATATTGTTTTGTCTGATAAAATACGAATACGAATAATGTACCCAATATCTCGTAAAGCCATCATAACAAGTGCAACAAAGAGCCAAAAGAAAACTTGCCAAGTCCACGTTATGTTTAAAAAAGCATCTTTATCAAAATTGAGATAGAGCAGAAAAAATGCAGCACCCAAGCCAATGAGAATAGCATATAATATTCTCTTGGCACTAAAAAAGCGCAATATTTGATTTCCTTCGCTCAACATTTTGCTCTAAATTATGAAATTTATTTTAACTAATAGAATTACTCAGATAACTTAATATCATAGCACCGATATAACAATTAGGTATTATATTTGTTATATAAATTACGAACCATTTAATTTTAACGATTATATCATGAAAAAAACAATCACAACATTATCATTATTTTTGGCATTTTTTTCTAATGCACAAGATCTACCACAAGCTAGTCCAAAAGCAAAACTAGAACAACGAATTGGCCTTACAGATGTTACCGTAGTTTACCATCGCCCTAGTGTTAAAGACAGAGTTGTTTTTGGAGATTTAGTTCCTTACAATGAAGTATGGAGAGCAGGCGCAAATACAGCCACTTTAATTACATTTACAGATAATGTAGAAATTGAAGGAAACGATTTAGCAGCGGGTACTTATGCGCTATACATAACTCCAACGGAACAAGAGTGGCAAATTCATTTTAACACAGCTACAGACTCTTGGGGAACCAACTCTTATAAAGCAGAAAACAATGCCCTTTCTATTTCTGTTTCACCAACAAAAGCACCGTTTAAATCTGCACAAAACCGTCCAAACAAGTTAAAAGATTCTACAAACAATGAATCAGGACCAATGGCAAATTCTAAAGCGAAAAAAATGAACCCTATGATGAAAAATAACTTTGTAGAAACAATGCGTTTTTCATTTGACAACATAACCGCTACCACAGCCGATTTATCTCTCGCATGGGAAACAACTACAGTTACTTTTTCTATTAAAGTAGATGCACACAAAAAAGCATTAGACAATATTGAAAAAGCCATTAAAGAATCTTCAAAAGATAATTTATGGAAAGTGTATAGAAATAGCGCCAACTATATGTTTCAAGGCAAACACGACATTAATCAAGCATTAACGTGGGTAAACAAATCTATTGAACTGAATGATACTTCTTGGTTTAGTTTTTGGTTAAAAGCGCAAATTTTGGCTGAAAAAGGAGAGAAATCAGAAGCAAAGAAAAACGCTGAAAAAGCTCTTGAAATGGGCAAAGCAGAAGCTAAAAAGAACAACACCAAATTTAACTACGAAGAAACCATTAACAAAGCGATTGAAAGCTGGAAATAGTTTTAACTTGAAATTAAATGTTAGCAATACGTTTATAAATGAACTTCCTGTAGATGTTGAAACCAAAAACATAAGCAGACAAGTTCCAAACGCTTGTTCTTCGTTTGTAAATCCTATTCAACCAAAGAAACCTGAATTGATAGCCGCTTCGAAAGAAGTAGCTTTTTTGTTGGGTTTAACCGAAGATGATTTAGCAAGTAAAGAATTTTTAGACATTTTTTCAGGCGCAAAAACTTTAGAACACACACAACCTTTCGCTATGAATTATGGCGGACATCAATTTGGACATTGGGCTGGTCAGTTGGGTGATGGAAGAGCAATAAATCTTTTTGAAGTTGAGCACAACAAACAACGCTTTATGCTGCAACTGAAAGGTGCTGGAAAAACACCTTATTCCCGCTCTGCAGATGGTTTGGCCGTGTTACGTTCTTCTATTCGAGAATATTTGTGTAGCGAAGCTATGCATCATTTAGGTGTGCCTACAACTCGTGCGCTTTCAATTATTAAAACAGGCGATGACGTATTGCGTGATGTGATTTACGATGGCAATCCTGCGTATGAAAAAGGGGCGATTGTTTGCCGTGTAGCACCTACGTTTATTCGCTTTGGAAGTTTTCAAATTCACACGTCTAGAGATGAAATTGACACCTTACAGCAACTCACCGATTATACCATTCGCCATTTTTTTGCGCATTTGGGAGAGCCATCCAAACAAACGTACATCGCGTTTTTTAGAGAAGTTTCTAAGCGCACATTAGAAATGATTGTTCATTGGCAGCGTGTGGGTTTTGTGCATGGTGTGATGAATACCGACAACCTTTCTGTTTTGGGCTTAACGATTGATTACGGACCTTACGGTTGGATGGACGATTACAACCCAGAGTGGACACCCAATACCACCGATGCGCAACACAGGCGCTACCGTTTTGGCAATCAACCCGAAATTGCACGTTGGAATTTATTGCAATTAGCCAATGCTTTATTTCCATTGGTAAACGACTCCGAACCATTTGTCGAAATTTTAAAACAATTTGCCATTGATTTTGAAATAGAATACCTAAACATGATGCGCCAAAAATTAGGTTTGTTTACCGAACAAGAGGAAGATAATTTACTCATCATTGATTTGGAAAGTGCACTGCAACTCACCGAAACCGATATGACGATTTTCTTTAGAACGCTAAGCGATTTTGATAAAAATAGTTCTGCGGAAGAAAATTTAAACCTTTTGAATGATGCCTTTTATCGCCCTGAAGCGATAAATGAAAAGATAAAAGCAACATGGTTGAGTTGGTTGGAAAAATACGCGCAACGTTTAAACGTAGAAATCATTTCTGATGTTGAACGAAAACAGAAAATGAATAGCACCAACCCGAAATATGTACTGCGCAATTACATGGCGCAATTGGCTATTGACAAAGCCGATGAAGGTGACTATTCTTTAATATATGAATTAGAGAACCTGCTAAAAAAACCTTACGATGAGCAGCCCGACATGCAGCAATGGTTTGCCAAACGCCCCGATTGGGCAAAGAACAAAATTGGTTGCAGCCAATTGTCTTGTAGTTCTTAGTTAATAAGTTTATAAGCTATCGTTATTGTCGTCTATTGGTAAAAAGTCTGCAAACCATTCATAGCTTTCAATATTATGATATTCTTTTGGAATAGTTTTTAAAATTATTCCTTCCTTTTCAGTCGGTCTATACGTTCTTTTTTTTGTTTTGATGAATTGACCTTTTTTAGTAGCATATGGATATATGAATTCAATTGTATCAACTTGAAGACCATTCCATTTATATTTATAAATTCCGACTTCTCCAGGGTGCCCATATCCAACACCGCGAATTATTTTCTCTTTCGCTGAGAATGTAGGATTAATAAATTCGAAATCATGAGTAAAATTTTCTTTCTCAGGTTGATTCAAATATACATTATAAACATTTCGTCTGCAACAACCAGAAGAAGGATACCAATGAACAAGAAAATCATTATATCCGTCACCATTAACATCAAATATTGTGTCACGCATATAGGTCATCCCATCTTGTTCTCTCTTAATTAACCTCTCTGTTTTGTCGTTGTTTATTTTGTATAGGTCAAGATACGTTGCCCAAGGGACGTGTCTTCGTAATAGAAAATATTTTTGATTGTTTTTGAAAAGTTTACCTATAACAATTTCAATCTTGATTTGATATGAACTATCGTCAGGTTGAAATTCATATTTTTTATAAAATTCATTCTCATTGAATGCTATTTGAGCAATTTTAAATGCATCTTTTAATGCTAAGTCAATACGTAAGCTGTCTATTACGTTTTCTTTTTCTATTTGTTTTTGCCTATCTTCTTTTATCAGTTGTTTTTCAGCATCATTTTTATTAATTCTGTCAATTTGAGTATGAGAATTTTTGTCTTGGTTTGTAGTCTGTACACAAGAAAATAATAGGGTAGCAGATAAAAATATTAATATGGATTTTCGTGTCATTTATTGACGATTTTTAATGTAGCAAATAACTTCTGTATAGTTTCCTAAATATACAAAAAGTACCATTATACTTTATAAAACGTTTCTCTAAATGCCAAAGGCAAGTGGTCAATAACATCAGAAGCAATTAACCCTTCTTGGCTTAGTTTTTTCACTGCTAAATCTCCAGCCAAACCGTGCAGGTAAACACCCATAATGGCTGCCTGTTCGGTAGTGTAACCTTGTGCTACAATCCCTGTGATGATGCCTGTTAGCACATCGCCCATGCCTGCACTTGCCATGCCTGCATTTCCTGTGGTGTTTTGATACACTTTTTTTGGAGCGGTAATGGTCGTGTTAGCACCTTTTAACACAATAATGCAGTTGAGTTCTTTTGCTTTTTGTTGTTGTAATTGTATCGCTTCTTGTCGATTTTTTGTTTTACCAAACAAGCGTTCAAACTCTTTAGGGTGTGGCGTTAGAATAGAATTCTTGGGCAGTTTTTTCAACCACGTTTTATTTTCTGATAAGATGTTAAGTGCATCGGCATCTAACACGAATGGTACTTTGCACGTACTTAAAAGATGTTTTAACAATTCTGCTGTTTGCTTATGTTTTCCAATGCCACAACCCATGCCTACAACAGAAAATTCATTGACATCAATCTTTCCAGATAAATGATTTTCTGATGTGCTTTCTAGTACCATCACTTCGGGCACAGATGTTTGTAAAATATCATAACCACATTTTGGAATGAATGAAGTAACTAATCCCGCGCCACTTCTCATACATGCTTTAGTTGCCAAAACTGCAGCACCCATTTTCCCTCTTGAACCTGCAATTACCAACGCATGCCCAAACGAGCCTTTGTGCACCTCTTTTGCGCGTGGTTTGTAAAAGGATTGTATAAGCGTTTTGCTAATGTTTTGCATTGTTCAAATTTTCACAATATAAACGGTTTTTAAAGTGTTCGGTCTAGTTTTATTATTTAAAAATTCTAAATTTAGCAAACTCACTTTGTATGATGGAAATGTTTTGACCACTTTAATGGTTGGATATATTGCTTTTACTTTTTCGTAATTTTCCTCACTAGTTACAATCCACGAACCTTTTTCTAAGTCTTCCACATTCTCAATGTTTACAGAAGGTGTAAATCGTTCTGCATAAAAATCGGTTGCTTGATTGGGGTGTTCTAAATGGTAAAACTTATCATGGTTAATGTTATTTTCTTTTACAAATATTCCTACTTGAGAACCTGCTTGAAAGGAGAGTAGATTAGGATAAAAATGTAGCGATAACATCAAATTAAAAGCGAAAGATGTCATCAACGTTGCAATGATTATTTTCTCTGTTTTATTGTTTTTTAGTTTGATAAATACGAACCAAAAAATAATAAATAGAATAACTGAAAGAATAGGCAGGACAATAGAATTTACAGGAAATACGAGCGTAAACAACACAATTAGTGCTATCCAAAAAAGATGTAGTATTCCAAATTGAATTTTTGAAAATGTGCTTAGCCATTTTTCTTTTAACTCGAAAATAAAATCTGCGGTGATGATGGCTGCAAAAGGAAACAGTACAAAGATGTAATGCGGCAATTTGAATTTTGATAAAGACAACGCAACAAACATCAACACAAATCCACCAAGCGTGATGTATTCCAAATTATTCTCCGCACGGAATTTATGTTTAATCAACGTCCAAATTCGTTTTGCCAACGCAGGAATGAAAAACAAAATCCATGGTTGAAAATCCCATAACATGGTTTGTAGAAAGAAGGTGTAGCCCGTATCGTTTTGCCAATAATTTTCTCCTGTAATGCGCCCGAAACTTTGTGTCCAAAAGAAAAACTTTAACCCCGAAGGACCTTGCAAACCATACACAAACTTTTCAGGGTGTAAGTCAAATTGAGTGTATAAGCCATAGCACATGGGTAAAAGTGAGATGGCAACAATCACCAAAAGAACTATCCATTGTGGTTTAAAGATGTTTTTCCATTGGCGTTTTAATAAAAACTCTGTCCCGAAAGCCGCAGCTGGAATTACTAAGGCAATAGGTCCTTTCGCCATCATCGCAAAGCCAATTCCTATTGATGCAAACAACAGATGCTTGAACTGGGAGTGCTTTAAAAATTCAGCCAATTGCCAAACAGAAAACATAGTTAACCCCAATAAATTGGTATCGGTGCGCACATCGTTGGTCATTAAAAACAATGCTTGTGTGCTTGCTAATATCAATGCTGCGGCAATAGATTTTTCTTTCGAGTAGTATAGTTTTGAAAATCTGTAAGTGCTATATATTCCAAGTATTGCAATAAGTATTGAGGGCAATTTGTAACTAAAATTAGAGACACCAAATGTTAAAAATGAAAACGAAGACAACCAAAACAATAAGGGTGGTTTATCTAAATAATCATGACCTTGTTCGTAAACGTGCAGAAAGTTTTTTGTCCAACTCATTTCTAAAGAAATAAGCGCATACTGAATGGGGTCTGCTTCCATGATGTCAATAAACAAATTGAAAATATAAACAAGAAAAATGCTACAAAACAGAAGGTGATAGCGGTATTTAAAGAGAGTGTTTTTCAATTTTATGGAGTTATAAACGCATAAAAATAAAAAAACCTCAGAATATTCTGAGGTTTTTGCGGTCTGGACGGGACTCGAACC
>CAYVVI010000050.1:0-11584 GCA_964455265.1 uncultured Flavobacteriales bacterium | reverse complement strand
TTACAAACACTTCTTTCACTTGCGGATTTACCACCAAATCTACATAGCGTTGGCGGTAGCGTTGCTCAGGGTCGGTAAAGGCATCGTGTACTTTTCCTTCTGCATCTATTTTTGGAAGCGGAAGTGGTTTTAACGATTTGCTCAATAAAGTAAATTCGCTAACATGCACCGATTTTTCGCCTACTTGTGTGGTAAATAATTTGCCTTTTATGCCAATAAAATCGCCTAAGTCGAGCAATTTTTTGAAGACTTCATTGTATAAGGTTTTATCTTCTGTTGGGCATAATTCATCACGGTTAAAATACACTTGTATTCTGCCTTCACTATCCTGAATTTCAGCAAACGATGCCTTGCCCATAATGCGCTGAGAAAGCATTCTGCCAGCAATGCATACTTCCCTACCTTCTTGAAAATTATTTTTTATATCGGATGTTAAGGTATCAACGGGATATAACTCTGCTGGATAGGGATTGATACCCATCTCACGCAGCTTTTTTAACGACTCGCGTCTAACCAGTTCTTGTTCTGATAATTCTATGCTCATAACAGTAATAATGAATGAAGCGCAAAGATAGGGATTGTTGTTGGATGGTTGAAAGGTGAAGACAACAATATCTCCGTGTATAAAGCAAAAAAGAGCGCCCTATTAGGACGCTCTTTTTAGTTCTGTGTTTTAAATGTTAAAACGTTATTTTACCAAACTTATATAAGCTAGATCTGATGGCATATACATAAATTTCATTGTCTGATAACTGTCTGTATATTTTTGGTCTTAGAATGGTTTTACTGTCTTTATTGGTAAACAGTAATTCTCTAGTAAACGAGCCCGTTTTTAAGTCCATTGTAACTAAGGCACAAACACTCTTTTTAGGTTTGGGCGACATTATTTTTCTAGAATACGGATCTTCTGCTAGTGGCTTAAAATTCTTTGGGTTGTCATTAAAAATAATGTAAAGCTTGCCATTATTTAATCCTGCTATATAAGATGAATAATAGCCCCCGTCATTAACTGAGTGTTGTGCTTTAGATATTTTTTCTGTCCATTCTATCAACCCTTTATTGTCTACTTTTACAACAATAAGGTCGTTGTAATAATAGTGGTAGGTACATGTTGTAACTCCATTGTGCGTAGAGCATCTTTGAATGAATTGATAATATTCAGCAATAAATGAAAACCCTCCACTACCATCTTTAATAATTGTTTTAATGTCAAAATTACTTAGCCCATCAATTTTATTTGCTTTTCTATCGCCAACATATTTTGCGATAAATTCTTTAGTAAATGGCTGAAAAGTGCTCTCTTGTACTTGCTTTGAATCTAAATCAATTGCTAGATAAAATACTCCAGCAGCACTGTATGTTCTAACATTTTCAGAATAAAACCCGCAAACTTTAAGTTTTCCTCCTTCAATAAAATAGCTCATATCTGTAGGAAACTTACTGTCGCCTACTTTTAAAACATATTCTTTTAATGTGCTTGACTTATGATCGTATGATAGAATTACTTTATTTGAATTGGGCTGACTTTTATCTCTCTTTTCTCCTTTTTCTAACTCTGGAAATACTTTTGCTAGCATAAATACATTAGCATTGTTATCAAGGAAAAAGTCTGATATTAGAAAGTTTTTGTCTTTATAGGGTAATTCTATCTCGCTTTTCCAGATAATTTTAAAGTCTTTATCAAAAACTCTATAATTGAATTTTTCTGAAGCATATTTATCAAAAGGAGGCACCTCTACTACCAAAAAATACTTGTTATTCTCTGATATTTTGTACTCGAAAAATCCCTTTTTGATTTTGCTTTTAATACCTACTTCTCCCAGTTCAACATAATCAAGCTCAAGAACACAGTCTGTTGACATTTTGTGCGCATAGGCAGCTTGAGTTTTTGTCTCCTTTTTGTCTAATGTAGAAAAAATTACAAACTGTCCATCAACATAAATAATAGACTCTATGTCTGTTTCCTCTCCATTTATTTGCGGATTTGGAACAAGTTTTGAGTAAACAAGTGTCATGTCTTTATTGTTGTACTTCTCAATGGTAAATGTTCTTTTATAACCAAAAAGTACTTTCTTAGATTTAAAGCCAGATACGTAAAACGCTTCTGAATCTTCGGCAATAATACCTGCCTGAGACTTTCCTTTTTCTTGCTTAATTTCGTTCCCCCATGTAATATTTTGGGCATTTATAATTCCGCAAAATAAAAGGGTAAAAACTGATAAAATAATTGATTTTTGTTTCATAGTTGTTGTGTTTTTATTTTGTTATTTAAAATCCAAATCCAATTGCATACCCAGCTACTAGAGCAGGTGCCATTCCAATATCTATCATCTCATTTGTAAATCTATATGTATTGTTAGAATTATTAAAATCCACTTCACTCATTTGTACTATTCTAAATCCACCTCCAATATAAAAATCATGGGTTAATTTAAGCGACCCACCTGATGTAATTTGTCTCCCCCAGTTAAGATAAAATGAATTAGCAATAACACTAAAGTCTTTGTTACCACTTGATGAATAGTCAGAAAACATGGCGGTGCCATTATACGTGTTTCTTCTGTAGTTAATTTCAATGTAAGAACCATCCATCAAATCGTCATAATAATATTTAAACGAAAGATACAAAAACAACCCGCTATTCAAATTAGAGTTTTTAGACAACTCGTTCAATGAAAAATATCCATCATAATTAAAATAATCCATGCCATCTGCTATGGTAAATAGGTAGCGGTCATAATTTGTGGCAAAACCAATTCCTGCTTTAACAGTTTCGCTAGACCCTAACTTTCTTTCATAAAAAAGGGCTGTAGTGCTTCTTAACAACAGAGCTGGATTAAAGCTTACCGAATTACTTATTTCATAGGCAGACGATGTTCTCTTTTTGAAAGAAGCTCCAAACACCCCTCCTTTAGGTGTATAATTTTCATCTGCATCTTGGGCATAAAAAGAATTTACAAGAAGTATTATAAATGAGGTAAGTATTATTTTCTTATTCATAGGTTAACTATTTTATTTTTATCAATACCGAATACTTCGACAGTAGTTTGATTTTTTCTTCTAATGTGTATCCTGATATGTTTTTGCTAGAGGGAGAATCAACGGTGTTTGGTGTCAAATCAAGAAGAGCTCTTATATAGTTCAATTTTACTGCGTATGAAACGTTGTCTGCATTAGCTATTTTGGCAGAAATCAACCCCACAAATTCACCTTTTTCGTTATAAACAGGCCCCCCACTATTTCCTGGTTGCACAGGGATTGTTGTTTGAAATGAATTTATTGCTCCATCATATCCTCTTTTGGAAGATACTTTTCCGTCTGTAAATTTAGCGTCTTTGCCCATGCCTGTTAATGCAAATGGGTAACCAATTGTAAATACTGTTTCACCAACTTCTACATTGCCATTTTCTTTAAAAGAAAATTCTATTTCGGTTGGTTTAATAAAATTTTCATCATTTATTTTTATAATGGCTAAATCATTTTCTTTATCCGAAACAATTAATTCTGCTTTTAGTGTTTTTACAGCCCCACCTGTAGTAACATCTACAAAAATATTTTTTGAGTTTTCAATAACATGGTGGTTTGTTAGAATATATCCTTCTTTGTTAAATAAAACTCCAGAACCTGTTGATTTCACGTCTGTTTCGGAAGATGCTGTTGCGTAGTCTGCTCCAACAACCGATTTCAAGATTATTCTATCAGAAGAAATTTCTCCTTTGTCCTTTACTGCAAATCCGATTTTATTGCCAAAATTTTGAATATACTTAGCGCTATTAATTACCTGTCCGTTTATTGAATAAACAACTTTCTCTCCGTTACTAAGTATTTTAAGGTTGTTAATCTCTTTTGTTTTTATGGCTGTAGTAGGAAGCCCATCTGCTTTGGAGGTATGAATGCCTTCAAACACAAAACCTATATAGTACGATGATGCTGTTATGAAAAAATAATGGTAATTGTCCCAGTCTTTAAATCCGTATATTAACCCTGCGAGCCCTCCTTTTTTGTTCTCTTTTAAGTCTATTGTTCCTTCCAATACAAATTCTGAGTTGTGTGACATAGTAGGAATAAAACGAGAAGTTCCTAATTCGTGTAAAGATTTAATGTGCAACCTTCCATCAGAAATTCTAGAGATGCTCATGGAGGAGCTAAACAAATCCCAATCGTTTACGTTGCTATCAAAGTAGTCTTCAAAAATTAAGTACTTAACGCCTGATTGATCGTATTCATAAAAAGTATTATACCTAATTTTTCCCTCAACATACTCTACTTCTTTCCATATTTTACCGTCTTCGTAATAATATTTAGCAAACCCATTTTCCAAACCATTTTCATCATAATTTATTACCGCCTTTTTTATCCCTCTTTTATGATACCAAGTACATTGACCTACGTACTTATTATCTTTTTCTGAAGATGAATTTGCGTTTTTTATTTTTCCTTCAAAAAACGGGGTTTTATCTGTTGTGTAGAAAGACTTATAAAAGCCATCTCCAGCGCTTTCTCTGTAATAATAAGAGTTTGAAGCGTCAGTAGATTCTCCTGATTTATTAAAATGTACTTGAGTAAAAATTACAAAAGGACAAAGAAGAAGTTGAACAGAAAGAAATAGGTTTTTCACAAAAGTCAGTATTTAGTTAAAATAAATTTGCGCTAAAATAATACTTTTGAAGTATTTTGCAATATTATTTTAACACTATTCTTGTACATTATACATTATCAAAAATAAAAACATATAATTTTCTTAACTTCACGCTCTAAATAATTCAATCATGATAGAACACGTAGAACAATCTATACACTACTTTAAGCACGGTATAGAAATAGGAAAAGCAGCAACACTTAAGCCAGCAGCAAATACCATAACCAATGTAGTAATAACAGGTTTAGGTGGCTCGGGTATTGGTGGTAAAATTATTAGTCAGCTAGCGGCTAGTGAATGCCCTGTGCCTATTGTTACCAACAACACCTACACCTTGCCATCGTTTGTAAATAAAAACACCTTGGTGATTGCGTGTTCATACTCTGGAAACACCGAAGAAACGCTATATGCATTAAAAGAAGCGCAAGCTAAAGGCGCAGAAATTGCCTGTGTAACTTCTGGTGGCGAATTAGAAAAAATTGCCAAAGCCAATGGTTACAATATGATCACTATTCCTGGTGGTAATCCTCCGCGAGCTATGTTAGCGTATTCATTGCCTCAATTAGCATTTTTGTTAAAACACTATAATTTAGTTTCGGCTAATTTTATTACTCAATTGGATAATGCTTCTAAATTTTTAGAAAGCATTGAAGCAGAAGCAAAATCTTTAGGTGAGCAATTGGCGAAAAATCTTCATAAAAAATCGATTATGATTTATGCTGACTCAATGTTAGAAGGTGTGATTGTGCGTTTTCGTCAGCAGATTAATGAAAACTCAAAATTGTTAGCCAACCATCACGTATATCCTGAAATGAACCACAACGAATTGGTTGGTTGGGCTGGTGGCAATAACGAAGCGGTAGTAACCTTTTCAACACCATTCGACCATGAGCGTAGCACACTAAGAATGAACATTTGTGAGCCCATCATCAAAGGAAAAACCAGCAACTACTATTCTATTTCAGCCAAAGGGAGCAACTTAATTGAGGCGTCTCTTTACTTAATTTTATTAGGCGATTGGTGTACGGTGTTTTTAGCAGAATTAAGTCAAGTAGATGCTACAGAAGTAAACGTAATTGATGGATTAAAGTCTGCTTTGAGTAACAATTAAATGTCAAAAAACAAAACCGTAATTTTTGAGGATTTAGGTTTGATAGACTACCAGCAAGCGTGGGACTATCAAACCAAATTATTTGATGAAATTGTAGCGCAAAAAATGGCTAATAGAAATGTGCCCGAAAACGAGCAAATTTCTACAAAAAATTACCTCCTGTTTTGCGAGCATCCGCACGTTTATACCCTTGGTAAAAGTGGCTCTCAAGAACACTTGCTATTAGATGATGACGGCTTAAAAACCAATGACGCATCGTTTTATAAAATCAATCGTGGTGGTGATATTACGTATCATGGACCAGGACAAATTGTGGGCTACCCCATTTTCGATTTGGATAATTTCTTTACCGACATACACAAGTACTTGCGCTACTTAGAAGAAGCTGTTATTTTAACTTTAAAAGAATATAACATTGAAGCGGGCAGAGTAGATGGAATGACAGGTGTTTGGCTCGATTGGGAAGATGAAAAAAAAGCACGTAAAATTTGCGCCATGGGTGTAAAATGTAGCCGTTGGGTTACCATGCATGGCTTTGCGTTTAACGTAAATGCGCATTTAAATTATTTTAACAACATAGTTCCTTGTGGCATCCCTGATAAAGCAGTAACTTCTTTAGAGAAAGAATTAGGTAACCCTATCGACCAAAATGAAGTAAAAGATAAACTGAAGACCAACCTTTCCAACGTCTTCGATTTTGATTTTACTACTGCTCATGTTTAAATTTTTAAAACGCTTTTTACTCTTTATTTTTGCGATAATTATTATCGCTGTGGTTGTTCTGTGGGCAACAGGAAACGAATATTTATTGAAAGGATTTCGCCATACGTATTTAGTTGGCAAAACAACTCCAGATATTACCGATTTGACTGTTTTTTCTTACAAAACAATAAACACAAACACTCCTTTACTTTGGGAAAACGACAGTACTTATAACTCTGATGAATTACTTCAAGAAGAACTTCATTATTTAGACTCTATTGAAACGGCTTCGTTTTTAGTCATTCAAAATAAAAAAATAATTTTTGAAAAATATTGGAGCGGATTTTCTGATACGTTGCCTACAAACGCCTTTTCCATGGCAAAATCTATAGTTAGCTTATTGGTGGGTATTGCTTTAGATGAAGGGAAAATTTCTTCTTTAGACGACCCCATTGAAAACTACTTGCCCGAATATAAAAACAGCAACATTACTATTCGTCATCTACTTTGGATGAGCTCTGGATTAAATTGGAAAGAGAGTGGAAATAATCCGTTTTCGGATAATGCCAAGGCATATTACGGAAGCGATTTAAAAACACTCGTGCTTAATCAAAAACGCATAACACCAGCCGGCAAAACATTCGATTATATGAGTGGCAACAGCGCTCTTTTGGCATTGATTGTAGAACAAGCAACAGGAAAAAATGTATCAGAATATGCAGAAGAAAAATTATGGAGGCCTCTCAATGCAGAACGAAATGCATATTGGAGTGTAGATGATGCTAATGCTTTTGAAAAAGCATACTGTTGCGTGTATGCCATCCCTAGAGATTTTGCGAAAATCGGTCAACTTATTTTAAATAAAGGAAAGTGGAACGATAGACAGCTAATTTCTGAAAACTATTTGCAAGAATGTTTTACGCCTGCCCCTATTTTAGAAGAAGATGGTGCTACAAACCATCGCTATGGATTACACTGGTGGATGGGCACAATAGATGGTGAACTGTTTTACAATGCTCAAGGCATTTTGGGGCAGTATATTATTATCCTTCCCGAAAGCAATATGGTAATTGTGCGAACGGGTCGCAAACGTGATAAAGTAGAACACAATGGTTTGCCAATAGATATTTATCGGTACATTCGTATAGCAAAACGAATGACGAGTAATTAATGAAAAAAGACATTGTAATTCCAGTTGTGGAAGACGTTTGGGTAGCTGTAGTTCACGACCCTATTGAGAATGAAGAAACCGAATGGGATGTATATCTCATCAACATGAAAAACGAAGAAATTGAAGGCGTATTAGTATCTTCAAGAGGATATTCAGCTATAGAAAATGATACTAGAAAAACGGCTACGTTTCGTCATTTTTTAGATGTACTCCCAAAAAAATCTTATAAAAAAATTGAACCTATTTCAAGCGAAGTGTTTGGTTTGAATAATGAATATTGGGTCAGCTTCTTCATCAACAAAAAAATGTACGATAAAAAATATATTTTTCTACCAGAAACGATAAAAAAAGAGTACTTCATCGATATTCCTTTGTTAAATAAAAAAGGTGTTTTAATAAAATAAAACCTACTCATCATGCTTGAACAACTTAACCTTTCTAACGTATTATTTTTAGATATTGAAACTGTTCCTCAAACGTATCAATTCAATAAATTAGATGATGCAGAACAAAAGTTGTGGGAGAAAAAACAACGCTTTCTTATCAACGAAAACCAAACAGCCGAAGACCTTTACAGCAAAGCAGGCATTTATGCAGAGTTTGGAAAAATAATTTGCATATCGGTGGGCTTTACCATTGCTTCTGGCGAAAAACGTCAACTACGTATTAAGTCGTTTTATGGCGATGACGAAAAAAAATTATTACAAGAATTTATTGGTTTGCTGAATTCGCATTTTAATGGTCAACAACATTTATTGTGTGCGCACAATGGTAAAGAATTTGATTTTCCATTTATCGCCCGCAGGATTTTAATCAATGGTCTAAAACTCCCAAAATTGCTAGACATTGCTGGAAAAAAACCGTGGGAAATAAATCATTTAGACACTATGGAATTGTGGAAGTTTGGCGACTATAAAAACTTTACTTCACTAGAATTATTGGCATACATTTTCAACATCCCCACGCCTAAAGACGATATTGATGGAAGCCAAGTAGCCAAGGTGTATTACGAAGACAAAGACCTACCTCGCATTGTAGAATATTGCCAAAAAGATGTCATTACCATTGTTCAACTTTTACTACGCTACAAAGGCGAGGCATTGATTGAAGAGAGCAATATGTTGTATGCATAATTTGCTTAATCATATAAAATACCACTGGGCATTTTTTGTAGTTTTTTCAATATTAATTATTGTTGGTTTATCTATCTACAAAGATTATGGCATAAGTACAGATGAAGCAACACAGCGAGAAATTGCATGGAAGTCTATCGACTATGTCATCAACGGAAATGATGAGCTACTTAGCTACACCGACAGAGATTATGGTGTAGCATTTGAAGCGCCATTGTTAGCACTAGAAATTCTATTGTTTGATTTAGATGCCTACCATCAAATTTATCCTTTTAGGCATTTAATCATTCATTTATTTTTCTTGATAGGCGTAGTTTTTTTCTATGCATTAGCCAATGAACTTTTTAAAAATAAGTGGTTAGCACTTGTAGCAGTAATCCTCTTAGTTATACATCCTAGAATTTATGCGCATTCGTTTTTCAACTCGAAAGACATTCCATTTATGGTAATGCTCATGATCTCTATATATTTTGGTGTTAAAGCAGTATATTCTAAGAAAACACTTTGGTTTGTGTTGTTTGGTATTGCATCAGGGCTTTTGGTTAATTTAAGAATTATAGGTGCT
This sequence comes from uncultured Flavobacteriales bacterium, assembly GCA_964455265.1. Lineage (GTDB taxonomy): Bacteria > Bacteroidota > Bacteroidia > Flavobacteriales_D > Parvicellaceae > JBKHVV01. Next base: position 2,263 of record CAYVVI010000050.1, on the reverse strand, counting down.
TTATTTCCTGTTCTTTTGGCTAGTTACTATTTTATTGAAAACAGAAAAGATGTAAAAAAAACGCACTTAGATTTACTCATTGCGTTAATTACTGGAATGCTTACTTTATACGCTTCTTGGCCTTATTTATGGGAAAATCCTATTGGCAATTTTATGGCAGCCATCAGCAACATGTCTAAATTTAGATGGGAAAATGATTTGAATTTACTTTTTGGGAATTTCATTTCTGCACGCGAATTACCTTGGTACTATTTACCATCTTGGATTGGCATTACCACGCCTGCAATTATTTTAGCGTTGTTTCTTATTGGTAGTGTATATAGTTTTAAAAAAAATCGCTTATTTCAACTACTACTTTTAATGTTGCTGCTACCAATCTTTTTAGTAATTGGGTTTAATTCTGTTTTATACGATGGATGGCGTCATTTTTATTTTTTATATCCGTTGATAGTCATTATCGCAACATTAGGACTGTCATTCCTTTTAACTAAAATTTCTACTGCAAAAACTTATGGATTATTAACGTTAGGTATTTTACCTGTAGTGTATTTTTCAATAAGCAATCATCCTTATCAGCAAGTCTATTTTAATGAATTGGTATCGAAAAAAGAACATCATTTACTACATCAATTTGAACGCGACTATTGGGGAGCTAGCTTTTACCAAGGTTTACAGAAGTTAAGTGAAATCGCCCATGAAGACACTATAGTATTTACTTCTAACATTAAATCTGGTTATATGAATACTCTGCTGTTTAAACCAAACGAAAAACCTTATTTTAAGTATGTTTCATCTGTAGATTCAGCAGATTATTTCATCACCAATTACCGTTGGAACTTAAGCGACTATCCTTATGAAGAAAAATTGTTTGATATTAGCGTACAAAACAGCCCAATAATAAGCGCTTGGAAAATAAAATAACATACGATTTAGCATTAGTAGTGCCCTGCTATAATGAAGAAAAAAAACTTTCTATTACTGATTATCGTGCGTTTTTAAGTGAAAATACAAACTGCTTTATTTGCTTTGTAAACGATGGTAGTACTGATGAAACTGATGCTATTCTTAAAAAATTATCCGCAGAATCTAAACACAACACACATGTGTTATCCTTAACTAAAAATATTGGAAAAGGTAATGCCGTTAGAGAAGGTGTGCGCTACATATTGCACAATATATCTACAATAACTATTGGGTATTTAGATGCCGATTTAGCAACACCCTTTAATGAAATTCTGCGTTTACACAACATCTTAATTTCTCGTAGCGAATTGGATTTTGTTTTTGGCTCACGCATACTCACGCTTAACAGTACCATAAAACGTAAGCGTTCTCGTCACCTTATTGGAAGAGTTATTGCTACGTGCATTTCATGGATATTAAACGCAAAGATTTACGATACACAATGTGGCGCAAAAGTGATGACAAAACAATGTGCAGAGCTTGTGTTTCATAAACCATTTTTAAGTAGATGGCTGTTTGATGTTGAAATCATTCAGCGTATTAAAACAAAAAACAATGGTTTAGAAAAAACATTAGAAGAACCTTTAAAACACTGGGAAGACAAAGGAAAATCGAGTGTTCGTTTAAGCTATGGTTTTTTGGTGTGGTGGGATTTGTTGCGAATAAAATTGAAGGGCTAACTATTTGCTCCATAAATTATATTTCAAGATACACCAAATGGCTCTAAAACCATCTCTCCAACCAATTTTTTTGCCTTCTTCATAAGTACGTCCGTAGTAAGAAATACCTACTTCGTAGATACGAACTTTTGGCACACGCGCTAACTTTGCAGTAACCTCTGGCTCAAAGCCAAAACGTTTTTCTTTTAAATCTAAGGCCTGTGCTATTTTCGTATCGATAAGTTTATAGCACGTTTCCATATCGGTTAAATTTAAGTTGGTAAACGCATTAGAAAGATGCGTTAAAAATTTGTTGCCTATAGAGTGCCAAAAGAATAAAATTCTATGCGGATTTCCGCCCATAAAACGTGAGCCAAAAACAACATCAGCCACACCTTCAACAATGGGTTTTAGCAAGTCGTTATACTCGCGTGGGTCATACTCTAAATCGGCATCTTGAATGATTAAATATTCGCCTGTGGCTAACTCAATCCCCTTATGCAACGCAGCGCCTTTACCCATGTTAAATGGTTGATGAAACACACGGATATCCATATCTGTATTAGCCGCTACATATTGCTCTAAAACGTCTTTGGTATTATCGGTAGAACTATCATTAACAATGATAATTTCTTTAGAAA
>CAYVVI010000049.1:0-11670 GCA_964455265.1 uncultured Flavobacteriales bacterium | reverse complement strand
GATATAGACATCAAACAAACCAAACAATGGATTAAAGATTACTTTGGTTCTATTCCTAAAGGAAACCCTGTACCAAATGTTTCTATTGTAGAGCCACCATTAAAGGGCGAAATTAGAGATACCATTTACGATAACATTACACTTCCTGCAGTAATGCAAGCGTACAGAATACCTGCACAAGGCACACCAGACTATTATGCCATAGATATGTTGGGCCAAATATTAAGCCAAGGTGAAAGTTCACGTTTAACCAAGCGCTTGGTAAACGAAGCACAAGTAGCGCAGTTTGTGGGTGCGTTTCCGTTTGGTTTAGAAGACCCAGGATTAACCATCATGTTTGGTTTAGCTAACGATGGTGTTGACCCAATGGAAGTGGAAAAACTAATCAACGAAGAAATTGAAAAAGTGAAAACAGATTTAATCTCTGAAAAAGAGTTTGAGAAATTGATGAATCAAATTGAAGCTAATTTTGTAAGCTCAAACTCATCAATGGTAGGTATTGCAGAATCGTTGGCCAACTACCACATGTATTTTGGTAATGCAAACTTAATCAACAAAGAAATTGAGCGCTACAGAAAAGTAACTCGCGAAGACATTTTGCGTGTAGCGAAACAATATTTCCACAAAGACAACCGCATTACGCTTTATTATTTACCAAAAGCAGAAACTGCTGAATAAAACTATAATTAACAAACAACGAAATTATCATGAAAAAGATATTATATATAATAGCAGCATTAGCCATAGTAAATCTATCGTATGCGCAAAAGGTTGACAGAAGCAAGCGCCCTGAACCTGCTGCTGCACCCAAAATTAAAATTGGTCAGTACGAAAAGTTTGAATTAGCCAACGGACTTAAAGTTTTTGTTATTGAAAACCATAAGCTACCAACTGTTTCTGTTTCTTTAACTATTGATAAAGACCCTATGTTAGAAAAAGACAAAGTGGGCTTATCATCAATGGCTGGAGACCTAATGAGTGCAGGTACTACTACCAGAACAAAAGAGCAAATAGATGAAGAAATAGATTTTATTGGTGGAAACATTACCACTTACTCTAGTGGGTTTTTTGTATCGGCACTTAAAAAACATACCGATAAAGTATTAACCATTGCTACCGACATTTTGTACAACCCAACCTTCCCACAAGAAGAGTTAGACAAAATGAAAAAGAGAACCATTTCTTCTATTAAGTCTGCTAAAACTAGCCCAGATGCTATGATAAACAACGTATCATCTGTGTTGAACTTTGGAAAAAATCACCCTTATGGAGAAGTGCAAACTATTGAGCACGTTGAAAACATCACAACAGCAGATTGTAGAAAATACTACGAAACCTATTTTCGTCCTAATGTATCTTACTTAGTTTTTGTTGGCGACATTACTCCTGCAGAAGCTAAAGTTATGGCAGAAAAATATTTTGCTAAATGGGAAAAAGCAGATGTGCCAAAACACAAATATTCTACACCACAACGCCCAACTTCTACCGAAGTAGCTTTTGTAAACAAACCAGGTGCTGTGCAATCTGTAATTGAAATTACTTACCCTGTAGAATTAAAACCAGGTAGCGATGATGCCATTACTGCTAGTGTGATGAACTCTATTTTAGGTGGTGGCGTATTCTCTGGTAGATTGATGCAAAACCTTCGTGAAGGTAAAGCTTATACGTATGGTGCGCGCTCATCATTAAATTCTGACATTTTAGTTGGTTCGTTTTCTGCAGGTGCAAGTGTGCGTAATGCTGTTAGCGATAGCGCTGTACATGAATTTATGTACGAGCTACGTAGAATGATTACTGAAAAAGTTACTGAGGAGGAACTAGACCTTGTAAAGAAAAGCATGAATGGTAGCTTTGCACGTTCATTAGAAAGCCCACAAACCATTGCACGTTTTGCTTTAAACATTGAACGTTATGGCTTACCTAAAGACTACTATGATACGTATCTTGAGAAATTAAGCGCCATCACTATCGATGATATTAGCAGAGTAGCTCAAAAATACATCCACCCAGAAAATGCACACATCATTGTAGTGGGTAACAAAGGTGAGGTAGCCGAAAAACTTACTAAATTCAGTGCATCTGGAAAAGTAAATTACTATGATGCTAATGGTGCAGTAGTAGTTGAACCTACCATAAAAAAAGAACTGCCTGCTGGGCTAACCGCTCAAAAAGTAGTGGACGACTATATTTTTGCCATTACCAAAACATCTAATTCTAAGCAATTAGCCAAAAAAATTAAAGGTACAAAAGCCATTAGCTACACAATGACTGGCGAGGTACAAGGTTTCTCACTTACCATGACACGCGTTCAAACGCAAGGTAAATTGTATGAAGCCGTTGAAGCTATGGGACAAACTTTCCAAAAGAAAGTGTTTGATGGCAAAAAAGGGTATCAAACCAACATGATGAGTGGAAAAGCAGATTTGGAAGGCGAAGAACTAGAGTCTGCAAAAGTTGACGCTAACTACATTCCAGAAATGATGTATGCGAAAAACTATACACTTACATTAAAAGGCATAGAAACCTATAATGGTGCAGATTGCTACGCTATTGAAGTAGTAAGCAAAAAAGGCAACAAAACCACCGAATACTATGATGCAACTACTAAGATGAAAGTATATTCATCAAGTGAGGTAGATTCTCCTGAAGGAAAATTCACTACCGAAACAGAGTTTGCTGATTACAAAGAAGTAAGTGGCTTTATGTTTCCGCATAAAACCACCGTTACTTCTGGCGAGCAAGCATTTGAACTAACCGTTTCTAAAATAGAAGTGAACGGAAAAGTAGATGCCAACTTATTTAAATAAACGCATAACCTAAACTGCATAAAAAACCCCTCCGCAAGAGGGGTTTTTTGTTTACTGAGATTTGTATATTTGGTGAAAGTAAATGAAAAAGAACCATTTATGAAAATTAAAAAGGAACTCCTAATCTACAAGTAAACTAATTAACCAGTAAACTAATCTCAAATCTGGAAATAAAAAAAGTCCCGAGTGTAAACCTCGGGACTTAAAAAACTAAAAACTATGAAAAACTATCTTTTGTGCTGTGGCTCGTCAGATACACTTACTCTTTTTCTGCCACGTGCTCTTCTTGCGGCAAGTACACGTCTACCATTTTTAGTAGCCATTCTGCTTCTAAAACCGTGCTTATTTTTTCTTTTTCTGTTAGATGGTTGAAATGTTCTTTTGCTCATCTTAGTATCTTTTTAAACCTATTTGTGTAGGTGCTTATTTTCTAAACGGACTGCAAAAATAGTGCTTTTTTGCTAATCAGCAAATTTTTGAAAGTTTTTTTACGTAATTTTAGCATTTCGCTACCGAAACCCAATACTAGCGTTATTTTTGCCATCCCTTATCGGCTTTATGCAACAGAAAACAAAAGAACGAATATCAAAAGAACAACTTAAAAAATCGTTGCGTATTTATCGCTACATCACTCCCTACAAAGGTTATTTTGCAGTAGGGTTTTTATTTTTAATCCTTTCAAGCTTAACGTCTTTGGCATTCCCCATGCTCATTGGCGACCTCTTTGGCGATGAACCCTCTGCTATTATTAACAGCAGTTCAAACTATCTGCTTATCGCTCTTTTTGTGGTGTTGCTAAGCCAAGCGGTATTTTCATTTTTCCGTATTTATTTATTCAGCATTGTTTCCGAAAATGCCCTAAACGACTTAAGATACAAGAGTTTTAGCCACCTAATTTTTTCACCCATGCAGTTTTTTGACAAAAGCAAAGTGGGCGAACTTACCAGCCGCATTGCCACAGACGTAAACATGCTTCAAGAAACCTTCAACACAACTATAGCAGAGTTTGTGAGGCAAATCATTACAATTGTGGGTGGCATCATCATGATTTTTCTAATTTCACCAAAACTATCGGGCATTATGCTGGCCATTGTGCCTATCATTGCTATAAGCGCAGTGGTATTTGGTAAATTCATTAAAAAACTATCAAAACAAGCACAAGATGCCTCTGCCGAATCGAATTCCTTAGTTGAAGAAGCACTTAGCAACGTAAAAATAGTAAAGGCCTATGCCAACGAGTTTTTTGAGTTAAAACGCTACAACACTAAAATAAGCGAAATTAAACAACTAAGCATTAAAGGTGCAAAATGGAGAGGCCTGTTTGCTTCGTTCATCATTCTGTGCTTTTTTGGTTCGGTATCATTTATTGTGTGGTATGGCACCAACATGGTTAAAAGCGATGAAATGGCCATAAGCGATTTTGTGAAATTCATACTCTACACCATTTTTATTGCAGCATCTTTTGGTGGTGTATCTTCACTATATGGTAGTATTCAAAAAGCCATTGGCGCAACCGAACGCCTCCTCGACCTTATTGAAGAACCTGAAGAGTTAATTTCTGAAGAAAATAAGTCCGCAAACTTGAACGGAAATGTGCGCTTTGTTAACGTTGGGTTTACCTACCCTTCTCGCCCAGATATAGAAGTATTAAACAATATTAGCTTTCATCTTCCATCTGGAAAAAAAGTAGCATTGGTGGGCTCATCTGGTTCTGGAAAAAGTACAATAGCCGCACTAACGATGCACCTTTACAATAATTATTCTGGAGAAATATTTTTTGATGACACCTCTGCAAAAGAACTTAGTTTGCACCATGTAAGAAACAATATTGCCTTAGTGCCACAAGAAATTGTGTTGTTTAGTGGCACAATTAAAGAAAATATCTTGTATGGAAAAACCAACGCCACCGATGAAGAAATTACAGAAGCCGCCAAAAAAGCCAACGCGTGGGAGTTTATTAGCAGATTTCCAGATGGGCTAAACACCCTTGTAGGCGACAGAGGCATTCAGCTTTCTGGCGGACAAAAGCAGCGTATTGCCATTGCTAGAGCCATTCTTAAAAATCCTGCAATACTTATTTTGGATGAAGCCACCAGCTCATTAGATGTTGAATCTGAAAAACTGGTGCAAGACGCATTGAATACACTTATGGAAAACCGTACTACACTAATTATTGCGCACCGTTTATCTACTATTAAAAATGCAGACGTTATTCTTGTGCTTGAAAATGGCAACATCACAGAGAAGGGTACTCATCAAGAACTCTTGCAACAAAACGGTTTGTATCAGCGTTTAACAAATATTCAACTTAAAAGTTAGAAGGTTAGGATTTTAGCATTTTAGAAAAAACCTGAAACTTTCAACTTTATAACATTTAAATTTAAACTCGAAAGGTTTGGCACACGATTTGATTTTAGATTTTCAAAACAATTAAAAATTAAACGCCATGTACGCAGAAACACTTGTATCAGTAGCTATAGCAGCAATGTCTGTTTTTGGGGGAAATAACCAAACGGCTACAACATTAACAAAAGAGGAAGATGCTACTTTACGAAAAGTAAATCATAAGTCGTTTGTTGCGGGCGAAAAACTCACTTACATTTTACACTATGGGGCTATTAACGCAGGCGAAGCTACACTACGCGTAGAAAAATCAACTAAGAAAGTTAGAGAAAGAGAACTGCTCCATGTAATTGGTGAAGGGAAAAGTATTTCAGCGTTCGATTGGTTTTTTAAAGTGCGCGATCGCTACGAATCGTATATTGACAAAGATGGTGTTTTCCCTTGGTTGTTTGTTAGAAGAGTAGATGAAGGTGGTTTTAAACTTGCCCAAGACTATACCTTCTACCAACACAAAAAGAAAGTTACGGATGGAAAAAAAACGTACAACGTTCCAGAAAATGTTCAAGATATGATTTCTGCATTTTACTACGCAAGAACGATTGATTTTTCAAAAGCAAAACCAGGTGATATCTTTACAATTAACACATTTGTGGATAATGAAATTTTTCCGATGAAGATTAAATATGCAGGAAAAGAAACGGTAAAAATTCGCAACGGTAAATACAGATGTATGAAATTCTATCCGGTAATTCAAACAGGGCGTATATTCAAAAACGAAGAAGATTTAAGTGTTTGGATTAGCGATGATGGTAATAAAATACCTGTGTTGGCAAAAGCTAAAATATTAGTTGGTTCTATCAAAATGGAATTGACTGGTTACGAAAACTTAGCTAACCCCATTGCTAAACTTGCAAAATAATTATTCTTTTGGATTAACATCTTCATTTTGAAAACTATCAAAAGTTAATACCTCTTATTTTACTATCTTTGAAACCAATACAAAGGAATTAAAGTAGAAGTAAGAGGCATGAAAAACATTATTATATTCATTATTGCAGCAACCATATCCGTTTATATTTTTTATAAATGCTCATTCTCTTTTGGTGAGGATGGCAGAAATGCAGCCGCAAGTATTGCAGATGAAATTTTAGAAGAAAACATATTCCACGGATTTAACCTAAACGATTATCACATAGAAGAAGGTAAAGTAGAAGCTGGATGGACTCTAAGTCACTTATTTTCGCGCTACAATGTATCTCAACAAGACATCAATTCATTAGCTGAAAACGCTAAAGAAGAATTGGATTTTAAATACATCACATCAGGAAAATCTTACAAGATGTTGTGTACAAAAGATTCAACAAAAAATGCCATGTATTGCATTTACGATAAAGACCCTTACGAACTCATCGTATTTAATCTGGCTGATTCTACCTACGCCTACTCTATAAAAAAAGAAATTAAAATAAGTGAAAAATCTATTGGAGGAGTTATAGAAGAAGGTTCAAGTTTATACCTCTCTGTTCAAAATGAATTAAGTAATAATGCCATTGCAGCTCAATTAGTAGATGAAATTGCAAACACCTATGCATGGACTATTGACTTTTTTAAATTGTATCCTGAAGACGAATACAAAGTAATTTTTGAAGAAAAAAGCGTAGAAGGAGAAGCTGTAGGTGTTGGAAAAATTAAAGCCGTTTACTTTAAACACAAGGAACAAGATTTTTACGGATTTGCCTACAAGCAAAACGATAAACTAGCATTTTTTGATGAGAAAGGACAGGGCTTGAAGAAAGCATTTTTAAAAGCCCCTTTGAAATTTTCACGATTGAGTTCTCCTTTTTCTTCAAACCGTTTTCACCCCGTTCAAAAACGATGGAAAGCGCATTTAGGAACAGACTATGCGGCACCAACAGGCACGCCTATTTTAGCCACTGCCGATGGTGTGGTGGAAGCCGCCACAAGAACCGCTGCTAACGGAAACTATGTAAAACTTAAACACAACAGCACGTATCAAACGGGCTATTTGCACATGTCTAAAATTGCAAAAGGAGTTAAACCTGGCGTTCGTGTAAAACAAGGAGATGTAATTGGATTTGTAGGGAGTACAGGTCTCGCCACAGGTCCTCACGTTTGCTACCGCTTTTGGAAAAATGGAAAACAGATAGATCATCGAAAAGAAAAATTCCAAACTTCAGAACCAATAAAAAAAGAGGAATTACAAAATTACTACAGCTACATAGAGCCAATAAAAAATGCGTTGGATAAAATTAATTAGCACAGCATTCCTTCTCTTTTTTTTTCTTTTTAGCGGTTTAGTTTGCGCCCAAAAAAAAGATAAAAACGCAGACTTGTATAAATATGTTCCTGGAAATTTTTCATCCTACTCAAAGTTCCCTATAAAAACTATTGATGTTAATTTTTATGTTGTTTATTACTCAGAAAAAGAACCACGCAACCTAGCAAAAAAAGATAGCATTAGAATTTATAATTTGGTAGATAACATTAATAGGATGTTTTCTTCTATACAGCCGCCAACGCTTCTTGCTGAAGCTAATCCAAAAACAATTTACGATTCAAGAATTAGATTTAGCGTACGTAAAATTAATTGGGTAGTTGACTCTAATTTATGGCATACAGATAAAATTATAGAAGGTGGTGTTGGTGGAAAACCTTGGGTGGTAGACTCTATAGACTATTCAAAAAATGAACTTATAACCAAGAATCACATCAGTCATCATTTTGTGAAAAGACCAGAAAAAATGGATTCGCTTATTGTTTTTGATAGAAATAATAAACGTTCTATTTTACATTTTGATACCGCCTATTATGAAAAACCTTATTCAAAAATTAAAATAAAAGAAAACTTAAGGCAACAAGATGTTTATGCTGTTATGAACTATAAATTTTTTAGTGGCGTATGCAGTAGTGATTGCTTTAAACAGTTGTCAAACGATAGCAGTGCTTTGAATATATTTATGGTGGGCAATGCGCTTAAAAAAATACCAGGAGGTTGTGGCCCATCGCCTCTTTATTTAAAAGTTCAAAACACCAACGCTGGATTTCCTAATATGTTTGCTCACGAACTTGGTCATTGTTTAGGATTGGCTCATACAGATTACCCACAATTTGATGACTTGCCTAAAAAAGATAAATTCTGTAGTGATTGTAAATGTGATTCAATATCTATTTCAAATAATTTAATGGGTTATAATTCGTGTCAAAATTATCTTTCTCCAAAGCAAATTGCTCATGTTTATAAAGAATACAATACCAATTTAACCAAAATAAAAACCAGCTCTGATGTATATTACACTAAGGGAAGAATAGCTAAATTCTCTAACGATTCTATAACTAGAAATTATGTGTTTGGTGGAGATGTTGTGGTTAAAAAAAGAAAAACATTAGTAATAACTGGAACTCTATCATTACCTGAAGGCGCAAGTATTTATTTAGAAAAAAAATCAAAACTAATTGTTGATAATAACGGACGAATAACCAATTTAGTTGGCAATTCTTGGAATGGCATTAAGTATGTAAAAAAGCATAAAAAACGAGAAAAATGCATGCGTGAAATTGCCCCTTCTTCCGAACAAATAATAATTAGAAATGGAGGTAAAATTGAAAAGCAAAACATATAAATTTCATATAACTCTAATTCTAATTTTATTTACTATTGGTAAAAATTTTGCACAACAAGATTCTACAAAATCCTTTATTAAATCTAAGTTTGTTAAACACTTCTCTGCTCCTATTTTATTGACAGGAGCTAGTATATATACCCTAAATAAAAACGTTCCGTTCAATAAATTTTCAACCCAACAACGCATTCAAAATAACTATCCAAATTTTCATTCACAACTAGACGACTATACACTATTTGCTCCTGTAGTGTTTACTTATGGTGTTGGATTTTTGACTAACAATTACGTGAAAAATGATTTTTTAAATAGAAGTATTTTATTAGTAAAATCAGGAGTGATAATGGCAGCTTTGGTTTTGCCTACAAAATATCTAACCAACATTCAACGACCAGACAACAGTACGTTTGATGCCTACCCTTCTGGACATACAGCCAATGCATTTATGATGGCAACATTTATGCACGAAGAGTTAAAACATCAAAGCATTTGGTATTCGGTAGGCGCTTATTCGGTAGCTACAAGTGTTGGGGTAATGCGTATGCTCAACAACCGCCACTGGAGCAGTGATGTGCTTTTAGGCGCGGGAATTGGCATTGCTTCAACAAAAATTGCCTACCTCACACATCAATTTAAATGGGGAAAAGATTCAAGAATTTCTCTTCACTTTATTCCTGTATTTTTAGGAAGTGAGACCTTAACCAATAACTAACGAAGCATTTTTAAAAAACCGATTTCTTTGTCGGTTAAAAAGCGCCACTTACCTCTCGTTAAATCGCCTTTAGTTAGTCCAGCAAAGCCAACTCTATCAACACGCGTTACGGTATATCCTAAGTGTTCAAACAGGCGTCTTACTATTTTATTTTTACCCGAGTGCAAACTTATCATTACTACCTTTTTGGTTTCTTTATCTGGAAAAAATGCTTCATCGCATTTGGTTGTTCCGTCATCTAATTTTATGCCTTCTAATAGTTGATCAATTTGACCTGGTTTTAAGTTTTCGCTTAACTCAACTTTGTATGTTTTTTGAATTCCAGAACGAGAGTTTGTTAAACGATTTGCCATTTCACCATCGTTGGTTAAAATGATTAGTCCTGTAGTATTTCTATCTAATCTACCTACAGGAATAACGCGCTCTTTGCATGCACTTTTCACTAAATCCATAACGTTTCTTCGGCTTTGAGAACCGTCAAATTCCGTTGTAAAATCTTTGGGTTTATTAAGGAGTATATAGCGAAATTGTTCTCTACGAACTTTTTCTCCTGCATATCTTACTTCATCATCTGGGCCAACCTTAGTACCTAATTCGGTAATGGTTACACCGTTTATACTCACCAATCCATTTTTAATTAACTCATCAGCTTCGCGTCTGGAGGAAATTCCTGCGTTGGCTAGTACTCTGTTCAATCGTAAAAAATCTTGATTGGTACTCATGGCAGAAGCTTCTTTGTGAGGCTTCATGAAAGTGCGCTTTTGGGGCTTTTTATTCTTCATCTTAGAAATATATAAATCGTTATCACAACGATATTTAGTACAAAGGTAGGGTAATAAATGGCTAATTCACTAAATCGAACTGATTTTTGTAACGCTTAGAAAGCATAGCAAGCAGCTTTGAGAACTCTGTAAACGCTTCATTGGTTAGCTCTGAAACTCCTTTATTCTGAAGCTTTAGCAACAATTTCATATTTAGCGCATGCAGACAAACTTCAACATCAGAATTACTTTCCATTTTACTTTTCACACGAAATTCTTCAAGCATTGGTTGAATAAATTCTAATTGCTTGATGTAATTTTCATCAGGCAAGGTGTTGGTAAGCATAAAATGCAAAAAATTTAACTCTCGCACTTTTTCGCTGAGTTCGTTAAGATGTCCTGATTCTTCAATGCGCTCCAACTTCATTTGATTAATGAGTTGTTCGTACCATTGCTCAATCTCTTTTAATACCTCAACATCATTAGATTGAATATTAATAAGGTGAGACTTTACCAACTCCATATCGAAATGCATTGCACGAAGTAAATCTTCAATACGCCACATGTAAAGGATGTACTCTACTATGTTGTTTTTTAATTTCTCCTTCGCAATAAGCATTTCACTATTTTTTCACAACGGGCTCGTTTACAACGTCCATTTCTTTTATTAAATGTCCTGCCCCTGCGTAGCGGTCAATCACCCATAATACATAGTTTATGGTAACGGTAATGTTGCGACAAATGTCCTTATCGTAGTAAATATCGCTCATTGTACTTTCCCAACTGCGGTCAAAATTTATACCTATCAGCTCTCCTCTTGCGTTTAGAACAGGGCTTCCGCTGTTACCTCCTGTGGTGTGGTTCGATGCTGTAAAACATACACGTAACTCTCCGTTGGTTGCGTAATTTCCGTAATCTCTTTTTTGGTGCAATTCCTTAAACTTAGATGATACTGCAAAATCTTCGTTTCGAGTATTGTTTTTTTCTATAACACCGGCCATGGTTGTGTAGTAGTTATAAATCATTCCGTCTCTAGGTTTTGAACCTTCTGCTTTCCCATAAGATAAACGTAACGTGCTATTGGCATCTGGCCAGTATTTTTTATCAGGAAAATATTCCATCATAGCACTAACATATTGCTTCATCAAAACTTCTTCTTCTGCTTTAAAGTTTTGGTATCTTGGGTTTATTTCTGTTCTGAAGTTTTCAATTAAACGAATAGCCGTTTTATATGCCAAGTCATTTTGAAGTTTTGCCTTATTCTTCTTATTAAAATTTGTAAGCAATGGCATCATTACACTTTCATTACAAAAAACATTTTTTGGAGAATAAATAGTTGCCATAGAAGTTGCTCTTAAACAATGCTCTGCTGGTGCTATAACGTAATCTAAATATTTTGGCGTTAA
>CAYVVI010000048.1:0-11697 GCA_964455265.1 uncultured Flavobacteriales bacterium | reverse complement strand
GGTGTTTTAGCGTTAAATTTCGTATAAATGCCTATTTATCCATAAATTAAGTTTACCTTTGCACCTCAATTAATAAATTTTACATGACATTTGAACAACTTGGATTAAGAACAGAAATACTTAATGCCATCAAAGATTTGGGTTTCGAAACACCCACACCAATTCAACAACAAGCCATTCCCGAATTATTAGCACAACCAAAAGATATGGTTGGATTGGCGCAAACCGGAACAGGTAAAACCGCAGCATTTGGTTTACCTATGCTTTCGCTTATTAACTTTAATGAGCGTCATATTCAGGGCTTAGTAATTGCCCCAACCCGTGAACTTTGTTTGCAAATTTGCAACGATTTTAAAGAGTATTCAAAGTACATTAAAGGAGCCAACATCACTGCTATTTACGGTGGTGCTAGTATTGACCGTCAGGCACAAGAAATAAGACGTGGTACGCACGTTGTAGTTGCTACACCTGGTCGTTTAGCCGATATGATTCGTCAGCGCATTGTTGATATTTCACGTGTGGAATATGTAGTGCTTGATGAAGCAGACGAAATGCTAAACATGGGCTTTAAAGAAGAGCTAGATGCTATTTTAGAAAAAACACCTAAAGATAAAATTACATGGTTGTTCTCGGCCACCATGCCGCAAGAAGTTGCACGTATTTCTCGTAGCTACATGCACGAACCGTTAGAAATATCGGTAGGGCAAAAAAACTCGAGCAACGAAAATATTCAGCACACGTATTTTGTTATTAAAGACAAAGACCGCTACCATGCACTTAAACGCATTATCGATCTTCACCCCAATTTATTTGGTTTGGTGTTTTGCCGTACTAAGCGCGAAACTCAAGTAGTTGCCGATAATTTAATGCGTGATGGCTACAATGCAGAACCATTGCACGGAGACTTATCGCAAATGCAACGCGACCAAGTAATGAAAAAATTCCGTGAGCGCACACTAAAAATATTAGTAGCTACCGATGTGGCTGCTCGTGGTATTGATGTGGACGACATTACGCATGTAATTAACTACAACCTTCCAGACGATGTTGAAAATTACACACACAGAAGTGGACGTACTGCACGTGCAGGAAAGTTAGGCGAGTCAATAGTTCTTATCAATACACAAGAGATGTATAAGATTAAAGCTATTGAGAGACAAATCAAAAAAGAATTTAAAAAAGCATTGATTCCTTCGGGCGAAGAAATTTGCTACATACAATTGATGACGCTTATTGAGCGCATTAAAAGTACGCATGTTAAGGAAGAAGACATCAACGAGTTTTTACCTGCCGTTATGGAGCAATTTAGCGAAATGACTAAAGAAGATTTGTTAAAGCGTTTTGTATATGTAGAGTTCTCTAGATTTATACAATACTATAGAGGATCTAAAGATCTTAACGCAGAAGCCCGTGCTGGTGGAAGAGACAGAGACAGAGAAAGTGGTGGTAGAGACGATGACAGAAAATCTAAATCTTCTTCTGGTTACGAATCAAGAGGAAAAGACGGGATATTTACACGTTTTCATATCAACAAAGGCGATGCTAATGGTCTTTCAAAAGGCGCCTTAGTACGTTTAGTTTGCGATAAAGCAGGCATTACATCTAAACAAATTGGAAGAATTGACGTACGCGGAGATTACAGCTTCCTTGAAGTAGAGCAAGCGATAGATAAAAAAGTATTTGAATCTATGAAAGGCGCACAATTTGATGGTGTTGATTTACGTATAGAATTTTCACAAGGCAGAGCATCTTCGGGTGGTGGCAGAAGAGATTCTAAACCACGTGAGCGCTCTTTTTCTTCAGGTAAATCGAGTGGAGGAAATGCTTCACCACGAAGAAAAGACGGTTTTAAACGCAGAGGATAACAACAGAAAAGTATAGCTAATAAAAAAGCCCTTCCAACGGAAGGGCTTTTTTAATGCGTTAAAGCAATTCTTACTTGTTAACTGACTTAGAAAGTTCAGCACCAGCTTTAAATTTAGCTACTTTTTTAGCAGCAATTTTGATAGTTTTGCCAGTTTGAGGATTTCTTCCTTCTCTTGCAGCTCTTTTAGAAACTGAGAAAGTACCGAAACCAACTAATGCAACTTTGTCTCCTTTTTTAAGAGCTTTAGTTGTAGTAGCTACGAAACCATCGATTGCTCTTTTAGCGTCAGCTTTTGTTAAGCCTGATGCTGATGCAACTGCATCAATTAATTCTGCTTTGTTCATGTTGTTTTTTGTTTTTAGGTTAATTAATAATGTTTATTGAAACAAATATATTGCGAAACCTAAGCTAGTCAAGTGTTATAGCATAAAAAATGCAGTTTTTGTTGATAAATGGGGTGTTTTGTTAATAACCACGCCCTGTAGTGTACTATTTATAGGGCTTTTGGAACTTTTCGACCTTATTCTTGCATTGTTTAAGAGAGCTTAAAAGATAAAAAGTAGAGACAGAGGGCAAAAACTATGGTTAGTTTATGGTTTAGCCAGTTTTTTAATTACTTTTTTGATAGAAACTTCCATTGAGCCATGCTCTTATTTCCACTTAAGAAGTCTTTTATGGCCAAACGTTTTTTTCCTGCTAATTGAATTTCTAAAATATCTATAGCACCATTTTTACAACCAACACTTAAAAAGGTTTTGTTATCGGTTGTAATTTCTCCTTCCAATAAATTTCTTTCAGAAACTTGCGTAAGAAAAATTTTTGCACTGGCATTATTTCCTTTATCATCTACAACATTACACCAAGCTGTAGGGTATGGGCTAAGCCCGCGAATGAAGTTGTGTACTTCCTGTGCAGAAGCGTTCCAATTTATTTCACAATCTTCTTTAAAAATTTTTGGTGCGTGTTTTGGTTCGCTTTGTATAATTTGTTGTTGAGGTATTCTTGAAGCGGTATTGTTTTTTATATCGTTTACCGTTGTAACTAAAAGTTGTGCGCCAACGGACATTAATTTGTCGTGTACAATTCCTGCGGTGTCGTTTAAGCCAATTTCTACTTTTTGTTGATGGATGATATCACCTGTGTCAATTTCGTGCTTTAAAAAGAAAGTACTAACGCCCGTTTCTTTTTCTCCATTTATTACAGCCCAATTTATTGGTGCAGCACCTCTGTAATTGGGAAGCAATGATGCGTGTAAATTTATCGTTCCGTACTTGGGCATATTCCACACTGCTTCTGGTAACATTCTAAAGGCAACTACCACAAATAAATCTGCGTTGAGTTGTTTTAATTCATGAATAAATGATTCGTCTTTAAGTGAAGTAGGTTGTAGTAAAGGTAAGTTATGTTGCAGTGCAAATTTTTTCACATCCGATTGCGAAAGTTCCTGTCCACGTCCTGCTGGTTTATCGGGAGCTGTAATTACTGCTGCTACATTTATACCTGCATTAAGCAATGCTTCTAATGAAGCCACTGCAAAATGAGGTGTACCCATAAACACTATTTTGAAAGAATCACTCATGCTTTATATCCAACAATTTTGAATAACGAATATACACTAAAGAAAAAATTCCAATTAAACTGAAGTACAAATATTCCATACTCCACACCCAAATCATGTTTTGATAATTGATGATGGTAACATATACCGAAGCAACTAAATAAATTACAATCGTTATCAATTCAATCATCATGGTTTGAAACGTTTTGCCAGCACCTGCAATAATGTTTAAGAAAATTACCGTAACACTAAATTGCAACATAGCAATAGAAATAAAGCGTAAAATCGGAATGCTGTTTTCAATAATATCTTGCTTGTTGGTGATAAGTCGAATGACGGTTTCGGGCACTACAAAGTTAATGATGGTAATGATGAGCACACTTGAAAAACTCAATAGACAAATACGTTTTAGCATCGTTACCAATTTTTCTTTTTCGGCTTTATGCGATAGCATGTTGCTCACATACGTTTTCGTGGTAGAACTAAAACCAATTATCGGTACTAAAATAATGTAGTAGATGTTGCGAATGACTTGCGATACTTCCAATTCATTTTGACCAATTTTTTCAATCAACAAAAAAAACACAGCCCAACCAAACGTAGCCAATAATCCCTGTGCCATAAGTGGGGTAGAGGTGTTGAGTATGGTTTTTATTTTTTCTAACGAAATTTTTATAGGTAATGAATTGATAATTGTTCGACTTTGTTTATCAAACGTGATGTAAATAATACCAAATAACAAACCACAAAACTCTGCAATGTTTGAAGCGTATGATGCGCCCATCATTCCTAATTCTGGAAATCCAAATTCACCAAAAATCATAGAGTAATCTAACACAATATTAATCCCAGCTACAGTAATGCTATTCCAAATTAAAAACTGTGTGCGTGCTACACCTGTGTAAAATGCTAAAAATGTAAAACCCGAAACGCTGAATAAAAATCCCCACGCACGCGATTGCATAAATTCTTGCATGGCGTTGATGAGCGAAATATCTTCTACAATATAATTTAAAAAATACGCAGCAATGATTTTTGTTAATACAAACATCAACACGCCAAATAGCATCAACAAAAAAAAAGCGTTGTAAAACAAACCACTTATTTGCTGATTGTCTTTCCCTAAATATTTTGCAACAAGAATTTGCGTACCGTGATACAAACCATAACACACCGAAGTAAGCGTTAGGATAATCAATCCAGAAGTACTCACCGCATTGAATGCAATGGTAGATTCTAAGCGACCTAAAAACGCAGCATCGGTAATAAATATCGCAAACTGAATCAGCATTCCTAACATTACAGGAATGGACACGCGCAACAATGATATGTACGAATAATTAAGCACTAATCTACTTGAATTACTAATCCTTTTAGGTATTCGCTTTCGGGGTGGTAAATATTCACAGGATGGTCTGCTGGTTGATGTAATTGATGCAACACACGCACGTTTCTTTTGGTTTCAATAGCAGCAGCCATTACGGTGCTGTAAAAAATATCTTTGGTAATAAGCTGCGAGCACGAAAATGTAAAAATAATTCCACCCGATTTTATTTGTTCAATCGCTCTTTGATTAAGTCGTTTGTAACCTTGAATGGCATTATGCTTGGCACTTTTGTGTTTTGCAAATGCTGGTGGGTCAAGAATAATCACATCGTATGCTTCAGGTAATTCTTTCATAAATTGAACGGCATCGGCAACAATACTATTGTGCTCACCTTTAAAATTTGAATTAAGTTTTAGGTTATTCTCAACTAACTCCATCGCTTTTTTTGAGCTATCTAAAGAATGCACAACGCTTGCATCTGCATTAAGTGCATAGACTGAAAACCCACCAGAATAACAAAAGGTGTTCAATATTTTTTTGCCTTTTGAAAATTCTGCTAACAATTTTCTGTTTTCGCGTTGGTCAATAAAGAAACCAGTTTTTTGTCCATTTACCCAATCAATTTCAAAACTATTTCCGTATTCTTTTGCGATGATTACTCCTTCGTTTACATCATCATGTTTATATAAATACTTGTTTTGAGTTTGCGCAGCAAATTCTTTTGGCAATGTTTCGGCACTTTTATCGTAAATAGATTTAAGATTTTTTCCAAAGCAATGATGTAAAGCATCTACAATTAAATCTACAGATTTGTGCATTCCAATGGAGTGGCATTGTACCACCGCATGATTATCAAACACATCAATAATTAAACCAGGTAAACCATCACCCTCGGCATGAACCAATCTGTAGATGTTGGTTTCAGAGTTATTCGTAAGGTTTAATTTTTTTCGTAGTTCAAATGCATTTTGCAATCTATTATTAAAAAATTGTTGGTCGATGGCAACATCTTCAAAAGATAAAACACGCACGCTGATGGAGCCATTTTGAAAGTGCCCAACGGCTAACACATCTTTCTTTGTATTAACAACCGAAACTACTTCACCATCTTCGATATTTCTAGATATTGATTGAATTGCGCCAGAAAAAATCCAAGGGTGTTTGCGTTCAATGGCTTTTTCTTTATGCGGATTTATGACTACTTGTGGATACATTATGTTTCAGAAATTTTCACAAAAGTAGCCGAAATATTTGGAGTTGGTAGAAATAAAAAAACCGAGAATATTCTCGGTTTTTTTATTTTCTTATGAATGAATGTTATTCAATAACCAATCGCTTAGTTATAATTTCATTTGATGTTTTTAACTGCACAAAGTAAGTACCTGCTGCAATTGAGCTATCAAACTGAATATAGTCTCTAATGTATCCATTAAAGTTTTGAACTTCTTTTTTCAGAATTACCTTACCAAACATGTCTACAACTTCTACCATCACCACTTTGTCCGAAGTATTTAACTCCGAAGCAGAGATTGATATAGGTGTTAGTTTATTGCTTGGGTTAGGGAATAGTGTTACTTCAGTTGCAGAAACATCTTGCGACATTTCATCTTCAATAGAAGTAATCCCACTGTCGTAGTTAACCACCATTGCAGCAGCAGGGGTAGTGATTAAGCAGTTGGTACCAATCTCTCTCCAAACACCTCCGATATAAGGTCTAATTCTCACAGAGTAGGTTGTTCCAGAAGCAAGTCCAGCTTCTAAAGCACTCATATGTCTTTTATTTGATCCTTTTATTTTTACAGAAATATTCGCATTTGACATATTCGTGAATTCCCACCAGTAATCAGTTGCATAATAAGCCTGCTCTGTATAAAATAGCTCTGTCATTTTGGTAAGATTCTTTCCACAATCTGAATCAACAAGTTTAATTAGAGGATAGTCACATGTAGTTATTTCACATGTTTTACCCCAATTACTCCAAGAGCCACCAACATAAGCTCTAACGACTACATCATAAGTTGTGTTATAAGTAATGCCTGATGATATATGTGCCATCATCATATTAGGACCTGACCGGAGTACATTAAATACAGCTCCATTGGATTGAGAAGTAAGTCTAAACTCGTATTGGGTAGCATTGCTAACTGAAACCGCATAGAAGAATTCATTCATTGCTGATAAAGTAATACCACATTGATTATCTCTAACGTTTGTAGGTCCAGTAGCGCAGTCGCTAACGTTTACAGAAAGCGTTCTTGCCGTTGAGTTACCGCAACCATTGCTAGCAACTACTGAAACATTGCCAGATGTTGAACCAAAAGTAACATTAATTGAGGTAGTGCCTTGTCCAGCAGTTATCGTTGCTCCTGTAGGTACTGTCCAGGAGTAGTTAGTAGCATTAGCAACAGCATCAATTGAATATATGACACCTATTTGACTAGAACATACAGCAGTAAATCCAGTAATAGCTGTAGGTTGAGCAGGAGCAGTATTTACAGTGGTTGCAATCACGTTTGAATTAGCTGTTAATGGACTAGCGCAAGCATCACTGCTAGTTAGAGTTACAGAAACTTCATCATCATTTACTAATGCATTATTGCTATAAGTAGATGAATTGCTTCCAACAGGGCTACCATTTAAGAACCATTGGTATGCTGGAGTAGAACCACCATTGGTAGGTGTGGCCGTAAAGGTTACATTAGTTCCTGAGCAAATAGTATTATCAGCATCATCAGACACAATACTTACTGATGGTGTAATAGTGCTAGATATGGTAACCGCTAGATCTCTAGAAGTACCATCACCGCAAGAGTTAGAAGGTGTAACCGTTACATTGCCTGATGTATTACCAGCAGAAACCGTTATTGAGTTAGAACCTTGACCTGAGTTGATTGTCCAACCAGAAGGAACTCCCCATGTATAAGTAACGCCTGAAACATTGGTCACACTATAAGTTTGCGAAGAACCTTCACATACAGTAGAATTACCAGATATTATTGAAGGTTGATCAGGTACTGTATTTACAGTTACCGCTAAGTTTCTAGCTGTTCCATTACCGCAAGAGTTAGAAGGTGTAACTGTTACGTTACCCGAAGAAGCACCTACAGTTACGGTTACTGAGTTAGTAGTACCACCAGCTGTTTGTGTCCATCCACTAGGGAACGTCCAGTTATAAGTAACACCAGAAACGTTGGTTACACTATATGTTTGAGAAGAACCCTCGCATACAGTAACATTACCAGAAATACTAGAAGGTTGACTAGGAACAGCATTTACTGTTATGATTACTGTGTTAGAACTTACAGTTGATGGATTAGCACAAGCGTCATTGTTTATTAGTTCACATCTAACTTGGTCACCATTGTTAAGCGCATTATTACTGTAAGTTGTAGAGTTTGTTCCTACAGGGTTTCCATTTAAAAACCACTGATATGTTGGTGAACTACCTTCATTTGTTGGTGTAGCAGTAAATGTTACATTTTCACCAACACATATTGTTGTAGCGCTTGCATTAATACTTACCGATGGAGTAACTTCAGAACTTATAGAAACATTTAAGTTACTACCTAATCCATTACCACAAGAGTTAGTTGGAGTAACTGTAATACTTCCTCCAGTAGCGCCAAAGTTAACAGTAATAGAGTTTGTGCCATTACCTGATGTTATAGAAGCACCCGCAGGAACCGTCCACGCATAGTTAGTAGCATTGACCACCGCAGAAATAGAGTAGGTTACACCAGTAGCATTTGCACATACACTTGCGCTACCTGAAATAGCCCCAGCATTACCAGACAACAAATTAACGGTAACACCTAAGTTTCTAGCTGTACCATTACCGCATGAATTTGATGGTGTAACAGTTACATTACCAGAGGTATTGCCAGCAGTTGCGTTAATGCTATTAGTTCCTTGCCCAGAGTTAATAGTCCAACCTGAAGGAACGCTCCATGTATAAGTTACACCCGAAACATTTGTTACACTATAGTTTTGTGATGTTCCTTGGCAAACGGTTGTATTTCCTGTAATAGTAGAAGGTTGAGTAGGAACTGTGTTTACAGTTACCGCTAAGTCTCTAGCTGTACCGTTACCACAGCTATTAGAAGGAGTTACGGTTACGTTACCAGAAGAAGCACCCACGCTTACCGTTACCGAGTTAGTTGTACCACCAGCTGTTTGTGTCCAGCCAGAAGGGAAGGTCCAGTTGTAAGTAACACCCGCTACGTTGGTTACACTATAAGTTTGAGAAGAACCTTCGCAAACAGTAGTATTACCAGAAATAGTAGAAGGTTGTGAAGGAATGCTATTTACAGTAATAGCTAATGTTGTAGCAGCAGAGCTACCACATGCATTATCGGCAGTTACGCTAATATTACCAGAAGTTGAGCCAAAAGTTACTGAAATTGAGGTAGTATTTTGACCACTGTTTATAATAGATCCTGACGGAACACTCCATGTATAACCCGTAGCACCACTCACCGAAGAGATGGAGTAGGTGTGCGTTGTTCCTGAACAAACAGTTGAGTTACCAGTAATTGCGCCAGGTTGGTTTGGAGGTGTACTAGTTCCTGTACCTTGAATAGAGAAGTTATAAGGGTTCTCATCGCAATCGTTGTTAGCAATGCTTAATGTAGCACTTCTTGTTCCAGTTGCAGATGGATTAAAGGTTACTTGGAAGGTAGTAGAACCAGCAGCTGCAACAGTAGAAGCAGGAGCAGTAGTTACTGTAAAGTCAGCAGCATGCGTACCACCTACAACTACTAAAGGAGAACCAGTTAAGTTTAATGTTGCAGTCCCAGTATTTTGAATAGTAAAGGTTCTTGTAATTGGGCTTCCTCCGCACAAATCAACACTTCCGAAGTCCGTATGGTCTGTTGTTGTTGGAGTTGCATCATTATCAGCAATGGTTGTGCTATTACCTTGAACATTCATTTCTGGATCTGTACCAGTACCTTGAATTGAGAAATTATAAGGATTTTCATCGCAGTCGTTGTTAGCAATGCTTAATGTAGCACTTCTTGTTCCAGTTGCAGATGGGTTAAATGTAACTTGGAAGGTTGTAGAACCACCAGCAGCCACAGAAGAAGTAGGTGCTGTTGTTACTGTAAAATCAGCAGCATGCGTACCACCTACAACAACCAGTGGAGAACCAGTTAAGTTAAGTGCAGAAGTACCTGTATTTTGAATGGTAAATGTTCTAACAATAGTTCCAGAGCAAACACTTTGAGAACCAAAATCTGTATGGTCTGTAGTGCTTGGTGTAGCATCGTTATCAGCAATAGTTGTGCTATTACCTTGTACATTCATTTCAGGGTCTGTACCAGTACCTTGAATAGCAAAATCGTATGGATTTTCATCACAGTCGCTGTTGGCTATGGTCAGAGTTGCAGTTCTTAATCCTAAAGCAGATGGATTAAATGTTACTTGGAACGTAGTAGAATTACTAGCTGCAATTGATGATGATGGAGCAGTAGTTACGCTAAAATCAGCAGCATGTGTCCCGCTTATGTTTACAAGTGGCGATCCAGTCAAACTTAAAGTTCCTGTTCCTGTATTTTGAATGGTAAATGTTCTAACAATAGTTCCTGAACATACGCTTTGCGAACCAAAATCTGTATGGTCAGTAGTACTTGGTGTAGCATCACCATCAGCAATATTAGTGCTGTTTCCTTGAATGTTTATTTCAGGTTCAGCCCCCGTACCTTGAATAGCAAAATCATATGGGTTCTCATCACAATCATTATTAGCAATGCTTAATGTAGCACTTCTTGTTCCTGAAGCAGAAGGATTAAATGTTACTTGGAAAGTAGTAGAACCAGCTGCAGCCACAGTAGAAGCAGGTGCAGTAGTTACTGTAAAGTCAGCAGCATGTGTTCCGCCCACAACAACCAATGGAGAGCCAGTTAAGTTAAGTGTAGAAGTACCTGTATTTTGAATAGTAAACGTTCTTACAACTGTACCTGAACAAACTCCAGTGCTTCCAAAATCCGTATGGTCGGTTGTTGAAGGTGTAGCATCATTATCAGCAATGGTTGTGCTATTGCCTTGAACATTCATTTCAGGATCTGTTCCTGTGCCTTGAATCGAGAAGTTGTATGGGTTTTCATCACAATCGTTATTAGCAATGCTTAATGTAGCACTTCTTGTTCCTGAAGCAGAAGGATTAAATGTTACTTGGAAAGTAGTAGAACCAGCTGCAGCCACAGTAGAAGCAGGTGCAGTAGTTACTGTAAAGTCAGCAGCATGCGTACCGCCCACAACAACCAATGGAGAGCCAGTTAAGTTAAGTGTTGAGGTTCCAGTATTTTGGATGGTAAATGTTCTAACAATTGTACCGGAGCAAACACCAGCGCTTCCAAAGTCTGTATGGTCTGTTGTTGTAGGAGTTGCATCGTTATCAGCGATAGTTGTGCTATTACCTTGAACATTCATTTCAGGATCCGTACCCGTACCTTGAATAGAGAAGTTATAAGGGTTTTCATCACTATCATTATTAGCTATGCTTAATGTTGCACTTCTTGTTCCATTAGTCGAAGGATTAAATGTAACTTGGAAAGTAGTAGAACCACCAGCAGCCACAGAAGAAGCAGGCGCAGTAGTTACGCTAAAATCAGCTGCATGCGTACCGCCTACAACAACCAATGGAGAACCAGTTAAGTTAAGTGTAGAAGTTCCTGTATTCTGAATGGTAAATGTTCTTACAACGGTTCCTGAACATACACTTTGAGAACCAAAATCGGTGTGGTCGGTTGTGCTAGGAGTTGAGTCGCCATCTACAATAGTTGTAGAGTTACCTTGAACGTTAATTTCTGGTGCACCAGCAGGAGATCCGCATATTTGTAGAGACCAAGAGCTTAAGCTACCACCGTCACCATCAAAGCTATCTATAATTGTTAGAGTCCAAGTACCTTGAGAGCTTTGCCCATTAAATGCACTTAAAGCTTGATT
>CAYVVI010000047.1:0-11851 GCA_964455265.1 uncultured Flavobacteriales bacterium | reverse complement strand
AGGAAACGATTTCATAATGATTGACAATCGTGATGGGCATTTTGACAAGACGAACTTACAACTTGTCAGATTTTTGTGTCACCGCCATTTTGGTGTGGGTTCTGATGGTTTGATTTTAGTGGAAAACCACTCCGAACTGGACTTTACTATGGTGTTTTACAACCCCGATGGCAGCCAGAGTTTTTGTGGCAATGGTAGCCGTTGTGCTATGGCTTTTGCCAAGCGTTTGGGCATGATAGACAAAACATGCACGTTTCTTTCTACCGATGGGGTGCATCAAGGCGAATATGTATCTGATGATGAAATTCATTTGAATATGCATGATGTTACGCATGTAGAAATAGGAGAGGACTACTATATGCTTAATACCGGCTCGCCACATTATATAAGGTTTGTAGAAAATATAGAACATGTGGATGTTTATGCCGAAGGCAAACAGATACGCTACAACGAGCGCTTTAAACACGAAGGTGTAAACGTCAATTTTGTGCAACGATTGGATGATACAAGCATTGCTATACGTACTTACGAGCGTGGTGTAGAAAATGAAACGTTGGCTTGCGGAACCGGTATTGTGGCTGCTGCTTTGGCATCACACTTTAAGTACCCTACCTTAACGCATATCAACGTAAAAGCTCGAGGAGGCGATTTGCTTGTGAAGTTTGATGCAAAAACTACTAATCATTTTACAAACGTGTGGCTCGTAGGTCCTGCGGTGTTTGTTTTTGAAGGAGAAATTGATGTTTAAATACACTATCCATAACATTCAAACCGCTAGCAAAGAATTTCTTGAAAAAGGAATGTTTATAGTGTTGATGCATCCGGATAAAACTCCTCCGCACATTGCCCTATTGTGTGATGGGCAGTTTTTTTCGCACGGTGTAACGGGAACTAAACTAGGAGAGAGCGTAGAGTTGTTTTGGAAATACATCACCCAAAAACAAACGCCTGTTCTGTTTGTGAAAACTTCATTAATTGGTAACACAGAAGCGGTGAAAAATTGCTTCCAACAATTTACTTTTGAAGGAGAAAAAGAAGAAACCTGCTTAAGCCCTATAAAACTATACTTATCAGAAAATCATACTATTAACACAAATCAAATAAAGTTAGTATTTAACTTATTGGATGCGTTAAAAGAACAAACCGAAGCCGTTTATTCTTTGCATTTACCATTAGAAAATGGGGCTTATTCCATAGAAACCTACACCCTAGAAAGTGTACTAAAACGAATAGAACAACTTGCGACTACTTAAAGGACATACCATTCAGTTGAGGAGCTTAGAACCTGCCGATGCTGACCTCATTTTTAAATGGGAAAACAACCCCGATAACTGGAAGGTGAGCAATACCTTAGTGCCTTTCTCTAAGCATTTGATTGAGAAATACGTCAATTCTGCGCAAGACATTTATTTGGCCAAACAAATACGCTTTATTATTGAAACGCACGATAAACAAGCGGTTGGGGCAATTGATTTGTTTGATTACGATGGCTTTCACCAGCGTGCAGGTGTAGGAATTTTAATAGCCGAACCCATTAACAGAGGTAAGGGCTTCGCTAAAGAGGCGCTTGAATTGTTGATAGATTACAGTTTTAACCACCTCATGCTAAGGGGGTTGTTTTGCAATATTCTAAGTGATAACCAAGAAAGTATAGGCTTGTTTACCAGCAAAGGATTCAAAATAACAGGTACTAAAGCGCAGTGGATAAAAACTCCTCAAGGATATAAAGACGAACTATTTTTACAATTATTAAATGATTAGAAAGCTATTTGTTGTTTTATTTTTGGCTGGACTGGCGGTTGGCGCATACATTGCCTATCCTTACATTCGCTTATATTTGTTGGCATACAAGCCCAATACATCTTTTACCGAAGATAAAAAAGCGTTGTTTATTCCGTCTAACTCAACCGAGCAGGATGTTTATGAGATATTGGCGGATGGCTATGTTAAGGATATTAAAAAGCTACAATTTGTTGGCTCACGCATGAATTACGCTGGGAGTAAGGTGTTGGCGGGTAAATACATCCTTAACCAAGGGATGAGCAACAAAGACATCATTACCGAATTAAGGGGTGGTTTTGGGCGCAAAGAAGTGAATGTAACCTTTAATACCATTCGGTTAAAGAAAGAGCTTTGCAAACAACTAGCAGAAAACATTGAAGCTACCGATGAGCAAATACTCACTCTCCTTAACGATGAACAGTTTACAAGTAAATATGGCTTTACCAAAGAAACCATTTTAACCATGTTTATTCCCAACACCTACCGTATGCAGTGGAATACTTCTGCAGAAGAAGTGATGCAGCGCATGGCAGACGAGTACAAGCAATTTTGGAATGAAGAGCGTAAGCAAAAAGCCAAAAATGTGGGTTTAAGTCAATCTAAAGTGGCGGTGTTGGCATCTATTGTTCAAGCAGAGCAATCAAGGCATAGAGATGAGCAGCCACGCATTGCAGGACTGTATCTTAACCGTTTGCGCTTGGGTATGCCTCTACAATCAGACCCTACGCTAATTTTTGCCATGGGCGATTTTACTATCAACCGTGTGCTTAATAAAGATAAAGACATCGAATCTCCCTACAACACTTATAAATACTCGGGTTTGCCTCCTGGACCCATCAATTTACCAGAGATAAGTGCTTTAGATGCCGTACTTAATGCAGAAAAACACAACTATATTTACATGTGTGCCAAACCCGATTTTTCAGGATATCATAATTTTGCATCAAACTATGCACAGCATTTAATTTACGCCAAAGAATATAGCAGAGCTTTAGACAAACGAAATATTAAACGATAATTTGTAGCTTTGTTTAACTTCTAAAAATTACAACTATGAAAAGCTTAAAGACAAACATCATGTTCAAAATTGCCATCATTTTTATCTTGGTGGTGGTTCTGTTAATTCCAGCTACTATGGTAAAGGGGTTGGTTAAAGAACGGGAAAATGTACAGAAAGATGCCATAAGTGAAGTAAGTGAAAAGTGGGGTGAGGGTCAAAAAATAATTGGTCCATATATAGCTATACCTTACGATAAATATGTAAAGCAACGTTCTGAAAATGACTCTATAGAGAAAGTTGTAAAGATTAGAGAGTGGCTTTATTTTTTACCAGAAACCCTTGATGTAGAAGGAGAAATATTTCCTGAAAAGCGTGAAAGAGGAATCTATGAAATTGTTGTTTACGAATCTGAATTCACCATGAGTGGAAATTTTAATGCTTTAGATTTGAGGCAACATGATGTAAATAGAAGCAACATCCATTTTGATAAAGCCACATTAAACATTGGTATATCAGACTTAAAAGGAATAGAAAATCAAGTTGAATTGAATTGGAACAATCAAAAGCTTTCCTTCAACTCGGGAGTGTCTTCTACTGATTTAGTATACACTGGCGTAAATGCTCCTGTTTTGGTTAAAGATGATGATTCAACGTCTTACAATTTTTCATTTACGTTGTCCTTAAAAGGAAGTCAGCACTTATATTTCACGCCAGTAGGTAAAACAACAGACGTACATCTTTTATCAAAATGGACTACGCCAAGTTTTACAGGAACATATTTACCTGATTCAAGAGAAGTCTCAGATACTGGTTTTAATGCACATTGGAACATCTTACACTTAAATAGAAACTTTCCTCAAAGCTTTGCTAATAGTGAACATTCTATTTCAGAAAACCATTTCGGTACAGACCTATTGTTACCCGTAGATAGTTACAAAAAATCGTACCGCGTTGCCAATTATTCTATCTTGTTTATCGTGCTTACATTTTTGGTGTTCTTTTTTGTAGAGATATTGAATCGTGTATTTATTCATCCCATACAGTACTTGCTAGTAGGTGTTGCGCTTATTGTGTTTTACTCTCTGTTATTATCGTTTAGTGAGCACATTAAATTTAACACTGCCTACATTTCGGCAACCGTACTTACATTGCTGCTGGTTACTGGATACACAAAAGCCATTTTGAAATCCAACAAAATATCGCTCTTGATTTTTGGTATTTTGCTTATACTTTACACATTCATTTTCACCATAATTCAGTTAGAAGATTATGCTTTATTAATAGGAAGTGTGGGAATGTTTATTGTGTTGTCAATAGTGATGTATTTCTCAAGAAAAATAGACTGGTATAACATTAAGATTAACGAAAGTAAAGAACAGAATGACAAAAATTAAATTTGGAACAGACGGGTGGAGAGCCATCATTGCGCAAGAATTTACAGTAGATAACGTAGCCAGAGTAACCGTAGCTACTGCACAATGGCTAAAGAAAAATTATGATACACACACCGTAGTAGTAGGCCACGATTGCCGCTTTGCGGGTGAATTATTTGCCGAAACAGCCACTAAGGTTTTTGCAGCACATGGTATAAAGGTGTTGTTGGCGAAAGGGTTTGTTTCTACACCCATGGTGTCGTTAGGAACCAAGCATTACGGTGCATCTTTGGGCGTGGTACTTACGGCTAGTCACAACCCGCCATCATACAATGGTTATAAGTTAAAAGCGCACTTTGGTGGGCCACTAGCTCCCGAAAAAGTACAAGAAGTGGAAGACATCATCCCTGATGTGCATGCTGAAGATTTGAGCGTATCTGTAGCAGACTTAGTAAAGCAAGGTAAGGTAGAATATGTAGATTTAGAAACGCTTTACGTAGAACACGTTAAAAAGAATTTTGACATTGAACTCATTAAAAATAGCGGACTTCGCTTGGCTTACGATGCCATGTATGGCGCTGGTCAAAACGTGTTAAAGCGTATTTTACCTAAAACAACTTTTTTACATTGCGACTACAACCCTTCGTTTATGGGGCAAGCACCAGAGCCCATTCACAAAAACCTTATTGAGTTTTCTGAATTGATAAAAAATAGCGGCAACATAGATTGTGGCTTAGCAACAGATGGCGATGCTGATAGGATAGGACTATACAACAGCAAAGGCGAGTTTGTAGATTCTCATCACATTATTTTATTGTTGTTTCATTATTTGTACACCTACAAACAAATGCGTGGTAAGGTGTGCATTGCCGCTTCTGTAACACCACGTGTAGAAAAACTAGCCAAACAATGGGGTGTAGAGTGCGATACCTTAAAAATTGGCTTTAAATACATTGCTACCCGCATGGTAGAAGAAGATGTGTTGATTGGTGGTGAAGAGTCTGGAGGTATAGCCATTAAAGGCCACATACCAGAGCGTGACGGTATTTGGATGGGCTTAGTCATTTGGGAATACATGGCAAAAACAGGCAAATCTTTAGAAGAATTAATCAACGAAGTTTACAGTTTGGTAGGAGAGTTTAAATACTGGAGAGATGATTTACACATTTCAGAAAGCAAGAAACAAGAAGTGATGACAGCGTGTAACAACGATGCTTATACCAAATTTGGCAACTACATTGTGGAGCGTATTGATAAAACAGACGGTGTAAAATATTTCTTTAATAACGACCAATGGTTGATGATTCGCACCTCTGGAACCGAGCCCGTGTTGCGCATTTATTCTGAAAGCTCTGACTTAGATGGCGCACTTGCCATTATTAAAGCATGTAAAGAAGAAATTGGGGTGTAGGGGATTGGTTTATTAGTTCATTAGTAGAGTAAACTTTTTAATTTAAACGAGGGCTTAACCACCGAAAAACATCGCTCACGCTGTGCGTGAAGATATGCACTTGGTGTGTGGGGATTTTTTAACGGTTCTGAGATAGGAAAAGAGAAGCCTTACTTAAGTTTAAACATATGCTGTTTTTTTACCTAACATTATCTAAATCATTTAATTTATCAATTAACTCTTCGAGTTCAATATTCGGCATCTTTGTTACGCAGACTATAGGGTCGTCTAATCCAATAACAAGTACTCCTTTATTTTCGTCTTCATAGCCGATTTGTTTAACTGAATAAACTCTGGGTGCTTTAATTTCCTTTTGATTTTCCCCATCCTTAAACCATCCGTAATCAGCTAAATATGTTATGTTTTCTTGATTGAATGTGATTGTTTCTTTCCCATAAGTGTTCCATAATGATAAACGTAGCATATAGAATCCTAATAATCCAAAAATTAATAACCCAAATAAATATCCAATGTGTATACTTGTACCCATAGATAGTCCTAAAATCATTCCCGTCAAAGGAAGTACAAAGAATAAAAAAGTGAAAAAGAACATAACCGATCTAATAAACAAAGGAGCTTTCTTAACTCTGAGTACGATTAAATTTTTGTGTATTTCATATTGTTTTTCCATATGGTCGAGCTATAGGTTATTGAAGATAAATTATTTATAGCTAATTTTTAATTCTTCTTTCAAAATATTTTTTTTCGATTACCTTCACCAAATATACAAAATCCCCAAAAACAAACAACCCCTCTTGCGGAGGGGTTGTTAAGTGTTTAATTTTAAGTTCTGGTATTCTAACCTTCTAAAATTCTACCATACTATGGCTAGTAGCCCAATATTTTTAGCATTTGGTCAGCAGATTGTTCTTCGCCAAATAGCTCGGTGGTAACGTTGCCTTGTTTGTCTTTACTCACCAACAAGTGGCGCGGCTGAGGCGTTAAACAATGCTGTATACCACCATAACCACCTAAGGTTTCTTGGTAAGCACCCGTGTTAAAGAAGCCAATATACTGCATCCGGTTTTTGCGGTATTTGGGCAAGTAAATGGCGTTGCTATGTTGCTCTGAGTTGTAGTAATCGTCACTATCGCAAGTGATACCTCCTAAAAACACACGTTCGTAAGTTTCGTGCCAATTGTTTATAGGCAATAAAATAAACTTCTTGCTAATAGCCCACGAATCGGGTAGGGTAGTCATAAACGAGCTGTCTATCATGTTCCACAACTCACGGTCGTTTTGGCGTTTTTGCTTCAAAATAGAATAAATAATGGCGCCACTTTCACCTACGGTAAACGAGCCAAACTCTGTAATGATGTTGGGCTCTGGCACGCCTTCATCTTCGCACATGGTTTTAATTTGAGAAATGATTTCTTCAATCATGTACTCGTAATCAAAGTTAAATGCTAACGAATTTTTAATGGGTAGTCCACCGCCAATATCTAACGAATCTAACGAAGGACAAATCTTTTTTAAATCGCAATACACCTTTACGCATTTGCTCAACTCGTTCCAATAGTAGGCGTTGTCGTTTATCCCTGTATTGATAAAGAAGTGAAGTATTTTTAAGTCGTACTGTTTGTTATCTTGAATGTGATTTTTGTAGTAAGGCACAATATCTTTGTAGCCAATACCTAAGCGAGAGGTATAGAAGTCGAAGCGTGGGTCTTCCTCGGCAGCAATACGCAAACCAATTTTAAATGGTGAGGTAACCAACTCTTCAATTTTTTCTAATTCGTAAAGATTGTCAATAATCAATATAGCATTAGAAAATCCTGCATTGATAAGCCCTGCAATTTTGTTGTAGTATTTTTGATTTTTGCAACCGTTAAATAAAATGTAACGGTCTTTATCAAATAAGCCC
Source organism: uncultured Flavobacteriales bacterium (assembly GCA_964455265.1). Lineage (GTDB taxonomy): Bacteria > Bacteroidota > Bacteroidia > Flavobacteriales_D > Parvicellaceae > JBKHVV01. The sequence goes on along the minus strand of CAYVVI010000047.1, from coordinate 4,382 downwards.
TCTTTATGCAATCGCTCAATAATTTCAATATCGTAAGCAGATGACGTTTCTAAGTGAATATCGTTTTTAAGTGCTTCTTGAATTACAAACTTAAAGTGCGAACTTTTGGTACAGTAGCAATAAATGTATTTTCCTTTGTAGTCGGTTTTTGCCATAGCCACATTGAAATACCTACGCGCACGCTCAATTTGAGAGGATATTTTTGGTAAATACGACAACCTTAAAGGAGAGCCATATTCTTCTACCAAATCAATAAGCGGAATACCATGCCATTCTAATTCGCCATCTTCCGTTACTTTAAATTCTTCTTGTGGAAAATCGAATGTTTGGTCAATTAAATCAAAGTAGGTTGTTTTCATTATTACTTACCAAGGAGTTTAAATTCGCGTCAAATATACGGACATAATAAACACACAGCCCAAATGCTGTATTAAATCGTCATAGAAAATACTTGAGTGGTAGGTTGTTTGCGCATTAAACGCAAATCGAATGCCATGCAAATGTTGCGCACAAACGGCTTTCCTTTTTCAGTAACGGTAAGCGATGTAGGCGATAGTACAACCAAACCATCGTGTTCCATTTCCCGTAATTTTTCTTGAACCATTGCAAGTTCTTTAAACGTTTCATCTGGCTTTTCCCAAGAGGTAGAAAAGCGACACATAATGTTGAGTATGTGCTGGCGAATAATTAAGTCTTCATCATTTAAGTGATGCCCACGAAACACAGGTAACTCGCCTTCATTAACGCGTTGTTGATAGTCCTCTACAGATTTTTCGTTTTGCGCAAAGCTAAACCACGAGTCACTAATGGCACTCATGCCTAAGCCAATCATAAGCTTTGTGTTGGTAGTGGTGTAGCCCATAAAATTGCGGTGAAGCGTTCCGTTAGTAAACGCTTGATGCAAGCCATCGTGCGGCAGTGCAAAATGATCCATGCCTATTTCATCGTAACCATTTTCAATAAATAATGCTTTTCCACTTTCGTAAAGCGCACGTTTTACTTCATCCTTTGGAAGGTCTTCATCTTTGAAACCACGTTGCCCCAAACCCTTTATCCATGGTACATGTGCATAGCTGTAGTACGAAATTCTATCGGGGCGAAGTGTGTTGGTAAGTGCAATGGTTTTTTTAATACCTTCAAGTGTTTGATGAGGCAAACCAAACACCAAATCGTGACTCACCGAAGTATATCCAATTTCTCGTGCCCACTCGGTTACACGTTTTACATCTTCAAAAGGTTGTATGCGGTTGATGGCTTTTTGAACGGTTTCGTCATAATCTTGCACCCCAAAACTTACGCGCGTAAATCCTAATTTGTATAAGCTTTGTAGATGTTCTTTGGTGGTGTTCTTAGGATGACCTTCAAAGCTAAATTCAAAATCATCGCTTAAAATACAATGCTGTAAAATCCCATGGATTAATTTTTCGAGATGGATTGCAGAAAAAAATGTGGGTGTGCCTCCACCTAAATGAATCTCTTTTACAATGGGCTTTTCAGGAAAAAGATTTAGATATAATTTCCATTCTTTTAGAAGGGTATCAATATAAGGTTCTTCCACATCATGGCGTTTGGTAATGCGCTTATGGCAACCACAAAACGTGCATAAACTTTCGCAAAAGGGGAGGTGTATGTATAAGCTAATGCCTTGCTCGTTAAACTGCTCAACGTTTTTGAGTAGAGAGTTTTTCCATTCGTTAGCATTAAAATTTTGCTCTTCCCAAAACGGAACAGTAGGGTAGCTGGTGTACCGTGGACCAGGAATGTTGTATTTTCTAATGAGCGAAATTTCTTGATTTAAAAACATCGTGAGGGCAAAACTAAAGTTTGCAATACGTTTTTTTACTGACGATGGTCAGTTTTGTTAGTGCATTTAACTGATACTTATCTCTCTCCAAAAATAGTACTACCTATACGCACCATTGTAGAGCCACATTGTACGGCAATTTTGTAGTCGCCACTCATACCCATTGATACCTCTTTAAACATGGACTGGTCTTTAAAAAAGGTGTTTTTCAAACCATCAAAAATTGATTTGAGCTGGGTAAATTCTTGGGCAATTTGCTCAGTATTTTCAGTAAATGTAGCCATACCCATCATCCCAACAACGCGAATATTTTTCATAGATTGATATTCACGGCTAGATAACAATTCGTTGGCTTCGTTCATGTCTAACCCAAATTTGGTATCTTCTTTAGCAATATGAAATTGAAGCAAGCAGTCAATAACTCGATTATTTTTCTCTGCCTGTTTGTCTATTTCTTTAAGCAACTTTAAACTATCAACCGCATGAATTAACGCAACAAACGGTGCTATGTATTTTACCTTGTTGCTTTGCAAGTGACCAATTAAATGCCATTCAATATCTTTAGGAAGTGCTTCGTATTTAGCAACCAATTCTTGTACTTTGTTTTCTCCAAATTCCTTTTGTCCGCTCTGATAGGCCTCTAAAATGGCTTCGTTGGGTTTGGTTTTAGAAACAGCAACTAACGTTACGTTTGGTGGCAATTCGTTTTTTATTGCTGCTATTTTTTGACCAATACTGCTCATTAATTCAAATACTTTTTGATAATTTGTTCTACTAATGAAGGATTAATCTGCTTGCCTAAATGATTGATGTAAAGAGCAACCAAGTCGTTTACCAGCATAGGGTTTAACCCTAATTTAAAGCCGATTTTTTTTAATAAATCAATTTCTGAAGATGTAATTTTTTTATCGAGTTCAACCAATTGAAGGCAATGAAAAAAGAAGTAAATGCGGTCGTTTTCGGTTTTGGGTATTGATAGCTGTAAGTTTTTTTCTTGCTTAATCTCTATCAGTTGCACATTTGATAGTTGAAGTTTATTGGCTACTTCCTCAATAAATAACCATTCAATTTGTTGCTCTTCATTATCGGCTTGTGCTGTTTTAATCAACAAAAAAATGAGAGAGGCCTTTTGCTTGTAAGTTTCTTCGGGGTTGCTAAGCATATACGATGAGTTTGCAAAGCGAAAGTACAACTAATAGGCGAAGGTTACAAATGTTGTGTCGCCTTGAGAAGTACTAAACGAGCCGTTTTTTACCGTCCCAAGATTAAGTTTTGTAACCAATGCTTGGTAGCCAATAGTTTTAAATGCCCATGTTTCGCACATGAAGGTTTCGTCCACTACTTCTCCAAAAAATGTTTTTATTTGAGAAGTACAGCAGCTTTCGCAATCTTGAAGTAAATCACTATTTAAGTAGTTGAAGTCAACTCTATCATCATTGTTCACAGGCTTGTCGTTTATAATTCTAAACTTTACCCATGCCTTGGGATATAAATTATAATTGATGACATTGTTAGATTCGGTAGAAAACTCATCGGAATTTATTATTTCATCGGTACTAAAATAATTCTCTTTAGATATTACAATCTTGTAGTCGATGGCATTTTCTCTTTCAAAATTGAGTTCGTAATTTCCACTTGAGCTACTTGTAACACTTGTAATAAGTGCATAGTTATTGCTAAAACTTCCACCAGAAACTTTCTTTGAATAAATAGCGATAGTGGCGTTTTGCACAGCTTTGTTGTTTTGGTTGGGGTCTGAAACTTTACCAACTACGTTTATAATAATGGGCATGTTCTTTTTACACGATAAAAAAAATGCTGTGCTAAAATATAACACAGCACTTATTAAAAGTAGATATCTTAGAGTAGAGTTCAAATAGTAATGTCTTTATAAGAGTTGTCAAAGCAAACAATATAGTTTCCTTTGTCTAATTGTTTCAAATTTACAGAATTTCCAATTCCCTCCATCACATTTTCACCAAATTTGTTTTTAACCACATAATAGGTTTCGTCACTAAATATGATTTGTTTGCTTTTGTTGTTCAGTTCTGAAGTAACTACTTTTTTAGAACTAACCACAGTAATTTCTTCGCTCGTGATAGGAGGTTGAAATAAATAATAGGTAACCACTCTAAATTTATTTACCCCAGAGGTTAAAAACACTTTATCTGTGTATTCTTGGGTTTGGTTGGCGCCTTTGCCTTCCACTTTTTTGGTAGTTACCCATTGTCCCCACTTAAATTGCTGAATGGCGTAGGTGGTGTTTTCGGGTTCGTTATTGGTTTTCCAAGTAATTTTTCCATCGGGCGATACTACAACATCTAAAATGGTGCATACTCCACTTTTTAGATGTACATTTTTTGTGGTGGTTGAACCAGCAAAAGAAGCAGTACTCAGTAAAAGTAGGCCAGAAAGTAAATAATGTTTCATGTCTTTTTGTTTTAAAACCAAATGGTTAGGACAGGGTTAAACGTCTATAAACCATAAATAGTTACAGTTATTAACAAAAAAGACACCTTATTAACAATTTTAAAAGTAATTAATTGAATTAATGAGATTTAACTCTGTTGATTAAATC
>CAYVVI010000046.1:0-11893 GCA_964455265.1 uncultured Flavobacteriales bacterium | reverse complement strand
TCAAATAGCTTGCAAACCGTAGTTTTTCCGCTACCAATACCTCCAGTAACTCCTAATATGGTCATAAAAAATTATTTTGCTTGCGCAGCTAATTGGCTGGTAGCATCTAGCGAAATAGCAGATTTCTCTAACTTAATTTCAGTGCCCTCAGCAATTTTTACCGTCACCGTAGTATCTTTCACTTCGGTAATTTTTCCGTGAATTCCACCAATGGTAACTACTACATCGCCTTTTTGAATGTTTTCTCTATACTTTTTAAGTTCTTTTTGCTTTTTAGCTTGCGGACGAATCATAAAGAAATAAAATACACCAAAAATCAATACCATCATAATGATAGATTGCATTGGAAATCCGCCTTGTGGTTCTGCTTGTAATAAAATTGATAACATACTTTTTTTGTTTTTGAAATTTATTGAGGTCCTATTACCTCTCCTTTTAAATATAATTTATTGTAAGATGGTTTTGTATTGGCATTAACTGTGATGAGCTTTTTCACCACACCATTTCCACTACCGTCATATTCTACTTTTATCTCACCTGATTCACCTGGTTTAATGGGGTTTTTAGGCCAATCGCTAGGTACAGTGCAACCACATGTTGGTTTTACACTCATTATTACCAAATCTGATTTTCCTGTGTTTTTGAATTTAAATGTGTGCATCACTTTTTGAGCTTGAGCAATTTTTCCGAAGTCAAATTCATCTTGCTCAAATACCATTACTGGTGGATTTTCATTGTCCAAAATATCTACAGAAACAGTGGTGTTTACTTCTTTCTTGTCGGTATTTTGGCAAGATAAAATCATCACTAATGCTGATGCTATGATAATTATTCTTTTCATTTTTCCTCTCCCTTAATCCCTCTCCAAAGAGAGACAATTAAATTTTTAATTCGTAATTAATCAATAAGTCCTCTTCCTACTTTTACAATTTCTCCTGATTTTTTCATGTCAGCAAAAATTTTATCTAAAATACCATTGATAAATAAACTGCTTTTAGGTGTGCTATAAAATTTAGATAATTCGATGTACTCGTTAAGCGTTACTTTTAGAGGAATTTGGTTGAATTCTTTTGCTTCGGTAATTGCCATTTTCATTAAAATAACATCCATTGTAGCAATACGGTCCATCTCCCAGTTTTTTGTGCGCTCATCAATTTCTCTTGAGTTATTTGCGTCATCTATAATGGTTTTTCGCAACAAGATTTTCGCAAATTCTTCTTCGTCATCATCTTCTTTATAAAGAGGCAACAATGGCTCAAATTCATCTGATGCTTCTGTAAATTGTTTAAGTGTTTTAATAACCATTGAGCAAATAAGGTCAATGTCATCTACCCAATATACACTTCTTTCTTCAAATAACTGATGTAAAGACTCGAAATTGGCAATGGTTTTTTTGAAGAGTTTTACGGCAAATGCTTTGTCTTCTTCAAACGAAGATGTGCGTGTTTCCATATACTCTCTGTATTCAGAACACTCGCGCACTTCTTTAAAAAGTTTTTTCAAAACATCCTGCTCGCCTACCCAATTTATTTTGCGCTGTTTTGCCTTTTCTGCTAGAGCACGATTGGTTTGTAGCATAGCGAACATTTTGTTTTCTACAAACTTTAAATTTGGGTTTAAATCTTCTGGATTGGGAAGTCGCTTAATTTTTCCTTCTTCAATTCGATGTTTAGCCAAACTTACGAGCTCATCAAAAATAAGCAAATAGTAGAAGTACATATCGTACATCTTGTTGATGCTAAAAAACAGCTCTTTTTCTGCTGATAAATAATTTTCATTATCCGATCTAAAGTGTGCATACAATGTTTGCAAAACTTTAATGCGAATGTGACGTCTTGTAAGTATTCCTGACACGTTTGTCTTTCCTTTCTATAAAAAATTAATTTACTATAAATATTGCTTAACGTTGGCAATGGCTGCAATGCGCTGCTCTGCTGCTTCGTTGGCAATTTTGTAAGTTGGCATCCCTTTTTCTTGTGATGTCTTTAAAATATTAAATGTCGTGTTGTAAATATCTTCTGCTTTGCTCATCGCCCATTCTGATGATAAGCCAGCAACTTCTGAATATACGTTGATTACGCCACCAGCATTTACCACAAAATCTGGCGCATAAATAATGCCTTTGTCAATTACTGCTTGTCCGTGAATTTTTTCATTAGCTAATTGATTGTTTGCCGCTCCGCAAATAATTGAGCAATTCATTTTTGCTAAGGTATCGTCATTAACCGTAGCACCTAATGCACATGGAGCATAAATATCCATATCCACATCGTAAATAGCATTTGGAGCTACTACTGCACAACCATATTCTTTAGAAATGCGTGCTAGTGCTTCTTCATTAATATCTGTAATAGTAACTTTTGCTCCTTCTTTTATCAAGTGTTTTACTAAATATTCACCTACGTGACCTACGCCTTGAACGGCTACTTTTTTTCCTGCTAAACTATCTGAACCAGAATGCAATTTAGCAGCGGCTTTCATACCTACATACACACCATATGCAGTAACTGGTGATGGGTCGCCACTTTTACCAGGAAGACCAGCCACATGGTTGGTTTCCATATTTACATAGGTCATATCTTTTGGATTGATGCCCACATCTTCGGCAGTAATATATTTTCCTGCTAAGCTATTTACAAATTTTCCAAATCGTCTGAACAATGCTTCGGATTTATCGGTTTTAGAATTACCAATGATTACGGCTTTTCCTCCACCCAAGTTTAATCCTGCTACAGAGTTTTTGTATGTCATACCACGCGAAAGGCGCAATACATCTGTTAATGCTTCTTGCTCGTTGTTATACATCCACATGCGTGTACCACCTAAAGCTGGTCCAAGCACAGTGTTGTGTACTGCAATAATTGCTTTAAGCCCTGTGGCTTTATCTTGGCAAAACAACACTTGTTCGTGCTCCATACTAGTCATAAGCTCGATTACGTTATTGTTTGCTACATCACTTTTGTTTACTACGTCTAATTTCATTTTATTCTTTAATTCAATTGATTTAATGCTACATTTGCGTTCGGTTCGCAATCGCTTACAAAATTAGCATATTTTGCATGAAATCTCTGGCATATCTAAATAAATATTTAAGGAAATACAAGTGGCATGTGTTCTGGGGGATAATATTTATTATCGCTGCAAACATTTTTGCTGTATTAATGCCTAAAGTAGTTGATGATGCCATTGACTTGGTTACTGATAAATTGCAGAAAGCTGGCAAACTAGAAGACCCTAGTAAATTGTTTGAATCACTTTGGTTTGATGCCTTATTTTTAGGCGGATTATATATTCTCTATTCTTTGATAAAGGGCTTGTTCACATTTTTTCAACGACAAACCATCATTATTATGAGTCGTCATATTGAGTACGATTTAAAAAATGAAATTTACGACCACTACCAACGTTTAAGTTTGTCGTTTTACAAACGCAACCGTACGGGTGATATTATGAATCGCATTAGCGAAGATGTATCAAAAGTGCGCATGTATTTGGGACCTGGTATTATGTACACCATTAACTTGGTTATTCTCTTTTTAACGGTGGTACCTTACATGCTTTACAAAAATGCTGAACTCACTATTTATGTGCTCTCTCCTCTCCCTGTTTTGACACTACTGATTTATTACATATCCAACCAGATTAATAAGAAAAGTGAACGTGTGCAAAGAAAACAATCGGGGCTATCTACGTTTGTGCAAGAAGCATTTTCAGGCATTCGCGTAATTAAAGCATATAACCGTGAAAAGTACAGAATTGAAAGCTTTGAAGAAGAAACAGACGACTATAAAGATGCATCTGTATCCTTAGCAAAAACGCAGGCGTTTTTTATGCCAATAATTATGGTGTTAATTGGGTTAAGTACCATTTTAACCATCTACATTGGAGGGTTAAAAGTGATTAGTGGTGAGTTGGATTATGGCGATATTGCTCAATTTGTAATTTATATCAACATGCTTACGTGGCCCTTTGCGTCTGTGGGTTGGATAACGTCTATCATTCAACGAGCAGCTGCTTCACAAGAACGCATCAATGAATTTTTAAACCAAAAATCAGATATTGAAAACGCAGAAAATGCTGCTCCGTTTGTGAATGGAGACATTGCCTTTGAACATGTTTCGTTTGTTTATCCCGACTCAGGAATTAAGGCATTAAAAAATATTTCGTTTACCATTGAAAAAAATAAAGTAACCGCATTTACAGGAAAAATTGGTTCGGGAAAATCTACCATTGCTAATTTGATTGGGCGCTTATACGACACAACCGATGGGCAAATAGTTATAAATGGCAGGGATGTAAAAAACATAGATATTACCGAACTTAGAAATAGTATTGGCTACGTGCCGCAAGAAGTGTTTTTATTTTCTGACACTATTGAAAACAACATTGCTTTTGGCTTAACCAATGAAGAAAACGTTAATCAAAACGACATTATAAGCGCTGCTCAAACAGCAGATGTGCACAAAAACATTGTTGACTTCAAACATCAATACGAAACATTGTTGGGTGAGCGTGGCATTACACTTTCTGGTGGACAAAAGCAGCGCGTATCTATTGCTCGTGCGGTTATGCGCAAAGCACCTATCCTCATTTTTGATGATTGCTTAAGTGCCGTTGACACAGAAACGGAAGAAAAAATAATGCGCAACCTCAACGAAGTGATGAAAGAACGCACATCAATCATCATCAGCCATCGCATTTCATCTATTATGAATGCCGATAAAATTATTGTTTTAGATGAAGGTAAGATCATTCAAGAAGGCACCCACGAGGAGCTTTTAAAACAGGAGGGTTTGTATAAAGAGCTTTATCAAAAACAGCTTTTAGAAGAAAAATTAACGTAGCTTGCTTGCAACGTTTTTATATTCTTTTGCGTCTTGGTTTAAATTCAATCTCTATTTATTATGAAAAGAAGAACGTTGTTTTTAACCCTACTTTACTCCGCCCTTATTTTAATGCTCTACGTTATTTCTAACGATTTGAAACAGTAAAAAAACTCCCAAGCTAAAAGTAGTTTGGGAGTTTTTTTTGTTTTAACCTACAGGTTTGTACTTTGGTTTAGCCAAAACCAACAGCCCAATAATAAAAGCAATCAATGACAATGAAAAAATAACCTTTGTCCACCAATCGTCTGGTTTTTTAGTGTCTATCGAGATAGGTAAAATGGTGTTGCGTTTAGTTCTGTCTTCTTTTAATCTGCTTTGATGTTGTTGTACATACCACTCGTATTTTTTAGTATCCCAACCAGTAAGCACCGCCAATTCGTCTAATTCTTTTCTGCTTCTATCAACAACACTGTGCAAATATTGCTGCCCAGCATCGCAATCTAAATTACCTTGCGCTAGGTGTGTCATTACATATCTGCCTTGAAAATTTTCTCTATTGGGTGTAACTTGAAACAATAAATCTTGCGGAAATTTATCTCTTGCATAACGCACGTGTAAACGTGTAAAAAATACTTGCTCTGCATTCATGTTCCAAAATACGCCTGCTTGTGCTAAGTCATCAAAAATAGGTGGATTGCCAACACATGGGTCGCATTTCATTCCGTTCCAATTTGGTGATACATTCCATGCATATTCTAAAAACACAGCATTTTTTCCTTGATGTTGAAATTCTTTTTCAAATAAATCCACGTAAAAATCTCCAAAACGGTCTTTCACAAACGTGGGTATGTTTCTATCGGTTGGGATTTTTACTGTGCGATAATTCGTACACTCAACACGTCCTGTTTTGGTAAGCGCATACACTATCATGTCTTGTTCTCCAGATGCGTTAGCCATACCCAAACGAATAGGCAACATAAATTTTGATGATTCGTATTTTATTTGCAACGGTTTCAGTGTTTCAAAACCACTTGCTTTTAAACGCTCTGCATTTACTTTTACTACAAAAAATTTCAAGTTAAATTTGATGTATGGGTCTAATACTTCTTCTGCTTGTTGAGGAATTTTATAGCCATTATCCATCAACCAACGCTTCAATCCATCCGATTCTTTAGCAGATAAAATTAAAATATCGTATTCATCTACTTTGTACTCGGCTTCGATGGTTACTTTGTATTGTTTCCTTGCCACAGAGCTTCTTTCATTCATAGACTCATCTTTCATTCCGCTCATTGACATAGATGGATAATTGTCGTTATAATAGATTTTTGGCGCACACGGATTTTCATCAAAATATTCTACCAAACGTGGACCAGAATAGCTATCTAATTTTGAAAATACATTTGGGTTAACAGTTTTAATATCGTGGCGCTGAAGCACTGTTGGAACAGGCACTACCATAGCAAAATCTTTTACGTCACCTTGAAAATCGCTACTCATAGTAACTACCGTATAGTTACCATCTCTTACCAAAATAACTTGAGATTTTTTATTGAATAAATTGGCATCGGCTTTTGCAACGTAAAAACCACAAAACGGAAGTCCTTGAACAAACATAGCTGCTACAAGACCTACTGATAATACTAACTTTTTCATAATTGTATAGTTTTAGGAGTTAATGATGATGATTTAGAAAATGGCAGCCAAAAAAACTCTTGACCTTTGAATAATTTATTAAATAAAACGATAATTGGCATTAAGAAAAACATGGCCCAAATAGGTGCTGTGTAGTTTTGAAACCAGTTGCCTAAAAAGAAAGTTACAACAGCTACAATTATGCCCCAAATAATACGTCCTTTCGATGATTTTGGTGAGGTAACTGGGTCTGTAATCATAAAAAAGGCAAACAACAAAATGGTGCCACTAGTGAATTTATGAAAGAAAACTTCTGTTTCCCAGCCTAAGTAAAGAACCGTTCTTGAAAACTCTAACAGCATGAGTGTAGCTAAAAATGCAACGCTGATATCAACTCGACCCACTTTAAACAGCATTAATAATGCAGCTCCCGCTAAAAATGCGCCTACAACCCAGCTATTTCCCCATTGTCCTGGACTTACCCACGCATCATTAGTAAGTAACAAACATACCACTATGCCAAATAATGAAGGATTAAAAATATGCTTACCATCGTGTTTCAACACAAACTTGCCAGCTATTGATAAGAATCCAACCAAAAAATAGGTAGAAAGCATGTTGGCTTTAAAAATTATGCACAAACCAAGAGCAGTTATTAATGCACTTTTTATTGAGTCCCACTTTAAATTTAAGGCGACAATTCCTATTGTCTGTGTTAGCATACAAGATAAAAAAATGGTGCCATAAGCTAAAATATTAGCATCCCATTCTAAAAACCACACACCCAACATTAAGAATGAAGAATGAAACAAGACCTGAAAATCTCTTGGATCTTTAAATACGTTTTGAATTTTAAATGCTTGCATAACACACTGTTTAGGAATTTGATGGTGAGATGTGCATTGTCATAAAATTCCACACGATTTTTTTATATTTTTTATTTTTTTAACAAAAAATCACTAACATTGTGATAAGAAAAAACTACAAACTATGGAAGAGGCAAACAATAAAGAAGAGATTTTCTCTGAGTCGGTGAGAGCGGGCAAGAGAACCTATTTTTTTGATGTAAAAGCAACAAAGAGCAACGATTATTACCTTACAATTACCGAAAGCAAAAAACGTTTTAGTGACGATGGTAAATCGTTTTATGAAAAACACAAAATCTTTTTATACAAAGAAGACTTTGAAAAATTTATGGAAGGATTACAGGCTACTGTTAACAAAATTAACACTCTAAAAAGTAGCGACAACCATATTCAACAAGCGCCTTCGGCAAATGGCCATTCTGAAAAAGATTATACCAGCGTTGACTTTGACGATTTAGACAAGTAACACATAATACTCAATTATACATAAAGCCGCTATAAAATATGCGGCTTTTTTGTTGTCAATTAACTCAAATTACTTAACTATCTTTGCGAAGATGGAGCAAAAGAAAGATATTAAGCAATTATCATTAGACGAACTCAAAGTATTTTTAGAAGAAAACAATGAAAAGTCATTTCGCGCAAAACAAATGCGTGAATGGTTATGGAAAAAAAATGTAAAGTCATTTGACGAAATGACCAACCTTTCTAAACCACTGCGCTCTTTACTAGACGAGCATTTCGTTATACATACACTTACAGTTGCCGACAAGCAAGTAAGTAAAGATAAAACCATAAAATCTGCATTTAAATTATACGATGGCAATGTAGTAGAAGGCGTTCTTATTCCTACAGCAAACAGAATGACGGCCTGTATTTCATCACAAGTTGGTTGTAGCTTAACGTGTAAATTTTGCGCTACTGGTCAACTAAAAAGAATGCGCAACCTAAACCCCTATGAAATTTTTGAGCAAGTAGTAGAAATAAAAAAACAGTCCGAAGAGCATTACAACATTCCCCTATCTAACATTGTTTATATGGGTATGGGCGAACCACTACTAAACTATAACAACACGCTTGAATCTATAGAAATGTTGACTTCTGAAGAAGGATTAGGTATGTCGGCCAAACGCATTACTGTTTCTACTGCTGGTATTGCCAAAATGATTATGAAACTAGGTGACGACCAAGTGAAGTTTAACTTGGCGCTATCACTACATGCAGCTAATGATAAAAAACGCAATGAAATAATGCCTATCAATGAAACCAACTCATTAGATGCATTGGCTGAGGCGTTGAAATATTATTATAACAAAACCAAAATGCGTATCACTTTTGAATACATTATTTTTAAAGACTTTAACGATACGCTAATGGACGCACAGGAATTGGCAATGTTTTGCAAACATGTTCCTTGTAAGATAAACATCATTGAATACAATCCTATTGATGGAGGTAATTTCCAACAAGCGGACAAAGAAAAAGTAGATGCCTTTGCCAACTATTTAGAAAAACGTAATTTAATTGTAAACGTAAGAAGAAGTAGAGGTAAAGATATTGATGCTGCGTGTGGTCAACTTGCCAATAAAAACAAAGTTGCTTCCAATGCGTAAGCTTTTTTACATACTGCTTACTACAATATTTACACTGCAAATTTTTGCACAAAACACAGTATTTAGTCCATCCATTCGTTTACAGAATAAAGAAAATGTGCGTAGCATTATTGGGTCAAATGATTCGATGGTGTATGTTTTAAAACGTCAAAATCCGCTGTTCTCAGCAACAAAATTTGAAATAGATGTTTTCAATACTTCTTTAGAAAAAATAAATACAATACCTATTGAACTGCCTTTTTCTGAAAGCAATGCCAACATTAACATCAAACAAATATTTGTAAACAACAACACACCATACGTTTACTACGAAATTGACAACCGCAATAGCCATCAACTTTCTGCTATGATTTATGATTATTCAAGATCTGCATCGATTGTACTGGCAAGTATGGGTTATGAAAAAACCAACAGACCACCCGAATTTACCATTTCATCTGATTCATCAAAATTATTACTCGTTGCTCAAGCACCATACGACCGCTATGTAAATGAAACCTACGAAGTGTATTTATTCGATGAGAACATGCAGCTCATTTGGAAAGAGCGCCTAGAATTGCCTTATCCATCAAAAAATTTCACGTTAGAAAAAATTAAACTACACAACAATAATGTGTTTTTTTTAGCAAACACGAATTCTGAAAAGTCCTTTGAAAATGCTGAAAAATTTATTTTAATGCGTTACGATAACGCTACAAAATCGATTAAAGAATTTGAGCTCGGACTAACAGGAAAATGGATTACTTCTGCCACATTTGAGATAGCTCCTAACAACAAATTATACGTTGGCGGATTTTACTCAAACGATAAATCATTTAGCATTGCTGGAACATTTTTTCTGTCGATTGATTTAGCAACAAACTCAACTACAGAAAAATCGTTGAAAGCTTTTTCTGAAAATTTCATGTCGGAGTTTTTACCTCCAAGACGCGTAAAAAAAGGTGCTGAATTGCCTTCATTTTATTTCGATCATTTTATAATAAAACCTAATGGCGGTGCTATTTTTGTGGCCGAACAATACATAAAATCAATTTCAAATTTCAACGATATACATTCTGGCTTTTACAATTTAAATACAGTGTATTATTACAACGATATTATTGTTGTTAGTGTTGATGAAGAAGGACAAATTGAATGGAATAAAAAAATTTCAAAAAAACAATACTCTGTTAATGATTACGGATATTTCTCTTCTTACGCCTTAAACTATTTAAACAATAACGTGTATATTTATTTTAACGATCATCCCAAAAACAATAACAGTAAAAACAGAGAGCAAAATCTACGCTACATGAACTTCCCTCAAAGAAGCGTTATAACCGAGGTAGTTGTTACAGAAACTGGAATGGTTAGTTATAAAGAATTAAAAAATGAAAAAAACAATTTAATTTTAAGACCTAAACTATCATACAAAACACATAATAACAAACTCATCATGCTTATGGAAAAAAGTAAATTCTATGGGCTTGTAAAAGTATCGCATTAATGTCTGTATTAGACAACATACAAGCTCCCATTCACAAAGAAATGGCCGTATTTGAAGACAAATTCAAGTCTTCGATGAAAAGCCAAGTGCCTTTGTTGGATAAAATTACGCATTACATTATAAAGCGTAAAGGAAAGCAAATGCGGCCTATGTTTGTGTTTTTATCAGCCAAAATGCTAGGTGAAATAAACGAAAAAACCTACACAGGTGCTTCGTTAATAGAGCTTATACATACCGCTACTTTAGTACACGATGATGTAGTAGATGATGCCAACTTACGCAGAGGATTTTTCTCGATAAATGCGCTATGGAAAAATAAAATTGCCGTATTAGTTGGCGATTTTTTGTTGTCTAAAAGTTTGATGTTATCAATCAATAACAAACATTTCGATTTGCTAGAAATTATTTCGCGTGCGATAGAACAAATGAGCGAAGGTGAATTATTGCAAATTGAAAAAGCAAGGCGTTTAGACATCACCGAAAAAGTTTATTATGACATCATCACCAAAAAAACTGCTTCGCTCATCGCTTCGTGCTGTGCAGCTGGATGTGCTTCGGTAAGCAATGATGCAACCTTGGTAAATAAAATGTGGATATTGGGCGAAAAAATTGGCGTGGTTTTTCAAATAAAAGATGATTTGTTTGATTACGAAACCAACACCATTACTGGTAAGCCAACAGGTATAGATATTAAAGAACGTAAAATGACCTTACCCCTTATTTATGCATTAAATCAAGCTAGTTCAAGCGAAAAACGCACCATCATTAACTACATAAAAAACCACAACGAAGATCCTGAAAAAGTGGCTAAAGTAATTGCTTTTGTAAAAGAAAAAGGCGGCATTGAATACACCAAAAAAACTATGATGACGCTTAAAGAAGAGGCTCTAGTACTATTACGTGAATTACCAGAAAATGATGCCAGAAAATCTTTAGAACAACTAGTAGAATATACCGTTAACAGAAAAAAATAAATGCCAAAAATTATGTTTAAACAGCTACTTACTTTATTACTATTTGCCTCTCTTATATCCTGTGCAAATAATGAAGAAAATACTGAATTTACTGACCAAGAAAAAGAAGTAGAAACGTACAATGGTATTCCTATTGCAGATAAAGAACCTGAAAATTACTCAGGTGAATATCAAGAATTATACAAAAATGGATTGCCTAAAATGAAAGGACTTAAAGTAAATGGAAAGCGTGAAGGCAGATGGCAATCGTGGCACCCAACAGGTGCGCCAGCAAGCGAGTGTGATTACAAAAATGGCGTAGAGCACGGTGAGTATATTGTGTTTCATGAAAGCACAGGTAAACCAATGATTACAGGTAAATACAGTGAAGGAAAAAAAATAGGCCAATGGCAATTTTATAACGAAGAAGGCGTAGTCGTTTTGGATACGTTGTTTAGTAAATGATAACGCAACAAACCATAGAGCGTGTTTTAGAAGTCGTTCCGATTGAGGA